>CAZRXF010000008.1:0-57264 GCA_964604015.1 uncultured Pseudomonadota bacterium
TTCCACGTCTTGTCCTGGATGGAAAGAAACTGCATGGGCACGAACAACCACTGAGGTTTCACGCTCGATTTTAAGCAGGAAAACACAAAAACTTTTTTCACTGTCTTGAAATAAAAATCGTTCAACGGTTCCGCTTAATGTTTCCATATCGATAACGTTATTCTCTGGTCGAAAGATTAGTGAGGCTTTTGTAGAAGTTCTTTGTATTGTTTATGTGCCTCAGTGCAGGATTCAACCATGTCCTCAATAAAATGTTTAAGATCGTTTAAAAATGCGAAAAACTCAGTTGCAGAAGCTTCATACAGGCGTTTCTTTTCATCTGGATGATCTGCGTTAGCCATGAGAGATGTTTCTCTCCCCTGATCTTTCAAGAAGAATGAAATAAGCTTATGTTTCATGTTTTTTGCGATATCGCTTTGATCTTGTTCTTTTCTCATCTGTTTTATTTTAGCATTAAAATCATCTTTTGCAGCTGTTGTTGTAGCATGAAGAGCCTTCCAGCGCATATTATCCTTAGCTATTTTTTCTCTCATGAGCTTCTGTTCTTCGATGACAAGTTCTTGAAGTGTAACTTTTTTACCATCAAGGGTATAAAGGCCAACCCGCTTCCCAGTCGTTTTATCAACTTCTCCATATTGAATAGCATGTATTTTTGAGAGTGCTTGAAATGATTCAAGGACTGATTTCCCATCAAAAAGACCAAACTTTCCGTCGACCATTTTGATGATTTCAAGTTCTTTAAAGTTTGTATGTTTACGTTTTTTTGCTTTATGACTCAAAACGGCTCCAATAACTGCATCTGGTTGAACAGCAGTAGTTAAAGTTTCAGCAATAAGATTTGTTGATTGAAGAGTGAGAGCAAGAAGTGAAACAATTTTTTTTATATGATTCATATAAAAATTCCTTTTTAAAATTGTTTTTGGATGAGTATGCAAGCGCCCCAATCTTGCCCCACTCCAAAACTGTTTGCAGTTGCTTGGGCACGTAAACCGAGTCTCCAGGTCGACCCAGGTTTGACTTTCTTTTCAAGTGAGAACCAGAACATTGATTGGTAGCCATAGCCTTTTTTTGCTGTGTATGGATTAAGGATGGTCTTTTTTATGTTCTCTGGAGCCTTGATCGATAAAAATTTTTCACGACTGGTCCACCATAAATCAGTTCCTACAGTAAAATCTATATGTTTTCCTTCATAAGTCATTGCAGATGTACTCTGAATAATAAATCCAGGAAATACTGTGACGTCATAGCCTGTTGGAAAGAATTTATTAATAAACTGTTCGTTTAAGAAGTTTAATTTTTGCTGAATTTGTCCGCTTTGAGGACTAGTATCATTCCAATCAAATACGTTGTATGCAGCTTGGGGAGTATATGTAATGAAAAATCGGCGTTCAGTTGCAGGAAGAAGAATTTCAGCAGAGGCAAGCCCGGATAAAGAAAGACGATTTGTGAAGATCATCGTGTTATGTGAAAAGATGCCAAGCCCAAGATGGTGATTATTTCCGCTTGGTGATTCAAGTAAAATAGTCGAGAGTCGATCCATTACTGCGTTACCAAAGCTTTGAATGTTTTGTTCTACAAGTGGGATATTTTGATCAGGAGGAGTGCTTAATCCTGGTAGCAAGAGATCATTGTACAGGTTAAATGGTGGTGGAGAGGCGTAGACGTTAAATGTCGTTCCATAGAGGCCCTTTTTGACTGCAAATGCTGTAGGAATAGTTGCCCGAATTCCGGCACTAAAAATTTGTTTTTTTGATTCTACAATGAGATATTCAAGGTTGATCCTGGTATCTCCAAACCCTAACCGGTCTGCAATAAGATGTTCACGGGCAAAGGTCATTTCATCAAAATTTGAGTCGCTAAAAAATGGATTGTTTTGAACGGCTGCCTGATCTTCTTCGGGCATATTGAGATTATGTTCATCGTAGAGGAAAGGGAGTCTAAGAGAAAGTGTCCAACGTTCTGTTGCCCTTACGTATTCAAACATGAACCCTGCGCGTCTTTGTTCTAAAAATATTGTTTCAAAGAGTCCTAAAACGTTTGAAAGATTAAATCCTTTAAAGTCGATGCCTTCAATTTGTGTTAAAAGATCAATTTGGGCGTTTAATTCATTTTGGAGCATGTCTATGTAGTAGTTGATGTTTGACCTAGTGTTATAGAAATACTCTTTGAATGTTTGAACAAAGAATGGTTTGAAAGCGAATTCCTGGCGATGTTCTCCGCGTTGGACAAACTGTTGGAAGATAGGAAAATCAATGACATTGCGGCGAATGGGGGGATTGCTTCGGTAATAAAGTGGATTTTGCAAGATTACTTGTGCATTTACTAGATCCGGATCGGTAAGGTTTTGTATTGCATCATTAGGAGAGATGATGGTACGTGTAATGTTAAGATTTTCTCCTGCTGCTGCTTCTGAAAGATAGAGATTTTCCTCTTCTGTATCAAAAAGATCGTTAAAGCTTTCTTCAGGTGTTTGTCCATAATGTGGTGTGTCATCCTGAAAATTGGCAGCATGTACTGTACCAAGAAGCAGGGTTATTACTAACAAATTACAACGGCCGTACTTCATAATTTTTTTTTCCTGCGTAAACTTCATTACCGTAATCACCATGAGGAAAGACAGGCGTTTTCCCGGCGTACTCTTCAATTTTATGCCTGTCATTATACTTAAATCGCCTGGTGATGACAAAAGAGCTAAATTGTCAAACTGTATTCAAGAAACTGTCGTCCGAGGGAGCCGCTTTCATGACACGTCCTATGCCTTTTTTAAGAAGTTTTATCATTGAAGGTAATATCGGTGCAGGCAAATCGACCTTTATGCGGTTGGTGCAAGATCGCCTTCCCGTTCAGATTGTATTTGAACCTGTTGATCAATGGCAGCGTGTAGCGGCTGGTGAAAATTTGCTTGATCGTTTTTACCAAGATACACAACGATGGGCTTATACCTTCCAGTCCTATGCTTTCATCACCCGTGTAATTCAACAACAAAAAAAAGCATTGGAAACACCTCATGCCGTCCAACTTCTTGAGCGTTCGGTCTATTCTGATCGGTACTGTTTTGCAAAAAATTGCTTTGAGATGGGAACGATGAGTGGCCTTGAATGGAGTTTGTACCAAGAGTGGTTTGACTGGTTGATCGAAAACTATGTCCAAAAACCGGCGGGCTTTATCTATTTGCGTACCTCGCCTGAAAAAAGTTACGAGCGTCTAAAAAAACGTGCGCGTAGTGAGGAAAAGGTAGTTCCTCTGGATTATCTGCAACTTTTGCACGGGAAGCACGAACAATGGCTTGTCAATAAGCAAGGACTTTCTCATTCTCTGGAAGATGTACCGGTTTTGGTTATCGAGGCTGATAAGGAATTTGAAAATTATCCTGCCCAGATGGAAGAGTATCTGGCTCAGATAGCGGATTTTATGAATGTCTCTCACCCGGTAAAGCCTTCATCTGTTGCGGCTTGCGTATCTATTTAAAGGCAACAACTCGGGAAAAACCCGCTCAAAACTTACTTTTTCCCTTTCCCTGCTTGTAAGGAAGCGCAAAACTGGAGTAGAATGACGGACTACACCGTAAATGTGTGTGATTTCAATCTTGAAAGGGTATCTCATGGAGAACTACGTAACCGGAGCAGCATTTTTGGGAGCTGCGATTGCCATAGGGCTGGGAACGCTCGGGCCTGCATTGGGGATGGGGATGATTGGATCCAAGGCGTGCGAGAATATTGGGAAATATCCAGAAAGTGCTAACCAAATTAGAAGTGCGATGGTTTTTGCGCTTATTCTTGTTGAAACCACAGCATTGTATGCTGCTCTTATCGGTGGTGCTTGCATAATTTTTGGTCGATAACGGTACGTATTGCCTGTAACGTGAGGTGACCAGTGAGTCCGCTTAACGCCACACTTTTGATTCAGATTGGCAACTTTGTTGTTGCCTGGAAAGTTCTTGATCATTTCTTACTTAAAGAATGCGTTCAAGAAGTAAGGAGTGATGACCATGTTATTACTTCCTTACAAGAATCGGTACTCATTGGGCAGGTGGCATTACGCAAGGTTGAAGAGGAGCAGGTACGAATACTTGCTGACATTCGAGAACAGTTTGCTATCGCACTTCCCCCTGTGTCGCGTGATCTTGCACTTAAAACCATTCCCATTGATCAGTTTCTTGTAGGCCGAGAATGTGATGTTGCCTTGTGTAAACAGACAGCTGATGCGGTTGTTGCACTGGTGGTGAAAAGGATAGCGCATGTCTGAGTTTTCTTGGGTAGGTCTTGTTAATAAACTGCTCAATGTGGCGGTGCTTGGCGCGGCGTGTGTCTATCTTACAAAAAAGTATGCATATCCCTACATCAAAAAAAGTTTGGAAGAGCGTACTACGCGAATTCTTGGGCTGAAAAAAGAAGCGGTTGATCTGCAAGAGAAAAGTACTTTGATTGCGCGCCAAACAGCTGAAAGTCAACTACGAGCAAAGCATCTTCTTGGAAAAATTGGACTCTGGAAAGAGGCTCTTATCATGCAAGAAAAAGAGCGTAGTGCAGAACGTCAAAGAATTGAGCAGGCTTCTCATGTTTACCTTAAAATGCGTGCAGATGGTCTGTGTCATGAGTACGTAAAACGTACGGTTACCGCGGAAGTTTTCACTCGTACCGAAAAAGAATTACGAGATTTTTTTGCAGATAAAAAACATCAAGAACAGTATCTTGGAGTACTGATTAAAACTTTAGGAAAGCGGGGGGCGCGTGGATAGGTCAGGTCTCTTTCTTGCCCGACGGTATGCTCAGGCTTTTTTGGGGGCCTACTATGATGTACTTGATGCGGATGATGTTACCGCCTTTGAAAGCGCTGAGCGCTTTTTCAAAACTCATCAGCCGGCATGTTTTTTTATGGATCTTTCACTCCTTTCTTTTGAATCAAAACGTGCTGCGGTGCTCGCTCTGATAAAACAGTTTAAACTTCCTGACTGTTCCTACTCTCTTATTATGCTCATAATTAAACAGCGCCGGGCATTGCTTTTGGCAGATGTGTTTCATCAACTTGCGGATCTTTATAAGGAGCAGGCGGGCATCGTCACTTTCACTATTCAAAGCGCACAGGTATTAGAGAAAGAAGAACGAAAAACGATAGAAAATTTTTTAAAAGAACAAGTTGAGGGACAGATTTTCTGTTCCTATGAACTTAATCCGGATCTGATTGCCGGAGTACGAATTTTTAACGAGCAGTATCTCTGGGAATATTCTGCTCAGGCTCAATTGCGGGCACTCTACAATAGCGTAAGACGCTGAGGTTTTTATGAAAATAAAAAGTACAGATCTTGTCTCTCTTTTTGAAAATGCTTTACAGGATGGACCAAAAGAGAACCTGGAACAAATAGGAATTGTTGTACAGGTGGGGGATGGGATTTGTCGAGTTCACGGTCTTGAAAATGCAGTGTACAACGAGATTGTGCTCTTTGATGGGGGCAATAAAGGCATTATCCTCGATCTTGATGAAAGTTACGTTTCTGTCTTCCTCTTGTATACAACAACTCCTGTCATTGAGTTGGAAGTAGTACGGCGCACGGGACATGTCTTTAAAGCACCCGTGGGGATGAATCTTCTCGGGCGTGTTATTAATGCAGTTGGTACTCCAATTGATGGGCTGGGAGATATTGAAATTACTGAGAAAGCTCCTGTAGAAGCAGCATCGCCTGGTGTTATTGAGCGTAGTCCGATTAACGAGCCATTGCAGACGGGTATTTTAGTAATCGACTCGCTTGTTCCAATAGGCAAAGGGCAGCGCGAACTCATTATTGGTAATCGAAGTACCGGTAAAACGGCGGTGGCGCTTGATGCGATCTTGAATCAAAAAGGTAAAAACGTTTTTTGTATTTACGTATCCATTGGACAACGTCAGGCAAATCTTGCCCGTGTGGTGCAGTTGCTAAGTGAAAATGGTGCACTTGAGTATACGGTTGTGGTGAGTGCCGATTCGAGTGATGCGGTCTTGTGTCAGTATCTTGCACCGTACGTTGGATGTACGATTGGGGAATATTTCCGCAACAAAGGACACGACGCCCTCATCGTGTATGACAGCTTAAGTAACCATGCTGTTGCGTATCGTGAAATGTCACTTCTGCTACGACGACCACCAGGGCGTGAAGCGTATCCTGGTGACGTGTTTTATCTTCACTCACGTCTTTTAGAACGAGCAGGCAAACTTGCAAAAGGGGGTTCGCTAACAGCGCTTCCTATCATTGAAGTACAGTCTGATGACATCACCGCCTACATTCCTACCAACCTTATTTCGATTACTGATGGCCAAGTTTTCCTTGATGACCAACTGTTTAAAAGTGGGATTCGGCCTGCAGTAAATATTGGTCTTTCTGTTTCGCGTGTCGGTGGGGCTGCTCAAACACGTGCAGTAAAAAAGATGACAAAAACCTTGGGGCTTGAACTTGCGCAGTATCGTGAACTCTTGGATTTTGCACAGTTAGGCACAGCTGATCTTGATAAAGAAGCACAACGCCGCCTTGCCCGTGGACAGCGCGCTATGGAAGTACTCAAGCAGGGGCATTACACTACCTACAACTTTGTCCAAGAAGCATTGATGTTGTTTGTATTGCAAGAAGGCTTTTTACAGGATGTCGAGCTTCCAACGATCCATTCCTTTGTTTCTCAGTTTGTCAGCTATGTTGAATCGGTGTATCCACAGGTGTACAGCACCATTCATGAAACGGCTGATATTTCTGACCTCATTAAGGCTGAGCTAGAAACAATAGCTGCTGAGTTTAAGGCGTTGTTTGTTGCTCCTGAACTGATGGCATAAGCATGATGAGGATGGAGTTAAGAACAGTACAAGTTGTTCTCAGCTTTTGCTTATCGGGATGGTCACTTGGAGCACAAGGACTAGCGAATCACGAGCTTGAGGTGTTGGTGACGGAGAAAACTGCCGAGCAACTTAAGTGTTTCTTAAAAGATGAGAAGCCTTGCTTCTTGTACCAACTAGGCGCGCGTTCTTATATCCCCGTGTATGTCGCAAAGAAGGAGCTAGATAAACTTGCAGTGTTAGTAGAATGGGGTGGAGCTAGTGTGAAAGCTGCTCTCGGTGATGCTTTATGTATAGCAGTGAGTGACTATTTTTGGAGTTCTGCTGAAGATGATTTACAAGCGATCAGAAATTTACTTGCTGTAGGTGCCGATCCGAATCCGCGTTGGTGGAAAGCTCCGCGAGATAATCCATTTTCTCTTCGGGACTACATTATTGGCCTCACTATTTCGGATCCATCAGAAGTGGGCCTTAGGGTAAGCATCTTAGGGTTGCTACAGGCAGCGACTAATCAAAGGCCACTTGAGCGATAGATTTTGAGTTTATTTCCGGCAAAAGAGAGATCATTTTATGATAAAAAAGCAGCTAATCGTGTTAGTTTTAATAACACTTAATACTTCTCAAGGGCTAACTTTTACGGCTGAAAAATATATAAATCTTATGACTAACACAGCATTGAATGTACTACTTGATGTTGTTCCAGGGGCCGAAGAACTTGGAGTATATGCGGTTTATCGAAACACTTGGCATAATTCTGAGCCATTTCAAGATGATGCAATAAGAGAACGTTTTGAAAAGATGGGGATAAAGGACCTGAGGATTACTAAGCGTGGTGAAAATTCTAATTCCCAAATTAATCCCGAATGTATTCCCCAGATTCCTGGTATAGGTATTTCTTCTTGGAATCGAAGCAGTGCTGTCATTAATTGTAATCAATCGGGCGAAGAATTTTTACGAAATCCTGATTCTAAAGGCCTGATGGGGGTTATGTATCATGAGGCTGGCCACGTTGTACATAATCATTTAGCTAAACATGCTTTGGTTTCAGTTTTTGCAAAGATAGGTGTCTGGTGTGCTGCATACGGGGCTGGAGTGTGCGGCAAGGAACTTGTGAATGCCATGACGCCTCATTTGCGTGGATTGGATACTATTATTCATCCAGGATTTCTTGCGGTTGGGATAAGTTCTTTTGTTTTTTTGCAAAGAACCACATTCTCTCTTAAAAGTTGCTTAAGTAGGCATTTTGAGCGTCAAGCAGATCAATTTGCAGCGATGCATATAACAAAAGATGAGTTACAGGGATACATTGATTTTTTTGAGTCCGCGCGCACTGAGTTAACGCGTGCTAATGAAGTGAGCAAAACCTTGTGTAAAGGGTGTAAGGGTGCAGGCTTAACTGCTTGTAAGGTAAGATCAAATATGCCTTCAATCCCTCATAATAGTTCGAGCTCTCATCCCCCGTTAGCTGAAAGAATCGCCCTATTGAAACTTATACTTGAGCAAAAACCATAATCCCTTGTGTAAGCATTCTACGGAAGCTCTTAAGTAACTTTAAGGCGGCCTTTTAAATCTGTATTCCAAAGAAAGTACGTGCGCGCTCAAGAACTCGATTAAATTCTTCTTGATGAGGCGTGTCATAGTAAGCGCCTTTTATAAACGTGCCGCCTAGCACTCCAATCTGGTCTTCAGTTGTTCCAGGTATTTTTTTAGGAAAGATGTAACAGAGATTTAATTTGGGAAGACCGCTATCGGTCGTATCAGTGCTGAGCTCAAGTTCAAGTGTGTAATTCAGATCGCTTTCATTTTGACCTTTTAAAAGGAGCAAATGTTCTTGTACTGGCATAAGAAAAGCAGCATCTTTTTTGACGTCATTTTGTACCATAACGTCGGAAGCCTAATTGATCTAAAGATAGTTGTAAAACTTGGGCTTTATTTGGAGATATTCGCGATCTGGTTGGAATTGAACATTAAATAATAGACTGGTGTGCCCGGCAGGATTTGAACCTGCGACCTGCCCGACTCTGCTCGAAGAGCTACGTCGTGGCACCACGCCTTAGCGCAGAGCGCGGCGGCGGGTGGATTAGAAGAAATTTGAAAGATTACAAAAAAACTCAGAATGAACTGGTGTGCCCGGCAGGATTTGAACCTGCGACCTACGGATTAGAAGTCCGTCGCTCTATCCAACTGAGCTACGGGCACGAGTAAGAGTGGAATAGATTACCAGAGATGAAAAAAGTTGCTACTTGCAGAGGTATTAAAAATGTCTTTTGGCAAAGGCCCTGCCGGAACCTGTTTTTACATAGCGCTCGAAGTTTATGGCTTTTTGAGCTTCATCAAAGGCTACATAGGTGGTCAAAATCCACGGCCTATTTTCTTGTGTGTGGGCGCATTGCCCACTGTTGTGTTCTTTTAGTCTGCGTTCGAGACACTGCGTCCTGCCCACATAAAAGATGTCTGAATTTTTAGTGCTGGTAAGAAGATAAACGAAGAACATGGGAACTTTTTTCGATGGATTCTACAGCCGTGCGACCTGCCCGACTTCGCTCGAAGAGCTATGTCGCGGCACCACGCCTTAGCCTTTGGCGGCGGCGGGTGGATTAGAAGTCCGTCGCTCTATCCAACTGAGCTACGGGCACGAGTAAGCGTGGAATAGATTACCAGAGATCAGAAAAGTTGCTACTTGGAAAGGTAGTAAAGATGTCTTTTGGCAAAGGACCTTCCGGAACCTGTTTTTAAATAGTGTTCGAAATCTATGGCTTTCTGAGCTTCATTAAAGGCTACGTAGGTGGTCAAAGTCCACGGTCCGTCCTCTTGAGTATGGGCGCATTGCCCACTGTTGTGTTCTTTTAAACAGCGTTCGAGACACTGCGTCCAGCTCACATTAAAGATGTCTGGATTTTTAGTACTGGTAAGAAGATAGACGAAGAACATAGAGAAGCCTGACGGTTTTGTCCTTTTGATAAACCAGAAAAAAGTGACTAGGTTCTGAGGTGAATCATAAGAGCATGTCTTTATAAAAAAGGAGTAAAGAGCTATGACGTCAAAAGAACTGTTTTTTATGTTGTGCGTAGGGTGTGGAATGACGGATGGATTTTGTAAAGAACCAGTCATTCAGGTTATGCCAGCTTCGCAGATGCCGATCAAGACCGTTATTTTCGATTTAGGAGATGTTGTTTTTAGTACTGCTCAATTTGGGATGTTTCCGCAAAATCGGGTGAAAGAACTTATCAAGGAGCATCCAGAACTGCTTTCCTTTTTTAAACAGGCATCGGTTCGCAAAGAAGTGGTTCGGTTTTTGCATGAAGTTTCAGATGGCATGGCAGTACATGATCCGTCTATGCTCTCACTTTTTCCCGCGATCTTGGTTAATTGGTTGACCGGGATGTCAAGTGATGAGGCGCGTACTCATGTCGAAAAACATTTGGAAAAATCGCATCACACTGAGGGAATGCGCAAAGTGTGGGGGGTGGTTTCAGATCATCTTTTTAGTCCAGAATTGCTTGTTAGTTCTGTCGTTGTCATGGAGCCGGTAGCTGAACTCATTCGAAGTCTTAAAGAGCAAGGGTATCAGCTTTATGTACTTTCAAATTGGGATGTAACCTCATTTCCTCTTTTGATGGAGAAACACAAAGATCTGCTATTGCTTTTCGATGGCATCATGATTTCAGGTGAAGAACGAATGGGCAAGCCGAACCAAGCACTCTATACGGCATTGCTCACACGGTATGCGCTTGATCCGGCATCGTGTCTTTTTATCGATGATATGTCTGAGAACATTAAGGCAGCAGAAAAGGTTGGTATACGAGGTGTTCGAATGGAAACGTGCGATGGTCTTTTAGATTCGCTTGAACAGCTTGGACTTGTGGTAAGGAACTGTCAGGAATAGCCCCTTACATATCCCCTTTCTTCCTACTTTCATCTTTTTTCTTTCTTCGAACAGGATGTAAGTACCCCGCGCGCAGTGGGGTACAGATGTCTTGTTCTTACGAAAAGAAGAAAAAGATGAGAGTAAGGAGAGAAGAGCTGTTCAAAAACCCCTTTTCATTGCAGTATCCTTTTCAAAAAAGAAAGGGGCGGTATGAAAAAAATCATCATTTTTTTTGTGGCACTTTTTGCGTGCTGTGGAGTTCAGCGAAACATTTTTCTCAAGACAGAAGATAAGACGGTAGGGTGGAATGCTCGCTATAATTTGTTTTACGATAAAAAACGGTTTCCGGATGGCGTTATCGATGCGCAAGGGAAGATGCTGATTCCGTTTGATCTGCATGCATGCCTTTGTGCGTGGGACTTGCATGGAGTTGTTTTAAAGCACAATACCTGGCCGTGGGTGTTGTATGCAAAAAGCAAAGCAGTAATGCTTCGCAAAGGATTATGGCAGTATGCAAAGTTATTCAAACGATATGGTGATACAACAAAAGAGTTGAAGACAAAGCAGCGAGCACAGGGATTTCCAGAATCAGGTATTGATGGGCTCTATCATTTTTTTATCGAAGATCAGTTCCAAGATGACACAAAGCTTCTTGCAAGTACGCTTGCACGATTACGTCATGTGAGGGGATATCTTGATGAAGAAGTTTTATCGATTGTTTCAGGGCTTGAAAAAAGAGGGGTGCATACCCATGTTCTTTCAAATATGAACCGATCCGAGGCAAAGAAGTTGAGTACGTTGTTTTCTGCAAAAAAGAGTTCTGTAAAAGATCGTAAGCATCATGTCTACCTTGCCGATCTCTTGGTGCGAGAGGGAAATTTTCTCGTTTCAACAGATGACTTTTTATTGGCAAAACCGTTGCCTGATGTGTACCACCTGTTTTTAAAGAAACATCCACGGCAGTATGGATTGCGGCTTTTTGTGGATGATAAGCCTGAAAATCTTAAAGCTGCAGTGCAACATGGATTTGATGTAGGGATTCTCATGAAAACCCCTTCCAAGCTCATTCAGAGTTTTCAAGGGCTGGGGCTTATCGGGGGTAGCCGCAGTGCTTGAGTGCGGACCTTGCCGCTTTTTTGAGCTTATTTTTCCGCGATAGGCTCTCTGAAGCGTTTTTCAAGCACCGTAAAATGGAGTATTCTGGAGATAAAATGGGGGTATACAAATACAAGGGAGCACCATGAAAAATAAATGGTTGTTGTGTGCTCTTTGTGTGGGGGTTATCATGTCAAGCTCGTTATATTCTGGAATATCGATGCGTGGCGCTATTGTGCCTGCTGAGGTTGCCTCGCATAGAGTGATTATTTTTGATCTTGGTGAAGTGGTGTTTACTTCCAAATCAAAGTCCTATCTTTCTAAGGTATTCGGAAATCCTCTCCAGCAAAGGTTGATGCAGTTTTTACATGAAGCATCGCATGATCTGGCACCGCATGATGCTACTATGGTTCCCGCACTGCCGACGCTTTTAGTAAATTGGTTGACTGGTATGTCGGGAATTGAGGCTCAACTTCATATTGAAAAACATTTAAAAAAGTCCAACTATTCCTCTCTTACGTCTCGGTTGTGGCTTGCACTTTCTCAGTATATTTTCGACACCCCTACGTTCCTTGCTTCGATGAAGCTTGTAGATCCAGTTGCAGATCTCATTCGAGCTTTTAAAGAACAAGGGTATCAGCTTTATGTGCTTTCAAACTGGGATCATGTCTCATTTCCCCATTTGCATGAAAGGCATGCGGATCTTTTTGCGTTGTTTGATGGGATTATGATTTCAGGACATGAAAAGATCGGAAAACCGAACGAACAGATCTATGTGAGACTTTTAAGGCGTTATGGCCTGGAGCCTTCTGAGTGTCTTTTTATCGATGATCTTAAACATAATGTACAAGCTGCTCGAAGCGTGGGAATTCGTGCTCTTCAAATGAGTTCGTATGAACGGCTTTTAGAAGATCTTGAACTCCTAGGGCTGATGGCTGATCAAGATACTGTGTCGTCAAAGGTTTCTCGTTATTCGCAAGCAGTGCGATAGATTGCTTCTTCAAAAAATCGACACCCTTGCTACACTGCCCTAAAGTTCAAATCATTTTCATGGAAAGGTTGTTTATGGCGCATGGAGTTACGGGCGTTTACATGGTCATTGTCATGCAAGAAGATCTTCAAAAAGGAGTTGAGTTTTATACACAACTCGGGCTTAAAGTGGTCTTTCATATTCCTGGCAAATGGTGCGAGATGGAAATAGGCGGGGTGCGGGTTGGTTTGTGTCCAGCAGGAACAGTAGAAAAGGGGCGCCATTCAGGGCTTGTTTTCCAAGTTGAAGATCTTAGTGTGAGCTATGAATTTTTGAAAGCGGCTGGCGTTGTGTTCTTAAATGAACCAGTGGCAGCAACGCATGGCATTATGGTTTCCTGTGCCGATCCAAGTGGGAACATGTTTGATCTCTATCAACCGACACATGATAACGTGAAAAAGACATTGCAAGAAGCAGGTAAAATGTGTGGAGATTCATGCAATTTTGATGCATCGCGCGGGTGTTGCAAAAAACCTTCAAGCACGACCGGCTGTTGCTAGTTTTCCGCCTTATCTCTGAGTCTTTGTTTTAAAAAAATCTGAGTCTGGTTCTGTAAAACATTGCACTCTCACCTTTTTCGTTTATACTTAGTTTTCGCTCTGCGTCAGTAGGGTAAAAAAGGAGGCTAGTGGACGGGAAAATCGTTTTATAACAGTTACTAATGAGGTAAGGAGAACTTCCCATGACGGATAAGATTCGCCCTCTTTACGATCGTCTTTATATTGAGCGTTTAGAGAGCAACGAAAGAACTGAAGGTGGTTTGTACATTCCTGAAGGAGCCAAAGAAAAAGGCCAAACAGGAAAAGTGCTTGCAACCGGTTCAGGAAAAGTTGACCAAGCAGGTAAAACCGTTCCCCTACAAGTAAAAGTGGGTGACGTGGTTTTCTTTGGTAAATATGCAGGTACCGATATCGATGAGAAACATCTGGTACTGCGTGAAGAAGATATTCTTGGAATTATTGAGAAATAAAAAAAGCTAGTAAGGATTTACTATGGCAGGAAAAAGAATTCTGTTTGGTGTGGAAGCCCGCGAAAAGATTCGTCGCGGTGTTGATACCCTTGCAGACGCAGTAAAAGTAACGCTCGGGCCTCGGGGCAGAAACGTTGCGTACGATAAATCATTCGGCTCTCCGGCAATCACTAAAGACGGTGTGACCGTTGCAAAAGAAATCGACTTGGCAGATAAGCTCGAAAACATGGGTGCTCAGCTCGTTAAAGAAGTAGCAAGCAAAACCGCTGATGTGGCAGGTGATGGTACCACCACAGCAACCGTTCTTGCACAAGCTATTTTCAGAGAAGGTAACAAGTACGTTACTGCTGGTGCTAATCCTATGGATTTGAAACGCGGTATCGAGCTTGCAGTTGAAGTTGCCGTTGTAAACATCAAAAAATCAGCACGCAAAGTCAGCAAAAAGGAAGAAATCCAACAAGTTGCTACCATTTCTGCAAACTCTGACACCATTATTCGTGAACAGATTGCTGAAGCTATGGAGCGAGTGGGACGCGATGGCGTTATCACCGTTGAAGAAGCAAAAGGGATGGAAAACGAACTTGATGTCGTTGAAGGTATGCAATTTGATCGTGGGTACCTTTCTCCATACTTTGTAACGAGCCCTGAAAAGATGGAAGCAGATCTTTCTGGTCCTGCAATCTTGATTCATGAAAAGAAGATTACTTCTATGAAGTCGCTTCTTCCCGTGCTCGAGCAAGTTGCAAAAACTGGCAGACAGCTTCTGATTATTGCAGAAGATATTGAAGGTGAAGCGCTTGCAACCCTAGTGGTTAATAAGATTCGCGGAACTTTGAATGTGGTTGCAGTCAAAGCTCCTGGCTTTGGGGATCGTCGTAAAGCGATGCTTGAAGACATTGCTGTCTTGACCGGTGGCAAGCTGGTTTCTGAAGATCTTGGCATCAAATTGGAAAACCTTTCCTTGGCTGATCTTGGTACCGCTAAAAAAGTGGTGGTGACCAAAGATAACACAACCATCATTGATGGTGCTGGTTCTGCTGATACTATCAAGGGTCGTGTAGCTCAAATCAGAATGCAGATCGAAAACACTTCTTCTGACTACGACAAAGAAAAACTGCAAGAACGTTTAGCAAAACTTGCTGGCGGTGTTGCGGTTATCAAAGTTGGTGCAGCTACTGAAACTGAAATGAAGGAAAAGAAAGACCGTATTGAAGACGCGCTTCATGCAACTCGTGCAGCAGTTGAAGAAGGTATCGTCTCTGGTGGTGGTATTGCGCTGCTTCGTACCCAAGCACTTGTCGAGAAGATCAAAGCTGAAGGCGATGTAAAGCTTGGTGTTGATATTGTTCGTCGCGCCCTTGAAGAACCATTACGTATCATCTCTCAGAACGCAGGTTTTGAAGGTTCAGTAGTCGTTGATAAAGTTCGCAACTCTGATGAAGGTATCGGTTTCGATGCTAAACATGGTCAGTACGTGAACATGATTCAAGCAGGTATCGTAGATCCTGCTAAGGTGACTCGCTCTGCACTTCAAAATGCAGCGTCTATTGCTGGATTAATGATCACGACTGAAACAATCATCTGTGAACTTCCAGAAGAAAAGAAGGATGCATTACCTGCTGCAGGCGGTCCAGGCATGGGCGGTATGCACGGCATGTATTAATGCCAGAAGTTCTTTTCGAACAAAAAACAAGAACCCGGGTGAAAGCCCGGGTTTCTTATGAAATAAAAAAGGTCCAGATTTTATCCGGACCTTTAATTTTTTGCTGCGTGCTAGAATTAGCGGCAAGCAGCTTTAATTTGAAAAGCTTTTGCTTCCAATTCGGCAATGAGTTTAGCCTTTTCAGCCTTTCTCACTTTGAATTCTTGGAGCCATTCTGCAAAGAGGCAGCCAACAAAAAGAGTGGTTGCTGCGCCAGCTGCTACAAAAAAACCGGTTTGGATTTGGCGTTCAAAGATTGCTTGCGCTTCATCCATTTTGAGTTGTCGGTCTTTAAACTCGAGCAATTTTGGATTTGCTGAATACAATTCGCTTTTTGCGTTGATGGCAGCGGCTTTAGGGAAATTTGTTTGAGCAACTTCTTGGACTGTTTGTGTAACGATATCAGCATTTGCGCCTGTTACAGTACACAGTGCAACAATAAGGCTGAGTAATTTTTTGTTCATTTTTTAAAAATCCTTTCAAAAAGAACAGAAGGTATAAGATGGCATAAAATGGTACTGTAAACCAAAAGGATGTCAATGATGTTTTGATCTGGAGCGGTTATTCGTAATATCCTTGTTGTTTTAAAAGGTTAAATAAGCTCGTTGTCTTATGAGAGACGTTAGAATGCAATCCCCGTAGAAACCCATACCATCCAGGTGGAAAGAATGTCAGTAGGGTTGTGAGGGAATTCTGCTTGTCCTGCTATGTTGATCATTCCATCATATTTTTCACCCAGCTTTTTAACGCCGAGAGATCCATAGGCCTTGTAGGCAACACAGCCAGTTTGAGCTCCTGAATCGAGATTGATGTTGTTGGCTAGAATAGGGGTAAAAACCGCGTCGTTTGGTGCTCGATTTGCAATCGTACTGTTGTTTGCGGAGGTGTTAGGTAATGTTCCTGCAATCCCGTAAAAAGGTACCCAACTATCATTGTGGAATCGGCATCGTTCTCCCTTATGCCCCCACACCCCAAATCCAGCTTCTCCTTCAATACATCCGGCACTCAGACGGAAACCAGCGGCAAAATCCATGATGTTGTGTGGTGAAACACGTACTTTATGGGTAAAGATATTAACGCCAGGAATCACGGTATCGGTAGGATCTCCCTGTTTTCGTAACAGCATGAAGCGGCTCCACTGTTTGTTGTTAAGATCAAAGATGCGATGTTGGTGGTTTCGTATGAGGTAGATATTTTCAAATTCGATAAATCCGGTTAAGGAGTAATTGTCATCTGGCCTGGTGAAAGGAAACTGGAAAACAATCCCCCACACGAGCCCTACGTGTCCATAGCCATTTTGCGCATCGAAGATGTAGTTCATAGAAGGATTCTTTTTGAATGGTACGAGCAGGCTTGAATAGGTGGCAACATGCGCGTGTTCCGTTGCAAGAAAGATCGTATTTAATCCGATGCGAATTTCTGAAATGGCATTTTGTTTGGTAGGACCGTCTACTCTGCTGTAAGCCCATTCTGGGTTATTGAATGCTGTAAGAATGTCATTGACAGGGTCAGTAGCTGGACCTGCGTTGGTTACGTCAGATTGGGTCAACCCCCAGTTGTTTTTTACAGCAAGAAAGGAAAGCGACCAGATGACGCTCCAGTTTTGAAAGAGAGGGACACCAGCGAGTTTGACTCGGTCACCAAAGAGATTTCCGATGTTGTTTCGCCCTGCAATCGTAAACCCGCTTTGCGTTTGTTCTGGAGCGATTCGTAAAATCCCGCTGAAGTTGGTAGGAAGCTGCAACCATAACGGCAGAACATTTCGATCAGAAGCTGTGCTATTGACCAACAATTGTTCGCGGTAAGCAGGAAGAAAGTACGCCTTGATTTTATCCGATTGGGTTGATTTTTGGTGGTAGACCGCAAGATCGAGAGCGGTTGATTTTGTATTGTCATAGAGGAGGTTGTGCCACATTGCCTGCATGAGACCTATATTTTGCTGACCGGGACGCGTGAAGAGGTAGGTCTGACTGCTTTTTGGATTATTTCCATGAAGGGCAAAGAAACAGAGCGTCAAAGGAGTGAGGAGCTTTTTCATTGATTCTTCCTTTTTTTCCGAAAGTGATTGCGTTTGATTCTAAAATAGGCTTGCCATAAAGACAAGTTCTTTGGCTTAACATCGGAATGATTCTATGGAAAGTAAAAATGAATAACTCTTTTGTGTTTCAATATGAAATGTTGGCGGAAATTTTATTGCAGGATTCGAAAAATTCACCTCTCTTTTAATTGTTGGTTTTGACAATAATATGCGTTTGTGTAGAATTTTGTTCTTATTTGAAAAAAATATAATTTTTGATAATTGGGTTCTTGTCGCAATAAATGGGTGCGATCGGTTGTACGTGTATTTTAGTAGGGGTCCCATGAAGTATCTGTTATCGCTTCTTTTTCTTTTTTCTTCCGCTGCTCAGTGCGCTAATGTAGCGGAGGCAATGGCTTTGCATTTGGTAGCGGCTGATGCAGCTGAAGCAACGCAAGGTGCGAATGCTTCAGCACAAGCTAAGGGTGTTGGTTCTCTTTCAGAGCAACTAGGTGATGCTTTGACACAAGTGTATGCGCAGGTTGGTCAAGCTGCTTCTGTCGTTCAGGAGTGGTTTCAACGACAGGGGATCGAAAGAGCTGGAGTTGTAATACCTGGAGCTGATGCTGTTTTTGGATTAGAAGGCGCTTATAGTGGAGATACCGATTCAGCACAGGAATGGGCAACAGGTGTTAAGAGCGAGGTTGGTGTAACTGTTGCGAAAATAACAGCAGCGATTAAGGAACAGTTGCCTCAACGTCCTGAAGGACAGCCTATGACGAGGGGTGAATATTGGACAGGTATTTATCTTCCGCCGCTTCCTAAGCAAGAAATTGTACATGTTGCTAAAGAAGTTGGAAACTTTGCTGGTCAGATAGTAAAAGGATCTGTACACGTAGTTGATGGCTACGCGATACCTCAAACAGGTGATGATGTTACGTTGATGGATGCACCGCCTTGTGATGCTTTGACACAAGTGTATGCACAGGTTGGTCAAGCTGCTTCTGTCGTTCAGGAGTGGTTTCAACGACAGGGGATCGAAAGAGCTGGAGTTGTGATACCTGGAGCTGATGCTGTTTTTGGATTAGAAGGCGCTTATAGTGGCGATATCGATTCAGCACAGGAATGGGCAACAGGTGTTAAGACGGCTGTGAAAACCGCGATTAAGGAACAGTTGCCTCAACGTCCTGAAGGACAGCCTATGACGAGGGGTGAATATTGGACAGGTATTTATCTTCCTCCACTTCCTAAACAAGAAGTTGTACATGTTGCTGAAGAAGTTGGAAACTTTGCTGGTCAGATAGTAAAAGGATCTGTACACGTAGTTGATGGTTACGCGATACCTCAAACAGGTGATGATGGTACATTGATGGATGCACCGCTTTCAGATGCGGTGGGTGACTATGCAGCTGAAATGGGAACGAAAACACGTGAATGGTATGGTCGAGTTGAGGCTGATCGTCTGGAGCGAATTGCGCGATTTGATGAAAAATTAGCTGCTTTACAACAACAGCGCCTTGCCTCTGTGAGTGCGGCTGATCAACAATTGCCAACTAGTTCAGAAGATTCTACGAATGCTCAAGATACTGAGGCGAGTGAAAGTGGTGCATCTGTACAAACTTCAGAGTCGCAACCATTACTTACAGGTGGCGCTTCTTCAGTACCTGCCCAGCAGCAGGTTGGTGGTCCGATTGCTCCTCCTACACAAAAACCGGCTGATCATCTGAACCCTCCGACTAACCCTGCCCCTACTGATCCTACCCCGACTCTTGAGCAACCTGGGGAGCAAAAAACATTCTTGACAACAATGTACGAAAACCCAGGAACGACCGCTTTGGTTGCAGCAGGAACGGCAGTTGCGGTGTATGGTGGGTATAAAGTGGTGAGACATTTCATGAAGCAACAGGAAAAGAAGAAGGCTCAAAAGTTGGCGCTTCAAAAAATGCTTACAAAAGTTCGTCGTGCTGCGTAACGAGCACACGTAACAATGGTGGAAAGGGGTGTCCTCAGTGGCACTCCTTTTTTTATTACCACGCTTTTTCATGCATGATAGTGCGTTCTGCAATCCGTTCAAAAAGAGGAGCTGCTACTGTTGCGGCATACAGGTTGTGACGGGGCGATTCTTTTAAAAAACAGGCAATGACTCGTTTATAGGGGCCCTTTTCAATAGCTCCTACAAAGCCATACAGATTTTTGTTGGGATTATAGACGCCATGGTCAAGTAAGTTAGCGGTACTCGTTTTTCCCAAGGTGATGTAGCCATTTACTTGTGCATAGCGAGCAGTTCCTTTAAGGGCTGTTTCTTGTAAGATCATGCGCATGGTGTCGATTGCCTCTGTTGAATATAATTTTTCTTTCAGTCCTGTTGATCCTCCTTTGATAAGGTGCGGCATAACACGGTGACCATCATTGGAAAACAGACAGAAAGCGGTTGCTAGTTGGACGAGTGTTGCAGTGACTTCATAGCCATATGATAACGAAATGACCGACTGTTTTGACCATTTGTCAGGATGCATTAAAAATCCACCATGTTCACCGGGGAAGGTGATGCCGGTCTTGGTACCAAATCCCATTTTTTTGTAATGGTCGTACAAAGGAGCGCCTAAGCGTTTTGCCACTTTTGCAACGCCGATGTTATTTGATTTTTGGATGACTTCCGAAAAAGTGAGAAGGCCAGCAATCGAGCTATCAACAGTATTTACTTTTCGTCCCTCAACGTAGGTTGTTTTCCTGTTTTCGCAGTCAATAATTTCATCTGATTCGGCAATCTTTTCTTCGAGTGCTGCGAGAGCAAAGAACGCCTTAAAGCCAGAGCCGAATTCATATGCTTCGGTTAGAGCAACATTCTTGGTGATTTCAGGAGTAAGAGATTGGGTGTGGTTTGGATCGAACGTTGGGTAGGTTGCCATGGCAAGAATGTCCCCTGAAAGGGGATCCATGACGACGGCGCCTCCTTGGGTTGCTTGATACTTTTGGATTGCTGCAAAAAGCTCTTCTTGCACGAGGAACTGCAGATTGCTGTCGATGGTCAGGTGAACAGGAATTCCGTCAGTTCCTTCCTTGGTTGTTTGTTTTGCAAAGTAGAAAAGACCTGAGCGGGCGTCTTTCTCAAGGACGGTGGTGGTAGGTGTTCCTGCTAGTTGTGTATCACAAAAATGTTCTATGCCAAAAAGACCGCGGTTATCAGTATTGGTGATACCGGTAATGCTTGCCGTTGCTTCTAGTGGATAGAAACGGCTTGGTTCATACAGAAAGTGGATGTCTTCAATGTTACTTTCTTTAATGAGCTGTTCTTCTTCTGGTGAAAGCCGACGCTTTACGTACATAAAGTAGCTCGTTTGTTTTTCTGCAAGTCGAGTGAGCGCTCCGGGAAAATGGTTTTTCAGGAATTCGGTAAGTTGCGGTTTATTTTTGATTTGGTGTGGCATAAGAAACGCAGAAAGGCTTTCTTTATTAAGTGTAAGTGGGATGCCATTCCGATCAAAAATGAGGGCTCGGGGAGGGTAGGTGGTAAGGGTCAGGTAATATTGTCTATGGGCAAGGTCGGAAAAGAAGGTGTGTTGTCGGATTTGAAGTCCATAAAGATGAATAAGTGCAGTACAAAAAAGAAGAACAAATATGAAAAAAACGGAAACGGATCTAAGTTTGTTTGCGATGTTCATGGGTCACGGTTTCTGGTTGGGGGAGGGCCTTAATATTTTTTAGAAAAAGTGGTTTCATACCAAGTTTTTCTTGAGCAAACAGGGCAATCTTACGGTGATTTTGCAGGATATGAAGATTGTTAATGAGTATTTGCTGGCGGTCAAGCAAACGTTTAATGGTTCGTTCATGCGTCTGTTTTTCATACGAAAGCTTTACAAACCTGCTTTGTTTATCAATGTAGAGGCAAACAAAAAGGAGGTGCGCCGTTACAAACATCACGAAAAAAAGAGGTTTTTTTGCCATCGAAAACATTTTCGGTATCTGAAATTTACTTTTACGACTTTCACCATACTGTTGCTTACCAGAAAAAATCAAATGAGGGGCGAGGCTTTTTCCTTGACGCATTGTGTTGCTGCAAAATTATTGCTTTACGTTTCTGGCCTTTATTACAGTCTGTACAGAGTTACAAAACGTTCCCAACCATCCGCTCATATCCAAGGCTGCATGCCAAGCGGATAATGCAAGAAGGAGAGAAAGATGAAAGAGAAAAAGATTCTCATAGTTGCCTTACTTGGGATGGCCTTCCAAGTTCAAGCTGGCCGATCGGTGCTGCGTGATGATTCAGACAGTGACACACAGGAAGCGCCAAAAAAAGAAACAAAGAAAAAGCACAAGACCCACGATGCTTCCGATAAAAAAGGCAGAAATGCGTTACATGAAAGAATGACTCGCGAGGAAGATGAACATGCTCGTGGTGAGAAAAAACATACGGAAAGACGTGCTGCTGAGCGCGACAGAAAGCATGAAGCTTACGAAGAAAGAAAAGATAAAGCCGATCACAAAAAAGGTGCAAAAGACGTAAGGCATTCTGGTAAGAAAGGCGCTGAACCGGTTCAACACGAACACAAAGAAAACCTTCAAGCAGCAGAACGTCGTGACGATGCTCGTTTAAAAGCTGAAGAAAAGCGCGAACAAAGTCTCAAGAAACGAAGAGATGCGGCTGATAAAAAGGTGTCTCGCTTAGAAAACAAACTGGACAAGCTTGAAGATAAACATCGTGAAGAAATGGATAAGCGTCATGATACTGAAGAAAGAGTTATTCCAAGCCACTTGATCAACAAAACGGATGGTACCCGTGATCTTGAAAAAGACATTACTAACGTCAAAGAACGTTTGAAAACACGAGAAGAACAAGCAAGAAAACTTTCAGACGAATATAAGAATGAAAATCGTGAAGAATACGAAACACGAACAATCCTTGGCAAAGTCTATGCTAATGAACAGCGTGATTTACGCAGACAACTGGCTAATGTCAAAGATGCCTTGGCAATGCTCAGAATCAAAGAAAAGAAAGAAGGATTAGCGCTTGCAGAAGATCGTGATGCCTACGAAGCAGTACATCGCGATATGCGTGCGCGCAGGGCAGTAAAAGATACAGCTGGTGTGCATAAAGGTGAAAAGAAAGTTGGCATCCGTCCATCTGACAATAAAGTCGCTCTTGAAAAGGAACTTGAACGCCTTAGACAAGAACTTGAATCACTTCGTATGAAGGTTTCTGACAATGATAAAGCAATTGATGTAGCAGCACATCGAGCTGGTCTAGAGCCTCGCAAAGAACAAAAACGCAAAGCTGATTTAGATCATTACATTAAAGAAGACAGAGAAAACGATACAAGACTCTTTTCTGAAAAGAGACGTCAAATTGACAACCGCAGAGAAGACATTGCGTATCAACGTGATAAGGCAGAAAAAATGAACAAGAAGTCTATGGCTAAAAAAGCGCCAATGAAAAAGAAAATGGAAAAAAAGGCGTAAACAAGTATTCAAGATAAAATGGAGAACACAATGAAGGGCTTTGGAAATACCAAGGCCCTTTATGTTTTTCGAAAGTTAGTCAGAAGTACATACGCCTTAGAAGTCGTAGTAGGTGGAGAACTGAACTTCGCTTTCTGATTCTCCTGAGCGGCGATCAAGCTTGAAGCCCCAGTCAACACGTATCGGTTGTGGTTCGAGCAATCTGATACCAAGCCCAATACAATGACGGTAGTCAAATGAGTTATTTCTCAAATGGTCAGGACGAATGGTCTTTGAGTCTGGTGTATCCCAACCGGTACCGCCATCGTAAAAGACGCAGCCTTTCATCGTTAAGTTCGACGTGATAGGGAACACAAGTTCAAGATTAATAAACATTGCTTTTTTAGCACCAATTGATTCTCCCTGCCATCCGCCAACAGCTGCTAGCTCATTGGTGAACCACATAGGGCTCAATTGACCGAATCTCCAGGCGCGTACGCTTGCAGGGCCACCGATGCTAAACAGTTCTCGGTACGGGATATTGCGGTGATGGATTGAGTTAATGTACCCCCCGTGGATATGGCCATGGAACACCAGTTGATAATCGCCGATGATTGAAGTGTACCAGTGTGCGTCACCTTCGAGTTTGTAGAAACTGACGATGTTGTCGCCAAGGCTTGGGATAGCAACTTTTGAAGTGAAGTCCCATTTATACCCTTCAGTGATATGCAAGTGGTGGTTTAGGGTGTTCTTTTTGATCGACCCTTGCAAGAATGCAAAGCGACCGCCCAAGAAACGTTCGTCAAGAATTAACTGGTACTCAGCTTGGTCAATAGGGTTTGAGTTGATGACGGCGCGAGGGGCAGGCCCAAGGTGGTTGATGTTTTGAAATCCGGTTTCAAATAAGAAGATGGTATCATCAAGTTTTTGTACGGCAAATCCAACGTTAATCGATGCTCCCAGTTGTTTTTCACCAACGGTACCAGCTACTTTTTTCAGTTCATCATAGGACGTGTGGTTAAAGAATGCATCTAACCCCACGCGGACCGGTTTATCGCAGAACCATGGCTCGGCAATACTCATGTTGAATGCTTTTTCTTCAAGGGACATGCGACCGAGTACTTGTGCAAATACCCCTTTACCAAACAGGTTGCGGTCTGACATGGAAAGTTCTCCCATGAACCCCGTGTTTGAAGAATCAAGACGAGTTGGCGAACCACCATAACTTGTTTTGAATTCAAAACGTCCTGTTTTAATTTCTTTTACCAACAGGTCAAGATCGGCTGTTTCTTCATCAAGACGGTTGATACGCCAGTTGACCCCTTCTTTTGGATCGAAGTACCCGAGTTGTGCAACACGATTTTTCGAGGCCTCCATCTGAGGGGTTGTCAGGAGGTCGCCTTCTTCCATAACGAGTTGTCGGCGAATTACCTTGTCGCGTCCCTTTTCATTACCAAGGATGTTAATGCGGTTAACATGAACGGTGTTGCCCGGATGAGAGAAGAACGTGATAGCAACGGTTTTATTGTCATCATCTGGCTCAATAGAAGGATCGATGTCTGCATAAATGTAGCCCTGCGCTCCCCAGCGAGTACGTAACTGGTCGATAGAAAAACGGACCAATTCTTTTGAATACAGCTGCCCAGCACGGATAGGAATGATCGACAAGAGTTCTTCTTCAGAAATAAGATCATTGCCAGGAGCTTTGATGCTTGAAACGGTGTATACATCTCCTTCTTGAACAATGAAGGTCACCGTAATTTCTCGTTTTTTGTCGTCAAAGGTTACATCAGCTTTGGGGACGCGTGCGTGGAGGTACCCGTTACTTTGGTAAAAGCGTTCCAAGGTGTCGCGGTCTTGTTCAATAGCAAGAGGATTATACGTACCCGCTCTATCAAGTACGCCCAAGATCCAATCTTCCCGGGTGAACAGGAGTGAGCGCAACTTTTTGCCGCTGAAATGTTTGTTCCCTTCAAAGCGTACTTTTTTAACAAGAGCTAAGGGGCCTTCTTTAATCGTAAAGACGACAGTGCCCTTTCCATCCTCAGGATCAATTTCCAGTGAAGAGGTGACTGTTGCAAAATGGTGGTTTTTTTCTGCGTAGTAACGTTCTAAGGCATTGGCGTATTTCTTTAATTCGCGTGGTTCTGTAGCAACCAGTTGGTCACCAATTTTTTTCTTGAGATCTGCGGCTGAAAGGTGCCTGTTTCCCTTGAACACAACGTCTTTGACAACGGTCTTTTCTTCTAGAATGACATACAGATCAACAATTCCCGGAGAAACGGGGACCGTTTCAAACTTGACCTGGGTGAAGTACCCGAGCTCGTAGATTTTTTTAATAGACTCACTGGTTGCTCGTGGATCAAATACATCGCCCGACTCGTACGGAATTTTGCTCAAAATCGTATCGAGCGGAAGAACGGTCAGGCCTTCAACGTGTACGGCACCGATATAATCGAGTGTTGTTTCTTCCTGTTCTTCTGTATCGGCCGGTTCAGAAGGAGGTTGTTGCTGGGTGAATGAACTGCACGACTGAAAGGCGATTGCCAATAAAAAGAGGCGTAAAAAACTGTTTTTGTTTGACGTCATGCGTCTGCTCCTACGCACTTTCCAATCTTTAGTTATTTATTTCGATTCATGATAAAATAAGCAATCATGATACTATTTTCTGAGAAATTAGCCAGCTTATATGAGCTTATCGTCAAAAGGCTCGCTCAGACGTGTGATTGGCCTACTAGCAGGGTGTTAAAAATGATTACCTTATCGAATACGTTAACAGGAAAAAAGGAGCAGTTCACCCCTCTTAAAAAAGGTGCTGTGAATCTTTACGTGTGTGGTGTCACCCCTTACGATTACGCTCACATTGGTCATGGTCGTGTGTATGTGACGTTTGATGTTCTTTTTCGGTTGCTTCAGATGCAGGAAGGCACGGTAACGTATTGCCGTAATTTCACAGATATTGATGATAAGTTGCTGCATCGTGCGCAAAAAGAGTTAGGAAGCAAGTTCCGTTATCAAGAGGTAGCGCAGAAATACATAGACGCTTACCTTGAAGATGTTGCCCGTCTTGGATGCCTTACTCCCGACAGCCAGCCGCGGGTGACCGAAACGATCCCGGGTATCATTCAGTTCATCGAAGGACTTATCACAAAAGGCTATGCGTACGAAGTTGATGGAGACGTTTATTACCGCGTATCGCGATTTTCTTCTTACGGAAAACTTTCAAAGCGCAATCTTGAGGACTTACTTGTTGGTGCACGTGTTGAGGTGAATGAAAAAAAAGAAAACCCTCTTGATTTTGCCCTGTGGAAGGCTGAAGAGGAAGGCACATTCTGGCAAAGTCCCTGGGGGTGGGGAAGGCCGGGATGGCATATTGAGTGCTCTGCCATGGCTGCTGAACATCTTGCACCGCACATCGATATTCATGGTGGTGGCATGGATCTTATTTTCCCCCATCACGAAAATGAAATTGCTCAGTCAGAAGGGTTGTACGGCGGTACCTTCTCCCAATTTTGGGTACACAATGCCTTTGTGAGAATTAACGAAGAAAAGATGTCCAAGTCGCTTGGGAATTTCTTCACGCTGCGTGATGTATTTGCTCAATTTGATCCGATGGTTGTTCGTTTTTATTATCTCCAACATCATTATCGATCGCCTCTTGATTTCTCGTTTGATGATTTACAAGCTGCTGAAAAAGCGTACCGCAAGTTATGCCGAGCATTTGCAGGAGCAATGTGTGCCGCAGATCTTACCGATGAGCACGTGCAAACTTCGCCACTTTTTAAAAAATTAGTACAATTTGTTTCCGATGATCTTAATACTGTTGGTGCCCTTGGTGTGATCTTTGAAAGTCTTTCTGACATGCAAGAAGAACAGTGTGCGGTGAAACTTTTTATCCAGAACATTCTGGGGCTTTCACTCCAGCCGTTGCCAGAAAAGGCGGTAGAGATAACACCAGAGATACAAGCGTTGCTCGATCAACGAGAAGTAGCTCGCGCTCAAAAAGATTGGGCAACGGCTGATGCGTTACGTGAGCAAATTGCCGACCTTGGGTACAGAGTGCAAGACAAGAAATAAGTGGATAATCAAATGTCTTTTTTTGAGGATGGTATGAAGCGAATAGCGTTTCTTTTTATTGGTTTAGGAATTATTGGAAATCTGTGTGCAAGTGATGTACCTCGTTTCCAACTGAGGTACAAAGGTGGGGTAGTTCATTTGGGTAAAGTTGATGAAGAGGATTTGTTAGCGAACCTTGATGATTTCCTTCTCAGTATGCCTTGCGTTCCAAAAAGAGGGCAATCACTAAGGAATTTTGAAAACAATCTTATTCATGAACTTTTTATGACGTTTCCTACGTTTACTTTTGATGGGAGGGCCGGTAGTTCTCTGCCCCTTCTTTTTAGGAAGGAAGCAGGTAAGCCTGATGTTTACTGGATTGTGAACTGCAAAAATGAGCGCACTATGCGAGGAAGAATTGCGGGAGCTGTTCTTGCTTTTTGTAGGGTAAGATGGAATGGCGCAGCACGTGAGAGAGACGCGCAGAAGCGTCTGTAAAGATACCGAATAGATTTTATAAAACAGTGTAGGTAGTCAGAAGTTTTTTTTAAGGATTATATGAAACGGTTAGTTTTACTTTTAGTTAGTTTGGGAGTTGCAGGAAGTCTATGTGCTAGTGGGCAACTTGCTTATGACGAGTTTGATGATAGCTCTCTCTTTCCGTTGCAGTACCAGGGTGGTGTGACACATCTGGGGAAAGTTGACGAGGGCATGCTGCTGGCGGATCTCAATGACTTTCTTTATAGTATGCCTTTTTGTCCGGCTCCTGGGCAGACAAAAAGAGAGTTTGAAAATTTTTTTGTTCACGAGCTTTTTGTAGCGTTTCCGACCTTTATTTTACGTGAACGTGATACGACTTCTCTTATAGGGATGTTTAGAACGGGTATGGGTAAGCCGGATGTTCGCTGGATTGAATTACGTATGGGTGGGTCAAATCTATCTGGGTGTATCGCAAGACTGATCATGGATCATTGCGAGGCAAGATGGAATGTAAGTTTTGCCTATGTAGGACAGTGGGAATGCGTGCAGGGCTAAATCGTCTGTGAAGGTAATGAACATTCTCGAGTGGTAGGGACAACAACTTATCCCACATAATAAAAAGTCTGGGCATCTAAAAAGATGCCCATTTTTATTATTTCTGTGTTCCTAGTGGTGGAGTGGTATTGTGAGCGAGCGATACCGTTTTTTTGGCAGCTACTTGTTCGTGTTTTTTTACTAATGCGGCCAGTTGTTCTTTTGTTTGAGAGCCTTTTATCGTTTCAACGAATGCCCCATCCTTAAAAACTAAAAACGAGGGTATCGATTCAATGTCAGCAACGTGGTACTCCAGTTTGAGTTGTTTCAGTAACGATGCCTGATCACGAAAATGTTTCCCCAGATCAAGATATGCGTACGAGGCGGCGTCTTTTGCTGTTGCATAACTTTCTTTAAAAACGGGAGCCATGAGGGTGCACCAGCGACACCATTCAGCCCCAACCATAATGACAGTTAACTTGCCTGCAAGCATATCTTTCAGGTTAGCGGCTGTCAGGGTGATTGGCTCTTGGGTGGGCGGTACGTTCTTGGCTAACGCTCGTTTACGAGAAACCCTTTGTTTTTTGACTGGCTCTTTTGCTGTTGTTCCTTCTAGGTAGAACCCTACCGCAAGAAGGGAGATAAGAAGCTGATTCTTCACCTACTTCTCCTTTGTATGAGCGTGGAGTACAAAAGTTCTGCGATATTAATGAACGCGTGGGTTAGAAAGACCAATAAAGTCTTCAATTTTTGCGCGCAGATCATCTTTGCTCATGTAGCCGGTTTCTTTGTGTTTGATTTCATTATTCTTAATGAAAACAAAGGTAGGAACCGAGGTAACGCCATATTGGATGGAAAGTTCACGAGCTTCATCAACGTTCAATTTTGCAAATTTGCACTTATCGCCCAGTTCCTTTTCCAGCTGGTCAAAGATAGGGTTCATTTGTTGGCAAGGTCCGCACCAGGTTGCATAGACATCAATAACAACAGGAAGTTTTGAGTTGTTTATTTCTTCAGACACGTTTTCTTTGGTGATTATGGTGGCCATAACAATCTCTTTCTTTTCTAGATTTTCACAGTGTTCTGAGGCTTTAAGATAGCTGATGTCCTAAAAAAGGGAAGCATCGTCTCCAGAGATCATGCATGCTTTAAAGCGTAACTCTCAGTCCGAAAGCATTTTTCACATAGGAAAGAAGGCGTTTAGTTTTTGAAGTACGCGCTTGTGCTGCTTGAACAGGTTTTGAATCCTTCTTTTCTTTTGTTGGAGCAGGTTGTTGTTTGTACCCTTCAACTTCAATCGAATGTACCGCACGTAATTTTATTTCTTTTTCAATAGGCCCAGCTGGATTTACTTGGTCAAAAAAGAGCCGTTTGTCTGCTTCAATCATGTAACTGTTTTTTGTTTTTTCTTTGTCGTTTGAGTAGACATCGATAACGATATAATCGCGGCTCCCAAATCGGCGGGGACTTTGATGTGGGTCTATCGTGATTTTGTTTATTTCTGAAAGATCGAGACGCGTGATGTTGTCAGCAGGATCATAGGGCCGTGCAACTACTGATTTTTCATCTGCCTTTGCAGAGATTGTTTTCTCTTTTTCTTCTTCTGATTTTACCGCAGTTTGTTTTTCTTCAAGTGGAGGCTGCTGGTAGGCAGGGATTGCTTTGTAGAGTCGATCTACCGTTATGTTTTCCGCCTTAAAACTTTCTCGCAGGTCGGTTACCTTTCCATGGAAATTGACGGCAGGTTTTGCGCCTCCGCTTACAGTACTGTCTTGAGAGCTAAAATGAGGTAACAGGAAAAGTGCGAATGCTGCGTAGGAAAGACGGCGGACAGTGGTTTTCATGTGAGGGCTCCTTATCAATGTAATGAGGCGCGAGCGTGCGGTTACTATGCTAAACGGTATGAATATTCATGTGTACTATACCGTCTTCGAGGGGCGCAAGCTTTCTTTTGCTGGTTGAGAGGGTTTCAAATGGGTAAGAATAAGCTGACAGACAGAGGTGTTTTTAAGCTTAGATAAGCTTCTAGTGCCACTTGCGGCTCTTGTCACAAGCAGGTACACTTAAAGGTGTTTAAATATGTAATTGTTACTAAGAGAAAGGGTCTTGTATGTGGGAACAAAATTCTTACACCATGCCTGGTTCAGCTCGCGAGTTCATGTATAAAGTTTACGGATGGATGTCAGCAGCGCTTGCTGTTACAGCTGCAGTTGCTTACTACGTTGCTACAACGCCAGCGATCTATACGCAGATCTTCCACTCACCAGTACTTTTGATCGGGATCATGATTGCACAGGTGGGGTTAGTGATTTTTTTGGGATGGAAGATTGCCTCTCTCTCCTATGCTGAGGCGGTAGTTGCCTTTATGGCCTATGCAGTTTTGGTAGGGATTACGACGTCTTCTGTGTTGCTTGTGTACACCATGAGTTCTGTGTACCTCGCATTTGCTATAACAGCCGGTCTTTTTGCTTCCATGGCATTGTATGGGTACTACACGAACGCTGATTTAAGCAGCATGGGTAGTTTCTTAGTGATGGGGTTGTGGGGGATTGTACTTGCGATGCTCATAAATATGTGGTTCAGAAGTCCGATTGCTAGTTATTACATCAGTTTGATTGCAGTTGGCCTTTTCACTTTGTTGACCGCGTATGACGTTCAACGAATTAAGCGAATGGGTGAATCGTTGATGTTGAGCCCTGAACAACGTGGCAGCATTGCGATTTATGGGGCGTTGACGCTTTACCTTGATTTCATCAACCTGTTCATGAGTTTGGTGCAGATCCTTGGTAAAAGGAAGGACTAGATCAGTTCTTTAGAAAATAAATAAAGCGGTCTTCTGTGTGCTGACCGCTTTTTATTTTTTGTGAAAAATGTGTGTGGGTGGGGGAAAAGTTTACGGTACGCCTTTTTGCCGTATTGATAGGAAAAGGCGTTAACATAGGTATTTGCATGATACAGATAAAAGATATTTGCCTTGATTTCGGTTCACAAAAAGTGTTTGACCACCTTTCGATGAACGTAAATCCTGATCAACGGATTGGGCTTGTTGGTCGCAATGGGATGGGGAAATCAACGTTATTGAAAGCCATTGATCGCGTGCAGCATCTTGATAGCGGCAGTATTGTTATCACGAACAAAATGCGTGTTGCGTATATGCCCCAAGAGATGGTGCTTGCCAGTACCAAGTCAATTGTGGAAGAAGCGTTGAGCTCTTATAAAGATGTGGGGGCGTTGCGTGAACGAGCGCATCAGCTTGAAGCGCTTTTGGAAAATAAAGACGCAACGGTCATTGAAGAATATGCAGAAGTGAGTCAGCGACTTGCTGAGCTCAACGTTGAGTACGCGATTGTAGAAACCAAAAAGATGCTTGTCGGTCTTGGATTCAAAATGGCGCAGCTTGATGATCCAGTTAGTACCCTCAGCGTTGGTTGGCAGATGCGTGTGGTTCTTGCAAAATTGCTTTTACAAAAAGCTGATTTTTACCTCTTTGACGAACCTACCAACCACTTGGATATCGTTGCTAAAGACTGGTTTTTAGAATTTTTAAAAGAGACAGATTTCGGGTTTATGTTGGTGTGCCACGACAGGTATTTCCTTGATGAACTTTGTAACGTCATTCTTGAACTTGATCGCGGTACGGGGACTATCTATTACGGTAATTACACCGAATACGAAGAAGAAAAAGAAGCTCGTTTGCAAGTGCTTATGCAACAGGCAAGCCTGCAGCAGAAAGATATTGAACGTAAAAAGAAGCTGATCGAGCAATTCAAAGCTAAAGCAAGCAAAGCCAAAATGGCCCAAAGCATGCAGAAAATGTTGGATAAGGAAGAAATTATTCAGCTTCCACCAGATGCGCGCACGGTGCGGTTTACGTTCCCTCCTACAACAAGGCCAGGACGTATTGTTTTAGAAGTGAAAGATCTTGCCTTTAGTTTTGATAATAAAAAGATTTTTGATCACGTGAGTTTCCAAATTGAACGTGGTGACAAGGTTGCCTTAGTTGCTCCCAACGGGATGGGTAAAACAACACTCTTTAACGTTTTGTGTGGAAAATACAAAGCACAGCATGGCCATATCGAATTTGGGTATAACGTAAAACATACTATCTTTGAGCAAGATCAAAATCGTGTTTTAAGTCCAAATAAAACAGTTGCTGAAGAAGTGTTGGATAATTGTACCAAGTCAGAGCAAGAAGTCCGGTCATTTTTGGGTGCCTTCTTATTTGGTAAGGACGAAATCAAAAAGAAAACCAAGGTACTCAGTGGTGGTGAAAAAAATCGCTTGAGTATGGTTAAAGTGATGTTACAAGACGCTAACTTTTTGATGCTCGATGAACCGACTAACCACTTGGATATTTCTTCAAAAGAGATTCTTTTAAAAGCGCTTAAGCAGTACGACGGTACCATTCTTTTTGTATCTCACGATCATGAGTTTATTAATAAGCTTGCCAATCGAGTTATCGAATTGACCCCTCAAGGTGTGCATAGCTATCACGGTAACTACGATCTATTTTTGCAGCAAAAGCATGATGCCGAAAATCTCAGAGAGAAAAAATCAGCTAACAGTGATGCTGCTGATGATGCAGAAAAAGGTTCTTCTGATAAAGAAGGTCGTAAAGCCCAGTTTGCTCTCAAAAAAGATCAGCAGCGTCTAGAATCGAAAATCGAGAAGCTAGAAAAAGAGATCAAGCGACTACAGTATTCGTTTGCCGATATTGAGTACGGGACTCCTGAATTCGATGAAACTGATAAAGCGCTTGATAAAGCAAAGGCTGATCTTGAGGCTACACAAAAGGAATGGGAAATGTTGGTTCAGAAGTTTGAGGATGGGCAGTAGATCTTTTGCATCGGAGTCATTTCTCCGTCAGAGCGAAGGAAGAAAAGACCCCTCTTTTCAGCGGTCATAAGTTCTCGCAGTTCAGCGGCAGCAGCATGGGCGGACTCTAAACGGTCTTTGGTGAGGGGGTATTTAAAGCCTCCGTACTGACCCTGGAGAAGATCCGCTTTAAAACATTCTTCAAGAGCATCAAGCAATTCGGGTCTACGTTCCTTAAATGCAATTGTTGCGACGTGAGAATCAGCACGGCGTTCAAGGTATTTGGAAAGATCTACCTCATTAATTTTTGATCTAATATTAAAATAGGCATCTAAAAAATTCATAAAGTAGGACACAGCAGATTTTCGGTAATCATCATGAGCATTAAGGAGTCCAAAAATTTGTTGTATATCTCCATGATGTTCTAAAACATGCAGCAGTTCATGGCAAAGAATTGCTTCATAATGGATAGGTTGCATCCAAGGTTGTATTTGTTGGCGATCAATCGTGAGTAAAACTTTACCGCCTTCTGGGGTGACCATTATGAAATGATTAGTTTCTTTAAATTCAACAGCCACTTTGATGCCGCCGTACTTTGCAAAAAAATCTTTACAAAAAAGCGCAAGAGGATCATTTACATTTACTTTCTCTGCAGCTTGAATGCGTGCGAGCATTTTTTGAGTATAGTCATTCGTTTGTTTCTTAAAATTAGTAACAGTTTTGTAGCTATCCCAGGCAAGTGCACTAAGGCCTATGGTGCCCACGGTTTTCTTAGGATTTTTGGCTGTCCACTGAGCTCCCATTTTTGCACCTTGCCAGGCGGCAGTACCGGCCAGTTTAAGATAGCGCAAAGCTTGTGTTGAAGCGCATTGAGCTTGTGGTGATAGGAGCGATAAGCTTACAAGAAGTGATAGTAACCTTTTCATATAACTCTCCAATTTTTATATTTTCTAATAGAATATATGATTCTGTAAATAAAGCAACCGATAAGAAGGTTATTTTGCCGATTTTTAGGGGATATAAGCTTATGGAAAAGAGATTTTATGAGGAGGGGGTGTGCCTTTTTATTTTTCCTCCGCGGTGCGTGTCGCTGCCATGCCACAGTAAAAGGGAAAGTGCTTGATGTGCAAATATGGGGTTTGTTTGGGCTGTCTTGCAGGCATCATCAAGTGCAGCACTGGTAATAATGCGAGAAGGAATAATCCCTGCTTTGCATGCGGTGCGTAGATTAGTGATGTTGCCAGCAGCAAGCAATCGGTTAAGGTCAAGCTTTTGACAGAGTCGTTTGTTGTGTTTCTTGGTCTTGGCAACATATGCAATACCTTGACTTGCTAAAAAAGTAACAGCTCGTTCATCTGCCCGTTCGAAACTCTCTGAATAGATTGATCGCGTTCGCGGAAGGAAAAGATGAGGTCGTGCTCCAAGGGTGAGGAGAACCTTCGCTGTTTGAGGGTTGTGCTGCAACGCAATAGAAAAGGGAGTTCTACCAGTTCCTGGTTCTTGGAAGTTCGGATTAATTTTTTCTTGTCCTGCGAGAAGCCTGAGGTGTTCTGCATCGCCTTGTTTGCAGGCCTGAAGTATTGCTAGTTCGCCCATGGTAGGACCGTCATCCACCGCATGCTGTGCAGCAGTGCAGAATTGGATCAACGAAAGGCCTGTAAAGAAAATGGTGTGAAAAAACAGACGGCGCATAACAGATTCTCCCCTAAAATAGTGTGGTATGTGAGTTAACGACTTTCCTGTTTTTCATCAGTGAGCGAGAATGAAATCTCTTTGTAGAGCTTCAAAATCCCCCACAGGTTAATAAGAAGTAGTAAAATACCGGTCATCGACATCATCGTCAAAAGTTGTTGTTTGTTTCCGACAAAAGAAAAGAGTAGGAATGCAGGAATAGCGTAGGCAAGGTACCATTTCTTTCCATGCCGCGGGGAAAGAAAGTGTGCTGCTTTTTCACCAACAGAAAAGATAGCAATAATGTTCGAATACCCGAGCAGGAAAATAAAAAGAGGCCAAAGTACGGTGATGAACGAGACATGGTCTTCAATTGCCAGAGCAATAATTTTTCCTTCATGTATCCCCTGGCTCCAGAGTCCCGTAATTAAAATCAGCAGAACGCTCATGGTGCAGACGACAAAGGTGTCGATGAAGATACCAAAGATGCTTAAGGCAGCCTGTTTTGCAGGGTTTGCTTCATCTGTTTCGCTGTTGATAACGGAAGCATAGCCAATGCCGATATCACCTGAATAGCAGGCCCGTTTCATTCCTTGGGACATTGTTAGCAAAAGGCTTGAGCCAGCAAATGCACCGAGCGCTGCGTGGCCGGTAAAAGCAGATTTTATGATGAGCTTAAGGACGGCGGGCAGATAGGTAATGTTCTTTATGAGGATGAATGCGCTTACCGCGGTAAAAACGGTCAGAAAGACGGGAATGATGATGCTGGTAATGGTACTTACTCCCTCAACACCACGACGTGTTGTGTAGACGACAAGTGCAAGAAGACCGATGACAACAGTCAGTTGGTCAAATCCCCACATTTCAACAACGGTGTCGGTGACAATTCTAAAGAGGTACATGTCGACCCCGTAGATGCACAAAAGAACGCATACAATGCGTGGTATCCATGGGTTAGACGTAGCTTTTTGCAAGAAGTACATGGGGCCACCGTCGTAGCTGTCGTCATTGTTTTTGATGCGGTATTTAATACCCAAGTACACTTCAGAATATTTGACGATCATCCCGATAAGTGCGGCAACCCACATCCAGAAAACGGCACCAGGGCCACCGACCTGTACGGCGGTGCAAACGACTACAATGTTGCCCATCCCAATGCAGCCGCCTAGTGAGGCAAAAAAGACCTTAAGAGGGTGAATTCCTCGCCTGTCGTGCGTGTCGCTATTGGTCAGAAACGAAAAGAAAAGTTTGGTAATTTTTTTGAAGTCGACAATCTGCATCCAGCCGGCTTTAATCGACAGAAAGAGCCCAAGAAGCAAAATGGCCGGGACACCAATAAAATCCCACACGAATCCATCAACAAGGCACAACGTCTCAAAAAATGATTCAAACATGCATCCCCCTCATCCCTACTTCCTACCGACCTTTTCTTTCATTGTACGCTGAAATGAAAGAGATCTGTGATTATTTTGTTGCTGACAGTTAAAAAATGACCTTGAAGGGCAGAAAGAGCGGAATGACACACAGTCTTCAAGAGGTGCAGACAGTATGAGGAGCGCCAGTGGGGAGGCACGTCAGAGTTTGTGCTATGTGTGTCTTTCATGCGAGAATCCTTGAGTAAGACTATTCTTCGTCTTCTTCATCTTCTTCTAGATCTTCAAGATTCAGATCAGGAAAAAGAGATGCTTTCTTCTCGAAGTATTCGATACGTTCTTTGTTTGATTCAGGAACGTCGATGTATTCAATAAAGCAGCGTTTTTTAAAGCCACCTTTTTCGGCTAATTTTTTTGCACGAGCAGCTTCGATATCTTTTTGATCAAGCTTAAGAAGTGCTTTAAAAGCAACAAGAACATCCTCAATATCGACGAGTTCTTCAAGTAGCTCTTCGGTGTTTTCTGCTGAGAAAACTTCTTGCAATTCTTCGATCAGTTTTTGCGTAAGCGCTTCCAAGTAGTCGTTGTCATCTTCAAGGGTGAATGAGGAACTTTCGATTCCTTCTTTCTTGAAAAGTTCAACAATGTTGTCGCGCACTAACTTGTTAAGAAAAAAGCGTCTTGTTTTCATGCTTTGCCTTTAGTTTCAGGGTTCTGAGCGAGAATCTCCGTTGCTTTGGTAAGGAAGGTATCATTAAATCCTTCTATTTTCAAAATTTCAAGCGCGATATTTTGCTCGGAGATGCCGCGTTCTATCTTGTACGGATAGTTCATTGAGCCATCAGGGCCAAAAGATACGGTTACCTTGTAGTTTGCAAAGACGTGTGGGTACTCAAATTCAAGGCGTGGAACTTGCGGAAAGTGAGTGATGGTAACGCAAATGTTATGAGGGAAGGTGCTCAGCTGCTCAATGAGGGCATATGCTGCGGCCTGTCCTTCATAAAACGTGGTCCCGTTAAACACTTCATCAACCGCAGTGAGGCTGAACTCTTTCTCAGAAACTGATTGGGTAGTTTTGATAAGTTCACGTGCACGGCAGGCACCCGCTTTAAAATGTGATTTTCCAGCAGCAATGTCATCAGTGATGTTTAAGTAGGTGATGATCTTTGCAAAGGGCGTAAACACAAAAGAGCGAGCAGTTGCAATGCCAAAGGTTTGCGCAAGAACCACGTTGACCAACAATCCTTTCATAGTGGTTGATTTTCCACCTGCATTAGGACCGGTCACGATGATATTTTTAGGATTGTCTTTTCCGCCAATGATGAGCGAGTTGGTAACTGCTTTGCGTCCAATGACACTTGGGTTCCAGAAATCGGTAATGGTGACGCTTGGTTGATCGCTGTCTTTAAGGTAGGTTGCAAAGCAGATAGGGTCATTTTTCGATTCTAATTCTTTGACAAGGCGCGTGCAGGAAAGGAATGCATCAAGTTCTCCGACAACCATCATCGGGTGAATGAGGTTATTTTTCACTCCATGAAGCAGCTGGTATGCCACGTTGACGCGTCCATACCAGGAGAAGAATGACGCCTCTTTGCCTTTGAATGTCTTTGTTTTTAAAAGACCAACAAATTGGCCAAAATCAGGTGATTTTTGACACAAATCATCAAGTTCCTCTTCAAGGTTTGCAAGGGCAGGAAATTGCTGCGCGAGCATTTCATTTGAACGTGTAATTTTCGATATTTCTCGTAGGGCATCAATGTACCGTGCCGTATGCATTAATTTTGTTTGGATACATTTTCTGAAGTTTACGACATAGCGGAAATAGTCAGGGAAAAAGAGGGCAGGATAGCCGGTTGTGATACCAAGGACAATGTGCTCATTAGCATTAACCTTGGTGGTTTCTGCAAACCAGCGGTATGAACCGTACATGAACCCGATAAAACTGAGGTACGCGCCAGCTTCAAGGAAATTCACGTTATTGAGGAACTTATCGCCCCATGCAGGGTGACCTGTAACAGAGCCAACTGCGTTAAAAAGATCAAACCCCGTTGCCTTACGGACACCAAGCCATGGCACAAGCACTGCACAAGCAACCATTGCAAGATGATTGGTGGTGTTTGCAAAAAGGCGTGAATAGGCATTCATTTCAACAAGTCCTGGGGTGGTATTGATATACCGAGAAAGCTTTTCTGCTCGTGGAATATGCAGTTGATCCTGTTTAACAGCATCGTAGAAAAAGTCGCTGTTCCACAAAGAAAGAACGGCCCCTTCTGCATCACGTAGTCGTGCAATTTGCTTTTCTAGCTTTCTAAAAAGTCTCTCGTTTGCATAGAGCTCTCTGATGATTCCTTGGTTGGTTTGAAGTGTTGGAATATCGCTTGTTGGCTCAATAATCTTTTTAAAGAACATGACACGGCCGGCTTCCGTTTGAGCCCGGTCAATTTTTGCTGCGATGTAGTGGCGCACATCAGATTTAGGTCCGCACAACAGCTCAAGATCTTGCCATGATGTTGGGTCAAGGACGGTGTTTGTTGCAAAAGGATGTCGTCGTTCATAATGAGAAAAGAGCATAAAAGTAATGCGTCTTTTTTCTTTATAGCTCAAATTAAGTTGGTCATTAAGCGTATCGAGGAGCATTTCATACGATTTTTTGAACGTTCCCTGTTCAAGCGCGTCCGGTGCTTTTGATGCACCTTCTAACGAAGTGATCGTTTTGAGATTTTCTCGTGCTATTGCTTCCATGACATACTCGGGTCCCAGGTCTGTATGCGAAAACGATACAGGCGTTGAATGGGACGCATGAGCAGCCAGATGTATAGGCTCAAAAAGAAGGGAAAAAGCGACTACAAACGAGATGGGCAAGGGCAGACGGCTTGCAAATCTGATGGACATGGTATTTGGCACCTTAGGGCTGGCATGTTTTTTTAAAGAATCCTCACACTTTAGATGTAAAATTCTAATGCGTATTTTCAGCAACGTCAAAGGTTTTTTGCTATCCTAGAGCGGTTTTTCGAAGTTTTTTTACTAAGTAGCCAACTCCATTGCTCTTCCCATAGATGCGTCACTGCGAAAGATTGGCCTAAAACCAACTGACATAAGCTTAAGATGCGATAATACCCACAATGGGCAAAAATTTAAAGGGCTGTACCATACCGTAGGCCGTAGGGCGGCGAAGACTCGCCTGTCACTTGCCGTACCAGGCGTAGCTACGTAGTAGCGAAGTATGGAGGAGAGAGTGAGATTCGAACTCACGATCCGATTAAGGATAACGGTTTTCAAGACCGCCGCAATCGACCACTCTGCCATCTCTCCTACACATTGTGCTGCTTTTTTGCTCCATCACCTTACTATCTAGACAGATGTAAGCGCAGCTACCTTTCCCTTGTGGGCAGGTTCAACTGCATGATGGTGCGCCCAGAAGGAGTCGAACCTACAACCTTCAGATCCGTAGTCTGACGCTCTATCCAATTGAGCTATGGGCGCCTCTTTATTGTGCAACACTTTATATTTCAAATTACCGGGCCTTCGAACTGCCATGTCGACGCCCTACTTAGTGGCGGAGAGAACGGGATTCGAACCCGTGATCCAGCTTCCGCCAGAAACTTGCTTAGCAGGCAAGCGCTTTAGACCACTCAGCCATCTCTCCTCGTTGTAATTTCCATTGGTGCTCGGTAAGGTTATAAGAGGATACGGAATTCCCTTATTAATGCAAGTTTTCTCAGGCATAAAGCGCGAGGTAATTGCCATGGCTCTTGTTTTTGACGTGAAAGTGATGCCTTCATCGGGCTCATTCGGGTTTTTTAAAGATAAAAATGGTGAGCTTAAATGTCGTCTTAAAAGTGTCCCTGAAAAAGGACGTGCCAACCAAGAACTTGTTAAAGGATTGGCTAAGCTTTTAGGGGTAGCGCAGGCTGATGTAGAGATTATTGCAGGGGAAACGAGCAGGAAAAAGAAGGTCAAAATCCACGTGCCCCTGACGCTTGATCAGTTATATGCCGCGTTGCAGCTTTCCGTGCAGACTGGCATCTTCCCCAATTCTTGAATAAGCAGGGTTTATAAAGTAGCATGATTTTTCATGCTACTTTAAGCCAAGGAGATCGTATGAAAAAGGTGATTTTTGTACTAGGAATGATGCTTTCGGGAATAGGTTTTGCCAGTGAGGATATGCAAGGTTTGCAGGATGACCTTGATACTTTGGATAAAGAACTTGATGTCCTCGATGATGATTTTGCCCAGGGAGTGTTGCTGGCAGATGCGTCAGAAAAGGACATGAATAGACTTGTTTTGCCAGTTTTCAATTGGTTTTCAGGGATTAGCACTACCAACAAAAAAGATCCAGCAACCGTTGCTCAGTCCGATCTTGATGCCTATAACGGACTTTTTAAAAAGTATTCAAAGGTCTACGGAGTTGATGATGAGTTGTATAACTACTATGCCTTTGGGCAACAACTTCTAGGGGCTTTAGTCGCGGTGAATGCAGTAAAAAGCGATGTCTCTCGGTTGGGAGTAGCAACGGATGCTGATGTGGTTGCTGGAAAACTTTCTCCTTCAGATCTTGCTGATGCTCAGGCCTGCGTTACTGCGTTTTCAGCATATGATGCTTTTGCCAAACAGGCGGTATCTCGTGGATTTAAAAAGCCGTTCTCTTCGTTGTTGAGCGATATGTACGCAAAAGAGCTTGCCATTGCTCAAAGAATCGTTTCACTTAAGGACCAAATTGCAGCTCCTGTAAAGCCACAACCGCAAAAACCTAAACCGGCTGCTCTTACAAAAACTCCTGAGGAAGTGGCCATGGGCGGTATTTTAAATCCCCTGTTAAATGCGTTCTCAGGCTCTGATACTGGTGCCACCGATCCTGATAGTTTTACCGCGCAACAAGCTCAAATCTATCAGACCTCGTTTTCTGACTATGTAAAAAAAGAAGGAACTACCGGAGCAGCCTATCTGACCTATAAATTTGGCTCGCTAATTTTACCAGCTCTTGCAGCAAAGAATGTTCTTGAAACAGATCTTTTAAGCCTCGGAGTGGGCGAACCAGACGATCTTGTTGCCACTGAGCTAAAGCCGGCGTTAGTTACTGATGCACAAAATTTTACGCAATCGTTCGATGCGCTACAAACGTTTCTTAACACAGCACCTTCCTCCTTCAAGTCTCCGCTACCTGCACATCTTCTCAGCCAATATCAGGAGTTAGTGCCCTTTGCGGCAAAGATTAGTTCACTTGCAAGTGCGGCTCTTCAACCTGAAACACCGAACCCAAACCCACCTGTGTCGCCCGCTCCTGTGGTCACCTCAGCAGATGCTTTTATTATGAAAAATTTCAGCGACAAAAATTTAAGTACCCTATCGCTTAATCAGGTCAATACGCTGGTCGCTGGATTTACTGCTACCTATGACTCGTCTGATACCTACTATTCTGAATATAAAGTTTGGGCTGCGTATGTACCGGTACGGTATCGTCAATTGGACCTTTTAAACAAATTAGAAAATGATGAGTCAGCTTCCGTGGTTTCAGCTGCCGCAACGGCATTTAGAGTCAATTATTTGAACGGATTTTTGCGCATTTATCGAGAGGAAATGAACGCAGTTCACGGATCGTATGCATCTCTGTTAAGTGCTGCAGCATTGGAATTTGGCGTAACTGACGCGCTTGCTCGTTTGGAACTGCAGAAAATTGAAAACAATACTTTTTCACTCTAGGTCCTGACAAGAAAGATTTTTGTTTGACTGATCTTTTCTTTTTCATTACGCTTTGACCTATTCTTTTGTGCGCCGGGATGGCGAAATTGGTAGACGCACGGGACTCAAAATCCCGCGGTAGCGATACTATGCCGGTTCGAGTCCGGCTCGCGGCACCAGCTAATCGCTGTTCAGTCATGTTGCGAAAAAGAGGAATATGGTGAGTAAGGAATGCGTTTTTTGTAAGATTGTGGCCGGTGCACTGCCAGCGCACGTTATCGCACAAGACGAGGATGTTGTGGTCATTAAAGACATTAATCCCCGTGCCCCTATTCATTATTTGATTCTTCCCAAAAAACATGTTGCTGACCTTGGGCGGCTTGAGGCTGGTGATCATAAGCTTGCAGGGTCTTTACTTATGATGGCAGCAAAGCTCTCGCACCAAGAGCCAGAAGCTCGTGAGTTTCGGTTGGTGAGCAATAACGGAGCAACGGCAGGGCAGGTTGTCTTTCATGTGCATCTGCACTTTCTTGCTGGAAAAGAATTTTCTTAAACGTGCTGCCGAGGTGGCGAAATTGGTAGACGCGCACGGTTCAGGTCCGTGAGGTAGTTAAATACTGTGCCGGTTCGAGTCCGGCTCTCGGCACCATCTTTTTTCAGAAATGGAAGAAGGATGAGTAGGAGTGCATGACATATGCATATCTTTCAAAAATAAGCTTGCAATCGGTAAAGAGGTTGCATTTTGTTCAAATCATTCTGTACCATCAGCTTCTAAAGGGTTAGGGGTAACCTAAAAAAGGAGAGGCGGGGACGAATGACGCTACGTAACTACACCATTATCATAATAGTTGGATGTAATCAGTTGGGGTATGGCATGGAAATAGAAGAACCCCGTCTGTTTCATCCTGGTTATTTGACTGATCCTCATGAAGAAATACCGCCAAGACAAGGTGGTCGTGAACCCCAACGTCCCAAACCGCGGCAAGAGCCGATTCCTCGTGGTGGGGCTCGTGGAGGTGAACATGGGAGGCCGTCTGGCAAGCCAGGTTCAGGTACTGGTACGTACCATCAACCGCCGATAGTTGTTTCTCCGTTACCTGGAAGGGGACGTCCTGGAGCGTTTGAACCCTATGTTCCTAAGAGTAACGGTGGTTCTTCTTCTTCTGAAAATCGGGAAGTGAGCACCTACCTTGAACAACGTAAAAGCAATCTTACTCGGTTAACTAAGCTGTTTGAGGGAGTTCCTTTAGATACTGTTGCTCACGCTCAAGCTCGCTATCTTGAGAATATGCAAAATTTTTATACGCAAGGGACATTGACGCAGATGCCTGCTTCTTTGGCAGGAAGCTTCAGTTTGGCAGCAACAGATAGAACTGGTTCATCTCTTTTGCCGTGGATGGTCTTTCTGACAGACAGTTTTTCTTTTGCTGAACAGTTATCCCAATTGCCATCAGCAACGCAACTTGAAAGAAAGCAGTTTCAGCTTTCTCCTGATGAGCAGAATGTTTATGAGGGAACGCGAAACGCGCTTGTTACCGCATCACAACAATTTCTTAGTGCTGTGCAAACAATGGTTTCACGCTATCCAGATCTTTTCTCAGGGGGAGCGCAACAAGGGAATTATCCTCCAGAAAAATTGGAGGCACTATCAGTGGGCACGCAGCAAATTGAGGGATTATTGCAATCTGTTTTTGAGCAGCGAGATACCTATGTTTCTTGGCTCATGGAGCATTCCCCACAATCGCAAGAAGCATTGCTTTTGCAAGTAATTGACCAAGATCCAGCTGTTGCAGCATGGAAGCAGCAGCAACAATTTGAGAGCAAAAAGCCTCTTTCTGTGTTTCCTTCCTATAAATCGTTCATGAAGAATTTTTCATTTTTTAATGTAAAAGGATCAGTGGAAAACTATGTGGGTCAGGGACCTGAAAAGTTTGCTACGGTTCAAGATTTGGTTACCGCTCTTGATCAAATTTCTTTCATTCTTGAATCAGAAAATTTCTGGATTTCTTTTTTTCGAGGGTACTCAAAGGGATCAGTAGAAAAGGTGATTAAAGCAATTACTGACGCGTATCCTGATACCTACATACCAAGCAAACGATTTATTGTGAATTATTGTAGGTCACATCGAATCTTTAAACCTGTAAGTTACTTTATTCCTAACATTGGACGATTTTTAATTGATGCTCAAAATCTTACGATTGAAGAGCTGGCAAAAAAATATGGGCACGGTTCTGAGCCACTGCAGGGTCTTGTGGATAACGTGTACGGAGCGGTGTACGTTCTTCAGCAAACTAACCAGACAGGGCAAGTGGCACAGCTTATGGCGCTTGAAAGAAAAATTATGACGCTCTATCCAAATCTTTCTCCGACTGTGGTGAGGCAAATGGTTGCGGGTCAGAATCTCCCATTACAACTTGTTTTTGATTCTCAATCAGGGCTTACGGAAATGCTTGCAACTGCCCAAAAAGAGCTTTCTAGTGCTAAACAGCAGGGAATAAAAAAATCACTTTCAAATTTGTCAGCCGCTTTGGATGCGGCAGCCATAGAACTGAATGTGCAAGGGTTGCAAAGATCACTTGGTACGGCAGGAGAAGATGTCTCAGAAGGTCTGAAGTTGAAAAGGTCACTTCGATCGGTTTTAAAAGAGTTAGATGCTGTTGAAAGTGCATTGGGGCAACAAGGCTCTGCAACTTCGCTGGGATCAGCTGATGGAGCTGTATTTGAAACACAACTTTCATCATTGAAAAGAGATGCTATGAAAATTGGTCTAGACGCTGCTTATGAGCAAGCAAAAGAACGGCAAGATGACCTGGGAGACCAGCTTGTTAGTATCGTAAGAGATCTGACAACGAGTTATCTCTTGATGCCAAAGCTTCCACCGTTGTGGGGAACATTCTTTATAGAGCAGCAGGCGGCACTTAAGTCGCTTGATAGTTGGATGTTGGGAGCGGCGGTAGAGCCAAGGGATGAGATTAATCCGGACGATGTCAATTCATTGGTTGTTCAGATCGCGGCAAAAAGTGCTCTTGAAAAGGAAAATGAAAGTGATTTTCAAGCATGCATCTGGGCATCAAACAAAATGGGGATCATGGAAAGCAAAGTGAAATGTATGGAATCCTTGATAAAGATAAAAACGACCCCATTGTTCATCACTGGTTATAAAAATGCTCTCAAAGACCTTAAGGCAGATCTTGAATTTTTATACAGTTCTCGTCGTGTGCAAAAATGCTTGAATGTGATTGCACGTCGTGCATTCTTATCGCAAGAGATTCACAGTCTCGAGGCACGAATCGAACAAGTAGAAAAGAATCAGGAGAAGAAAAGCTCACCGGATCAGGAGTCACACCGAGAGCAAGTTCAAAAAGAAACCGCGTAAAACCAAGTTTCGCTTACCATCTCTTTCTGGTAGAGTAGGGGCAAATCTCCAATCATGTTTCTACCGAGGGCGAAAGCATGGCAACTGCTACCGTTATTTGTGCAATTCTTTTCTCTGTCTTTTCAACAAGTGTGCTGACCTATATTTCGATAGCAACACCCATTGGCCCCTGGATGGGGCCGACCCTTGCATTATGCGCGGTGTTTTTTGCGCGATTTTTTCCTTCGTTTACTTCTTCAAGAATTATCTGCGCAGCGGCTGCTGGGTCATTGGGTGGCATTATGGCAACGGCATTTGGATTTTCATTTCCCACAATTTACTTTCTTGATAAACCGTTTTTTCAGGCGTGGGTGCAGCATCCGACTTCTTTTATTCTTTCTGTTGCAGCACTTGCGTGCGTTGCTGGATTATTGGGTCTTTGGGTCGCGTCATTGGCGCAACGATCACTGTTACATGAGCAACAATTAACCTTTCCTGTCGGTGTGTTGGTGTATAAGATTGCCTATGCTGCTGATAACAAGGGTAGTTTGCGACAACTTGTTGGTGGTTTTGTAGGAACGGTTGCCTACTGCATTGTGCAAGCAACTCAGTGGTTTCAGCGTTTTATTCCTGCAACGGTAACGTTTACGCAGCCCTACCGATTGGGACCGTTAGCGCTTCCTGCCATACAATGTAATATGAGTATTCTTCCGATGCTCTGGGCTATTGGATTTATCGCGGGGAGTATGATTACTATTCCTCTTTTGGTTGGTACGTTAAGCAAAATTTTTATTCTCGATCTTTTGAATCAGTGGTGTTTTCCTCACCTTTCAGTTTCAACATTTTTATTTGCCTTTTGTAGCGGTATGGTAGTCATAGGTGCTCTTTCAAGTTTGTTAGCAATGCCAAAACAGTTGTTTGATTTTGTAAAAAAAACGGTGCAAAAAGATGCTCCAGTGACAAGTGATACCGCCGTTTTATGGGCACTGATTCCAGTTCTTGTTGTAGTGGGACTCTTTTTTTGGTGGTTTAATTTTCCATTTCTTTCGCAAATTTACATTACTTTCTTTTCAGTTATTTGTGCCTATCAGATAGCGGTGTTTGCGGGAAAAGTTGGTCTCGCTCCGCTGGGTCGTTTTGCCACGTTTGTCATGGTTCCTGGTATGCTTCTTTTTGGACTTGATGCTTTGCAAATTACGATTCTTGCAACCTTTGTAGAAGCATGCGGTGGGATAGCAACAGATGGATTGTTTGGAAAAAAGGCAGGAATGCTCGCAAACGTTGAGCAGCGTACCATTACCAACTATCAAATTTTGGGGATTTTTGTTTGTTCGATAACGGTTGGTGTGGTGATGTGGTTGCTTGTTTCACATTTTGAATTAGGATCATCGACACTTTTTGCAGAGCGAGCACAAGGGCGGGCATTGTTAGTTGATGCGGCAAAGTTTGATTACTACGTACTTGCCTGTGGTGCTCTCTACGGATTGCTACTTAAAAAATTGGGGTTCAATCCGATGCTGGTGTTGGGAGGGCTGTTAATGCCACTTTCTCTCACGCTGGGGTTAGTTTTTGGGGGGCTTTCGTCATCCCTGGTAGGCAAAGAGGTCGATTATGAACCACTCTGTTCAGGTATGTTTGCGGCAAATTCATTGTGCATGATCTTTCAGGCGTTATTGTAGAGAGTGCGCACTAGTAATGGAGTTCTATGCTTCAGGTCTTTCAATTTTTTTTACAAAAAGAGCTCCGGTAGGGCGTGCTTTTTTGTAACCATTTTTTTCATAAAACCTGACTGCAGCATCGAGGCTTACCACTGTTATCGCATTGATTGACGGTGCATGCTGTTGCAAGTGGTGGTAAAGGAAGGATTCAAGTTCCGTTCCTATCCTCTTTCCTTGATATTCCTCTGTGACATCAAAGTTATGTATGTAGACCGCCTGTGGCCTGTCGAGTGAATTTACGTAGACAATTCTTCCGACGCATTTTCCATCGATGTTTGCAGAAATGTGTTTCATTCCCGAATGTCCATTGCAAGCTAGGTAATCGTGAGCAAGGAACCAAAGCCTTGTTCGATTGATTGCATACGAAACAAGTGTTGCTAGTTCATATCCTTCGGGTTCAACTGATTGTTGGTGAGGGCAAAACTGTGAAAAAAGATGTGAGGAAGCTGGCGGCGTAGCTAAAGGTCCTTGGGGGAAAAGGCCTTCGTGGATGGTGACGCTTTGCCCGTTTGTTAGTGTACATTTTTTGTGATGAACAATGTCTGGGATTGGTTCTTCCAGATGTGTGTGGTGCGATACGAGGTGTGCTGTTAGTCCTGCTGTAACAAGGGATGGTAAAAGGCGTGTGTAGGCGCGTAACGATGCGCAAATCGGAGTTTGAAGTAACAGTGTAAGGCATAAAAGCTTCTGACCGGTCAAATAACGAAATAAGAAGTCCATAGAGAATTCCTTTTTTGTTAAGAGCGTGCGCCAGATAGAGCGTCAGCTGCTGCTCCACGGTCCCGGCACATTTTTTTGGGGTCTTCTTTATCGAATGAGTAAAATCCAAATTTTTCATAAAATTTCATGGTAGCTGCTAAACTATAAAGCTTGATCGAGCATGGTGTGTATTCTATCAGATAATTGAGAATGGTGGCTCCGATACCATCTTTCTGAAAAGGTATGAGTACGGCCATGTCTGAAAGATAAAGGTAAGGTCTGTCTTCTGCTGGTGATAAAAGATGTGCTGCTGCAATGAGTTCCTTCGTCGAATCTGTTTGGCTTTGAAGATAAACGCCAATATCTTGGTGACCTGGTGTGGAAAGAATTGACTCAAACTCGTCCTCTAATAATTGTTTGACCTTCCTTTGTTCTGCTTGCGCTGTAACAAGAGAAAGCGTACAAACCCTACCTGTCTTTGTTGTGAATTCCTTCTCTGGAAAGGTGACCATTGCCTGACAGTGTTGAGCGATCGTTATCAGACCGACAAAGATGAGTAAAAAAAACTGTTTTTTGTTCATAATGATTTTCCTACCTGTACGGTGTAAGTGGTTGGCGTTTGGGGAACCATGCACTTAGAAAAATAAAATTGTTGTGGGTTACCACTCTGCACAAATCCCAGTTTTTTATAAAAATCACAGGCGTCGGGGGCACTTTCAAGATCGATAAACTGGCATCCTGTTTGATCGATGATGTAATTGACAAGATGCGTTCCTACTTTTTGTGTGCGGAATCCTGGAACCGTGACGAGAAAAGCTAAGTATGCTTTTTTCAGGAAAGAATTGTTCTGGTACAGTGCTACACCTGCGAGTGCTGGAAGATAGTTTGCCGTGATTTGAGCACGTACCCACGTGTAATCTGTTCTGCTGGAAGGAGTTTTAAACCAGTGATTTGCTATGCCAAACGTGTCTTCCAGAAGCCTGGTTTCTTCGATGCGTCTCTGATTATTTTTTGAAAGTGGAAAGATTTCCAGTGCGCGTCCTTCACCTAAAGGTATCCGTTGTAATGTCGGAACGTGAAGGAGAGGATTTCTTGCAGACGATTTGCCCAACCATAATGCGTGGGCAATGTGTTTTGCAGGACCTGATGCAACGCTGATCATCGGCTTGGTGGTCGATGCAATAAGGGCGGTACAGATAAGGCCAGCAACCTTAATAATTGTTTTTAGGTTTAGTTTCTTCATAACTCTCCTTATTTTCTTCTTAAATCATGGCACTATATTATATTCTAATAGAAATTTTAAAAAATACAAGGGATAAAAATAAGCTTGGGGAACGATAGCCTGCCTTAAATCTCGTGGCACTACTGGTAAAAGGAGCTATACTACGCATTTTTACAGATTGATGCGTGGGATAGGGATGGAACAGAAAGAGATTACCTTTTTATATAAGGAATCATGCGGGATATCAGAGACTGAGCTTGCTGCAGTGGCTGTGGACAAAGAAGTAGAAGATGAGCGACTAAGGTTACGGAAGCTTTTTGAAAGTGGTAATTGTTTGTCTACCCCCTACGCTTCATTAGCTGTTCCTTTTGATACTCAAGCGTTGTCATGTGTGCAAGCAGTGGTGACCCAGAAAAAGAAATTGTGTCCTACTGTTTTGGTAGTGGTAGGGATTGGAGGATCAAGTCTTGGAGCAAAAGCGGTTCACCAGGCCGTGTTTGGAAGATTGCGTGTGCATCAGCCATCAGCTACGCCAGCGTTGTACTTTGCAGAGACGGTGGATGCTGATCGTATGGCGGCCATTTTATCAGTTTTGAAGCGTGAGCTTGCTGCAGGTCATGTGGTGCTGATCAATGTGGTTACCAAATCAGGAACCACAATTGAAACATTGGCAAATTTCTCTGTGATTATCGAATTGTTAAAGAAGTATCATCCGCATACGTACCGCGAGTTGGTGGTAGTAACAACAGATAAAGGGTCTCCATTGTGGCAGTGGGCATGCGATGAAGGGTGTACAGCACTTGAAGTTCCCAAGATGGTTGGAGGACGCTATTCTGTTTTTTCTCCGGTTGGGCTCTTTCCATTAGGCATGACAGGAGTCGACATTGAAGCGCTTTGTGCGGGAGCGCGAAAGATGGTGGTGCGTTGTTTGCAAGGACAGGCTCCTACTAATCCTGCAGTAATGAGTGCTTTGATTCAGTGGTACCACTACCAGCACGGGGTAGTTATCAACGATCTTTTTTTGTTCTCAGTTGATTTGGAAGCAGTGGGCAAATGGTATCGACAGCTGCTAGCAGAAAGTATTGGCAAGGAATTTGATAAAGAAGGTCGGCAAGTTTTGATGGGAATTACTCCAACAATTTCTCTTGGAAGCATCGATCTTCATTCTGTTGCCCAACTTGCTTTAGGCGGGCCACGAGATAAGTTCACAACCTTTGTGACGGTAGAAAAAAATGCTCACATAATTACGGTTCCAAAAGATACTTTTGCATGTGCGGGGTTGTCATTTTCCAGCATCATGCATGCACTTTCTGAAGGAACCAAAGAGGCATATAAGAAAAATAAAAGGCCGTTTTGTTCAGTAGTGCTTCCTGAAAAAAGTGAGTTTTACATTGGACAATTTTTACAGTTAAAAATGCTTGAGGTCATGTACCTTGGTTTTTTGTGTAACGTTGATCCGTTTGATCAGCCCAATGTAGAATTATACAAACAGGAAGCATACAAACTGTTAGGCTCATAAAGGGAATGATGATGAACCTTCTAAAAGTTTCGATTCTGGTTTTCACGGTACTGGTAGTTTCTAGTGATAGGTGTGCGCAGTTTGATGGTTTTGAAGTTTTGGCAGTTCTTGCAAGTGGAGCTGGTTCGCAGAATCAATCACGGGAAGATGAATTTGTAGACATCCTGACTGTTGATAAAAACCTGGGTGTTGGCATGAGATGTGAGGCTGATGCAGCCCCCATGCAAGAAGTGCCTGGTATTGCTCCAACACAAACTGAACCTGTGCAAGTGTTACATATGGCTAACTCAACGGCGGTAGGAGTGTCGTCTAAGCATCCAAGACCACACTATTTTTGTGCAGCATGCAACGTTGTCTTTGCTTACTGCCTTAACGGTGGTAAGTCTCATAAAGGAGCAAAACCAGGATGCACGTATGTAGGTGGAGCATATCTTGTATCACGGGTGCAGGAGCAGGAAAAGCCAACAGTTGGTGAGCCTAGAAGGCAGCCTGTAGCGCCACGGGTCAAGAGAAGAAATTGTCTTTTTTGTAATGTGGAATTTGGGTATTGGAAAAAGGACGGGACTCATACGAAGTCTAAATCGGGCTGTTCGTTACGAAAAAATTTTCCCTTGCCCCAATTCGGCGTATCAGAGTTAGAGGACATAGTTAGAGTTTCTGGAGAAGGTAGCTTTCAATAAACCCCATAAGATCTCCGTCTAAAACTAGGTCAGGTTGCTGTGATTCATAATCAGTTCGATGATCCTTAACCATTTTGTAAGGATGTAGAACATATGATCTGATCTGAGAGCCCCATTCAATCTTCTTTTTTTCGTAAGAGGCGTTCTTGGCAAGTGCTTCCTCTTCCTGTTTTTGTGCAAGTTTTGCTTTGAGCATCTTCATCGCAGTTTCTTTATTTTGTCCCTGTGAGCGTTCGTTTTGGCATTGCACCACAATTCCTGATGGGAGATGAGTGATGCGAATAGCAGATTCAGTCTTGTTAACGTGCTGGCCACCCGCTCCGCCTGCACGGTAGGTATCGATGCGTAGGTCTTCAGGATTGATAGTAATTTCAACTTTTGGAGTTTCTGGAACAACGTGAACGCCGGCAAATGATGTGTGGCGGCGCTTGTTTGCATCATACGGAGAAATGCGCACAAGACGATGGATACCATGTTCACTTTTAAAAAGTCCGTACGGATTTTTTCCTTTTACAAAAATGGTTGCACCTTTGATGCCTGCTTCATCAGCTGGTTGGTAGTCGACAATCGAAAAATCAAGGTTATGTTGCTCGCAAAAACGGCAATACATACGCAAGAGCATTTCTGCCCAATCTTGAGATTCAGTTCCGCCGGCACCAGAGTTGATATTTACAAAGCAATTTGAGCTGTCTTGCTCTTCGTGTAATAAGAGCTGGATTTTAAAAGATCGGATTGAACGTCCTAGTTGTCTGATTTCATCAGTAAGTTTGGTAAGTTCCGCTTCGTCATCTTTAAAGAGTTCGACCAGATCAACGGTTTCTTGAAATTGAGAAATAATAATTTGATACAGTTCGCGCTGGTTTTTAAGAGCCTGAAGTTCTTTCAAAATGTGTGCTTGTTTAGGATCTTGCCAGACAGCGACATCTTGGCCCTTAAGTTCAAGTGCGGCAATACGTTCGTCACATTGAGCATTTTTCCAGAAGGTTTTTATAACGGCAACATCCGGTTCAAGATGTTTAAGTTGTTCACGTAATGTGTCGATGAGCATGGCAATCCTTTATCCTGTAATGTTTTTATTAGTGTACTTCCAAATGAGAATCTTGTGCAAAATCTTTCCCCTGTTTTTGGTTTTTCTTGTTCAGTTTGTTGAGGTAATTTCGGCGAGCTTTTTTGCGGTATATATAATAAGGAAAAGAAGTTGCTGTTCGTAATGATCCGTTTATCCTAAGAAAGAGTACGTGAAAAGCATTACAGGGAAGGGTAAATGCGTGTCTGGGAAATTAATTGTAATATCTGCACCATCAGGAACGGGTAAGACAACACTGGTTCAAGCACTTTTACAGGAGTTTCGGGAAGAAGATGGTCTTAAGTTGGTGGTGACGTATACAACTCGCCTTGCTAGGACTAATGAGATCCATGGGAGGGACTACCATTTTGTGACGGAAGAAGATTTTAGATTGAAGGCCGAGCAGGGCTTTTTTCTTGAATGGATTGAGTTTTGTGGGTATCTCTATGGGTCGCCAGCATGGGTTCTTGATCCGGCCAAGCGTGGGGAGCATTCGTATATCCTAGTTTTAGATCATTCAGGGGGGCGTCGACTTAAGGAAAGTTCCGATGCGGTTTTAATTTGGATTACCCCCCCTTCCCTTGAAGAATTAGGAGGGCGTTTGGCAAAAAGAGGCAAAGATTCTGAAGAAGTTATCAAAAAAAGATTACAAAAAGCGCAACAAGAGTTAGTTCTGGAGGCGGCTGAAAAAATGTATGCCCACCACCTAGTGAATGACCAGTTTGAACAGGCTGTCAAAGAGCTTAAAAGCCTTGTAGGACGGGTTATTGAAGGGATCGAAGATGAGCTTAAATAACAAAGTTAGTATTAATTTTTAAAGAAACGCGAACCGGCATAATAAAGATTTTTTCAACTTTATTTGTAAGGGAAAAGAAAAAGCTTGCATTTATCAAAATTACGGTTACAATTTGATCATCTTTTCAGGAGAAGCAGCAAACGAAACAGCAACCGGGACGAACCGAAAAGCAATTGAAATTAAGCGGTCAACAAGGCACCTAAGGTTAAAGCAAAAACAAAAAAATAAAAGATGTTGACATTACAGTTTGTATCTGTATAATTGACTTTACTTTTAGTCAAAAAGTTACAAATAGAAAAAGTTTAAAGTTCTTTGAAATACACGAAAAATTCATTAATAAATTACAGCAAAGCACTGCGCTAGTCGCAGTAGCTATGCAAATTTGTCCACAGAGAATACGAGCGGAAAACCCAACAAGCAATTTTTGCGATGGAGAGTTTGATTCTGGCTCAGAATAAACGCTGGCGGTGTGCTTAACACATGCAAGTCGAGCGAGAAAGTCCTTCGGGATGAGTACAGCGGCGGACGGGTGAGTAATACGTGAGAATCTGCCCTTAAGTGAAGGATACCCTCGAGAAATCGAGATTAATACTGCATACGTCCCTAACGGGAGAAAGGTGGCTTTTATGCTGCCGCTTGAGGATGAGCTTACGCGCTATTAGTTAGTTGGTGGGGTAAAGGCCTACCAAGACTTTGATGGCTAGCCGGCCTGAGAGGGTGTACGGCCACATTGGGACTGAGATACGGCCCAAACTCCTACGGGAGGCAGCAGTGAGGAATATTGCGCAATGGGCGAAAGCCTGACGCAGCGACACCGCGTGAAGGATGAAGGTCTTAGGATTGTAAACTTCTGTTAAGTGAGAAGAAAGAGTCGCCTCTAATATGGGCGAAAGATGACGTTATCACTAGAGAAAGCACCGGCTAATCTCGTGCCAGCAGCCGCGGTAATACGAGAGGTGCAAGCGTTATTCGGAATCATTGGGCGTAAAGGGTGCGTAGACGGTTTGTTAAGTCTTTTGTTTAAGACCCTGGCCTAACTAGGGAAAAGCAGGAGATACTGATAGACTTGAGGATGGAAGAGAGAAGTGGAATTATCGGAGTAGCGGTTAAATGCGTAGATCTCGATAGGAACACCGATGGCGAAAGCAGCTTCTTGGTCCATATCTGACGTTGCAGCACGAAAGCGTGGGGAGCAAACAGGATTAGATACCCTGGTAGTCCACGCTGTAAACGATGATCACTAGACGTCGGTCTTGCGTTGCAAGATCGGTGTCGCAGCTAACGCGATAAGTGATCCGCCTGGGGAGTACGGTCGCAAGACTAAAACTCAAAGAAATTGACGGGGGTCCGCACAAGCGGTGGAACATGTGGTTTAATTCGACACTACGCGAGGAACCTTACCTAGGCTTGACATTCTTTTGACAGCTGCGGAAACGCAGTCTTCAAGGCTTGCCTTGACAATTGAACAGGTGCTGCATGGCTGTCGTCAGCTCGTGTCGTGAGATGTTTGGTTAAGTCCTCTAACGAGCGCAACTCTTGTCGTCAGTTGCTACTACTTTTTGTAGGCACTCTGGCGAGACTGCCTGGGAAACCAGGAGGAAGGTGGGAACGACGTCAAGTCATCATGGTCCTTATGTCTAGGGCAACACACGTGTTACAATGGTTGGTACAGAGGGTTGCAAATCCGCAAGGAGGAGCTAATCCCATAAAACCAATCTAAGTTCGGATTGAGGTCTGCAACTCGACCTCATGAAGTTGAAATCGCTAGTAATCGCGCATCAGAACGGCGCGGTGAATACGTTCTCGGGCCTTGTACACACCGCCCGTCACACCACGAGAGCTGTCTGTACCCAAAGCCGTCTTAGCTAACCTTTATAAGGAGGCGGGCGTCAAAGGTATGGGGAGTGATTGGGGTGAAGTCGTAACAAGGTAGCTGTAGGAGAACCTGCGGCTGGATCACCTCCTTTCGAGGGAGATCATTATTCGACTGTCATTCGTGACAGATCGATAGGTGTGTTTGGGAAACGTTAGTTTCTCTGTGGACCCTTTTTTCTTAAAGGGTTAAGACAAATTATAGAGACTGGGCCTATAGCTCAGCTGGATAGAGCACTCCGCTGATAACGGAGAGGTCAGTCGTTCAAGTCGACTTAGGCCCACCAGTTTTTTGGGTCAAAGTAAAGACTAATATTTATAGATGGGCATGGGGATGTAGCTCAGTTGGTAGAGCGTCCGCTTTGCACGCGGAAGGCCAGCGGTTCGAATCCGCTCATCTCCACCAAAGAATTTTTTCGTGTAGAAGAGGGACAAGTTAAATTCTTGTGATCTTTGAAATTTTTGTAAGTCAAGTTGTTTATAGAAAAATAAACTACAATTTCAATGAAATGATTTTTGTGATTAATTGAAAAGAGTATCTGGTGGATGCCTTGGCATCAAAAGGCGACGAAGGAAGCGGAAGACTGCTAAAAGTTTCGGGGAGCTGTCAATCAAGCATTGATCCGGAAATGTCCGAATGGGGAAACCCGATATGGAAAAACCATATCACTTCTACTTGAACACATAGAGTAGAGAGAGCGAACGGCCTGAACTGAAACATCTCAGTAAGGCTAGGAAAAGAAAACAACGTGATTCCCGTAGTAGTGGTGAGCGAACTGGGAAGAGCCTAAACCTTTGCCGTGTAAGCATGTACGCGTTGCGGTAAGGGTGTCATGGGGTGCTTGTGTGGGTATGTACATATGACCCGATCGTGAGCAGCGTAATTTAACCGAACTGTTCTGGAAAGGACGACCATAGAGAGTGACGGTCTCGTAGGTGAAAAGTTATGTGGCGCGATGATGAGCAAACCCGAGTATCATGGAGCACGTGAAATTCCGTGAGAATTTGCCCCGACCATGGGGTAAGGCTAAATACTAATTGATGACCGATAGTGAACTAGTACCGTGAGGGAAAGGTGAAATAGGACCCCGGGAGGGGAGTTAAAAGACCCTGAAACCAGATATTTACATGCGGTGGAAGCGATGTATACGTACGCGCAACCACGTGCCTCTTGCATAATGAACCAACGAGTTATTCCTATACTGCAAGGTTAAGTTTAGAAAGAACGGAGCCGTAGCGAAAGCGAGTCTGAATAGGGCGTTTAGTAGTATGGGATAGACCCGAAGCCCAGTGAGCTATCCATGTCCAGGATGAAGTCGCAGTTAAATGCGATGGAGGTCCGAACCGGTGTAGGTTAAAAACTGCTCGGATGAGGTGTGGATAGGGGTGAAAGGCTAATCAAACTGGGAGATAGCTGGTTCTCTCCGAAATATATTGAGGTATAGCCTCATCGAATTTTATATGGTGGTAAAGCACAGTTTAGGTTTTGGGGTCGCGAGATTACCAAGCCTTTACTAACTCTGAATGCCATATATTTAGAAGATGGGAGACAGACTACGAGGGATAAGCTTCGTGGTCGAAAGGGAAACAGCCCAGACCATCAGTTAAGGTCCCCAAGTGTTTGCTAAGTGGATGAAAGAAGTGAAAACGCAAAGACAACCAGGATGTTGGCTTAGAAGCAGCCATCATTTAAAGAAAGCGTAATAGCTCACTGGTCAAGTATTTTTGCGCTGAAGAATGAACGGGGCTAAGCAAACCACCGAAACTATGGAAAAGTACTTTTGTACTTTTGGTAGGAGAGCGTTCTTTGAGAGATACAAGTTTGACCGTAAGGACAGATGATGCGCTCAAAGAAGTGAGAATGTTGGTATGAGTAACGAAAAAACAGGTGAGATTCCTGTTCGCCGTAAGTCTAAGGGTTCCTGAGAACGGTTTATCCACTCAGGGTTAGTCGATAACCTAAGCCGAGGCCAGTTGGAGTAGGCGATGGAAGACAGGTTAAATATTCCTGTACTATATACGGACGTTTGAGTGAAGAGATGACGCAGTAAGGTAGGTTTACTTGGAAAATGGATTGCCAAGCTAAGTCCAAAGAGGGATCCCAATGGAAAATCCGTGGGGTCGTTAACCTTGAAGGGTGATGGGCATATCAATTCTTAATGGAGAGATATGTTAGACTGATCCTACACTGACTAGAAAAGTCTCTAACGAGTCTTGTATATAATCGTACCGCAAGCCGACGCAGGTAGACGGGCTGAAAATGCTAAGGCGTTGAGATAAGTATCACTAAGGAACTCGGCAAAATTGCCCCGTAACTTCGGGATAAGGGGTGCCTACTTTGTTATTTGAGTTTCTCAAAGAAGCATAGCTAGGTTACAATAAATTGGCCCAACCGACTGTTTAACAAAAACACAGGGCTCTGCAAACTCGTAAGAGGAAGTATAGAGTCTGACGCCTGCCCAGTGCTGGAAGGTTAATAGGAGGTGTTAATCCGTAAGGGTGAAGCGCTGAATTGAAGCCCCAGTAAACGGCGGCCGTAACTATAACGGTCCTAAGGTAGCGAAGTACCTTGTCGGGTAAATTCCGACGCGCATGAATGGCGTAACGAGTTGGGCGCTGTCTTGGTGATATACTCAGTGAAGTTGTAGTACCGGTGAAAATGCCGGTTACCCGCGACAGGACGGAAAGACCCCGTGCACCTTTACTATAGCTTGACATTGTTTTTTGGACCAATCTGTGTAGGATAGGCGGGAGACTATGAGACCAAGGCGCTAGCTTTGGTGGAGTCAATCTTGAAATACCGCCCTTATTCGTTT
>CAZRXF010000009.1:0-31914 GCA_964604015.1 uncultured Pseudomonadota bacterium
CGCCTTGGTAAACAGCTTGATTATTTTTCTTTCCATGATGAAGGCCCTGGTTTTCCCTTCTTTCATCATAAGGGAAAAATTATTGTAAATCAGTTGATACACTATATGCGTTCTGTTTTAAAAAAAGCTCATTATCAAGAAATCGAAACGCCTTTTATGCTCTCTGATGAACTATGGAGACGCTCTGGGCATTACCATTTTTATCAAGACAAAATGTATTTTTCCTGTATTGATGAAAGATCATTTGCTATCAAACCAATGAACTGCCCCGGCTCAATCCTGATTTACCAAGAACGTCCACGCTCGTATCGTGAACTTCCTTTACGCCTTAACGAATTTGGACGAGTGCACCGCCACGAGCTTTCAGGAGTGCTTCACGGCTTATTCCGCGTTCGAGCATTCACCATCGATGATACGCACATTTATTGCATGCCTGACCAAATTGAGCAGGAAATTCTTACCTTTCTTCAGATGGTAAAAGAAGTGATGGGCAAATTTGGGTTTGAAAACCTCAAGATAGGAGTTTCAACCCGCCCTGAAAATTCAATGGGCAGTGATGAGTATTGGGAAAAAGCAACGCATGGTCTTATTTCCGCACTTGATAAAGCAGGACTTCCTTATGTCATCCAAGAAGGCGAGGGGGCTTTCTACGGTCCAAAAATCGAAATTAAGATGAAAGATTCGATGAACCGTGAATGGCAATGTGGCACAATTCAAATAGATTTCTTCCAACCGGAAAACTTTGATCTTTCCTATGTAAGCTCTGACGGCACCTTAAAGCGCCCGGTCATTTTGCATCAGGCGGTGTACGGTTCGCTTGAACGCTTTTTTGGAGTACTGCTTGAACATTATAAGGGACACCTCCCATTCTGGCTCTCACCGGTACAAATCAAAATTCTTACCGTTTCTGACGAACAAAAACCGTACGCTCAAGAGCTCTTGCAGTTCTTGAATGAGCATAATCTACGGGTCGAACTAGATACCTCATCGGATACCTTGGCTGCTCAGATTAAAACTGCCCAACTTGCCAAAATTCCTTGGATGCTGGTGATTGGAAAGAAAGAAGCTGCCGACAGAACCGCCACATTGAGATATCATGACGGAAAACAGGAGCAAGGTCTTACCAAAGAACAACTGGTAAGTCGTGCAAAAACGCTTCTTTAAAAATCCTCATGATCACACTTCCAGAACGGCTTTCGCGCGGGGTCTTTCCATCTTGTCTGAATGATTGATGTACTAGTGATTCAAAAATAATTGACTTTTCTGCATTTAAATCTGTAGGCTCAATAGTGAATTCATCTATGACAGGCAAAAAGGTAAAACCCCCAAACCGGGAGAGTAGGATGGCAGTTAAAAAGAAAACTGCGAAACGTAAAGCAGCTCCTAAAAGAAAAGTTGCGAAACGTAAAGCAGCTCCTAAACGCAAGGTAGCAAAACGCAAAGCAGCTCCTAAGCGTAAAACAGCAAAGCGCAAAACAGCTAAAAGAAAAGTTGCTAAGCGCAAGACAGCTAGACGCAAAGTAGCTAAAAAAGCTACCCCAGCTAGCTAAAGATCAAAGCACCCGCACCTCGCGGGTGCTTTATTTTTTCTCATTTTTTCTTCTCTTTCCCTTATTTGTACGATCTCGAATAACCAAAGTCCACCGCAAGATGCCGTTTTTCATTAACGATGTCTTGTAACACCTTTACGGGGACACACGTCAGAAAGCACACATCGGGAACAATAAGGGGAAACGGGAACACACACATTCTGTCCCCACATGACCAATAATCGGTTCAGTTCTATCCAATATTCACGCGGAACAATCACTCGTAGAGCTTTTTCTGTTTCAAGTGGAGTCTTGGTCGAAACAAGCCCAAGCCTGTTACAAATCCGGTGGACATGAACATCAACGCACAAAGCAGGGATTCCAAAACCAACCCCCAACACAAGATTGGCAGTCTTAGGCCCCACACCAGGAAGCGCGGTCAAAAGCGCAAAATCTGAAGGAACAACGCTCTTGTGCTCGGTCACCAAGAGCACACATAATTTTTTTATAGCGATTGCTTTTTGTCGATAAAAGCCAACGGGATAGATAGCTCGCTCAATTTCTTGCACGGAAAGCACAAGCATTTTTTCAGGAGAAAGAGCACAATCGAATAATCGGAAACTTGCAGGAAGCGTCACACTATCTTTGGTTCTTGAGCTCAGAAGACAACTTACAAGGACCAAAAATGGATCGCGCCCATAACGGGCAACGATAGAAATAGACATCGGTTCAAGCATTCCGTTTGTCCCAACCCGCAATTTTTTTATAATCTGAGGGACCACTCTCGAATGCCGAACCGATTCAATCGTTTCGATAACCCGATCCATACGCATTTGTCATGCATAAAAGATTGTGTTAAAGTTCACGTAGCAACAATCCTTAGCAAGGTGGCTGGATCAATGCGATCATAACAACAAACAAGGAACGTGCTACGACTGACATCAATTTAGAGATCATTTTGTTACTCCTGAGTTAAATTTTAGTTAAAATCGCCGTACAGTATAGGGCAAGAAAAGCCCAAAGACAATAGGGTTTCTTGGATTTTCATAAGATAATTCCCGAATTTTACAAAGTATCATGACGTTATTTGAGTTCTTTAAAACAGCTAACACTTTCATCAGCAATTATTCCTTCCTACTTGCCGTCCAGACAATGGCATGCGTCGTTAAGATGGTTATCGCTTATTTTTTTATACAACGAATCTTCAAAACAAAACGTATTCCAGCTATCTGGTATTTTCTTCTTTCAGTCATTATTGCAGCAGCTGTTGAAGATTTTGCGTGGGTCATCGCTCTTTTTGGAAAACTTTTCCCCTCAGAAAGCTCAGCAGCTATTGTCCTTTTTATTGTGCGAATGGGATGGGCCGCAAATATGATCATGTACCAAAGCCTCTCGCTCCTTATCGAAAATTTCACTAAAAAAACCGCTGGTATCTCCTGGTATCAGTACGTCTTTCTTCCTATCAGCGCCATCTTTTTAGGATTCTTTCTCCATCAGATTTTTTCGATACACTCGCTTGTAACCACCCCTTTTGAGAACGCAATGCGCGGCCATCAATCTGCCTATAATTTACTTATCTTAATGCCCATAACGGTGTTTATTGCTCTTCATTCTCTACGCAGAGCAAAAATACCTTCTATTTTGCATCATCAGCTCAAAACCGTTGTGCAGTTTTTTCTCGTACCTCACCTTATTGCAAATCTCTGCCAGGTATACCCGTTCAGCTTTATCATCGGAACTCTTGCGAATAACCTCGCTGCCGTCAGCATTTCAGGAATTTTCCTTACCCTTGCTCTCTATTACTGCGTACGAAGAATCGTTGGCCTCAGGTTTTTAAATATTCATAGCCACGTGTATGAACATAATTCTCATAAGTTTAACTTTGTAAACGACTTTAAGAACACTCTCGAGGAGCTTGGAAACGTTTCAAGTACCCGTGAAATTAAACTAATCGTGCAACATTTTTTTCATCGGGCTTTTGGCATAGCGACCGGCTCAACCGCCCTTTTTGTACGGAATCTTCACCATAGCACCGCACTAGAAACGGATCAGACAGCCGTGTCACAACAAGAGATCGCGGTCGAAAACTTTATCGAAAACGCCACCCTTGATACTGATGCAACCAACAAAGCGCTCGCTTCTCTTAAAACCTCTCCCATCTTTATTCGCGATGAAATAGAGTACAACAACTTTTACGAGCAAACAGAGGCACGCAACACCATTCTCTCTTTCCTTGATTCAATTAATGCGGAGATTTTTCTCCCCATCTACGAAAACGGCCGCATTATCGCTTCTATTGTTATAGAGCGCCATGCGCGCCCTAAGAAGCTTTATACCAACATTGAACGTGATGAGATGCTGGTTTTCGCAAGCTACCTTTCCAAAATTATTAACCTGTTACAAAACAGAAACCTTAATGAACTGTTAAAGCAGCGGAAAGATATCATTGAAGAGCTCTATCTCAAACATCAAGAAATTAATCAGTACAAAGAAAGTATCCGCTCGTTCCTGCGAACCAACAAGGAAAACAGCTTTGGAATACTGTTTTACAAGAATCGTAAATTTTCTTTCGGCAACAAAAATGCATCTGATATCATCACGGTAAATCCCAACATCCAAGAAGGTGATCCTCTGGTAAAAACATTGCGCATGCTTGCTCATCAGGTCGAACTGTATAAGACGACCCAGTCGGTTATAACATCAGACTCAAGTGGAAGAAAACTTGTTGTAACAGGACTCCCTCACCCTGATTCGAGTGGTGTGATTATCACCGTCCATTACCCAGAAATTTCTGACGTCGTAAAAGAGCTCATCGATCGCGTAAAAAACCCTTCTAACTGGGACTACCTCCTGTACTTAGAAACAACGCAATCAGGTAAACTGATCAATGATCTTATCCCGGGTGCTGGTGAAGTACTGCTTAATTTTAAAATTGACCTCCTTAAACTTGCGCTCACTAAAAAAGCACTCCTTCTTGAATTACCTGATGAAGACTTGCTTCCAACCGTAGAGCTCATTCACCACATTAGTTTACGAGAAACACTCTACACCCTTGATATTCAGTCCCCTGCAACCGGTTCTGATATTCCGATCAAACTCTTTGGTATTAACCCTATTTTTGGGTCATCAACGATACAACCGCTGCTTGAGCGGCTTAACAAGAACGGCACTCTCTTTGTCAAAAACGTCCATTTCTTAGATAAAGAAACGCAAGAAATGCTTGCTGAATGTATTCGCTATGGTTTTTACCGCGTGTTTAAAAGTGAAAAAAAGGTTCAGTCCGACGTTCGCATCATCTGTTCAACTAATCAAAATCTTTCGCAACTTGTGCAAAAAGGTATCTTTTCAAGCGCACTGTTTAACGAACTTTCAAAAGCAACCCTTTCTTTCCCTTCTGTGATGACCCTTGCGCAAGAGGATCTTGATGAACTGGTATCCGGCTTTAGTAAACAAGCACTCACGCACCACGGTGCACAACCAGGAAAATTGCTTACCTTAAGTGATAAGGAAAAAGAGAAAATCATCAATCAAAAACCAATCAGCCTCTATGAGCTGAAAGAGCGAGTACAAAACAGTCTCATCAACAAAACCAAGAAGAGTGAGTCGCTCTACGATATCCAGTTCGATCCGGCCTACAACATTTCAGATCCAAAATTGATTGAAGCATCTCGTCTTGGTAAGCATGCACTCAAAGATCCTAAGATCATGGCTCTCTTGTGGGATAAGTTTAAAAACCAAAATAAAATCGCCCTCTTTCTCGGCGTAAACCGCTCATCGGTCAATCGTCGTTGCAAAGACTACGGACTGCTGTAACACAATTGCTACCTGCATTCCAGATTGCGCTTTATTGGACAATACGTTAGGCTTTTCCCTTCAAATAAAAAAACGATTTTAAAAAGGAAAGTTCGGGTATGACGTTTCAGGAATTTCAGCCTCTTGTTACTGATTTTCTTACGTACATTGACGTCGAGCGCAACTTAAGTAAAAACACTCAACGTTCGTACGAAAGTGACCTTGCCCTTTTTACCGAATTTTGGGATCGCATCAACAAACAAGAACCCGCTCCCCTTACACTTCGTCAAGCGATTGAGCGCTATTTTGTTATGTTGTTCCATAAGCAGATTGATAAAAGCTCCATTGCTCGTAAAACATCCTGCTTTAAATCGTTTGAACGATTTGCACACACAGCGGGGCACGAAGTTGATCTTAAATTGCAGCGACCACGTCTTGATAAAAAGCTTCCGACCTATTTAAGCGTCGATGAAATCTTTTATCTGCTTGATACCATCACTGAAAACGACCTTCCTTCCAAACGGCCTGTTCGCGATAAAGCTATCTTTGAGCTTTTGTATGCCACGGGAATGCGTTGTTCTGAACTGTGTAACATCACGCTTAAAGATCTTGATCTTGAACGAAAAGTCATCCGCATCATGGCAAAAGGACGAAAGGAACGTCTTGTTCTTTTTGGTACCAAGGCTCAAGAACGCATAAAAAACTACCTTGAAAAAGAACGGCCAACCGCCTCTGATTACAAAGAACATCTGTTTGTAAACTACCGTAATGAGCCACTTACTCCCCGCTCGGTACAACGTATTATTCAAATGTTTCGGGTCTTTTTAAAAGGGCAGAAAAATATTACCCCGCACAAACTGCGCCATTCCTTTGCTACGCACCTTCTCAATCAAGGAGTAGATCTGCGGGTGGTGCAGGAACTTCTCGGGCATCAGACCCTGTCAAGCACTGAAAAATACACTCACGTTACGCAACAGGAGCTTGTTGAGATCTTTCAAACGCATCATCCATTTGCTTCAAAAAAGAGTTCTGAAGACCTATGAACAAAACAGCAGCTACGTCCTTTACCATCAAACTTTCATTTTATGGGTTTGCCTTGGTTACCGCTTCATGCATTTTGGTTGCTCGCCTCTTTCAGCTTCAGGTCAATTTGGGAGACAAATTTTTAGCTCAAAGCAAGCGTAACTTTACGCGCTATGAACAAACACTTTCACTGCGAGGAAACATCCTCGACTGTAATGGTACTGTTCTTGCAACTAATCGACCGGTCACTGACGTCTATTGGCAAGGACAAGGCAACAAACGGCTCACTGTTGAGCAGCTTGCGCATCTTGAACGTCTTCGAGACATTTTAAACCTCCCGCCCTTTGAAAATTATGACGAACTGACTCGAACGGAACGCTCTGTCGGAAAACTACGCCTTGCAAGCGACCTTTCATTCGAGCAATTGAGCAAAGTCATCGAGCTCTTCCCTGATGAAACAAATGTAAAACTCGTCACTCATTTCAAACGATTTTATCCTTATCAATCGATGGCAAGCCACATCCTTGGGTACCTCGCCTTTATCGACAAAGGCTCTGCAGGAAAAACGGGTATCGAAAAATTGTTTGAAGACACGCTCCGAGGACGACAAGGCTCCATCATGCGCATTATCAACTCAGTTGGCACCTACCTTGCTGAATACGAAATCGAAAAAACTCTGCAAGGGGAACACATCAAAACGACGCTTAATCTGCCCCTTCAAAAGCTTGCAGAAGAATCATTCCCACCCGATATTGCTGGCTGTTTTATCCTCATGGATCCAGTAACCGGAGCACTTGAAGCCTGTGTTTCTCGACCAACGTTTGACCCTAATATTTTTACCGCTCCCATTCCTGTTGAAGTGTGGGATGAGCTTCAAGAACAAAAGCCTTTCATTAATAGAATTTCAGCAGCTTCCTATCCCATCGGATCGATCTTCAAGTTAGTTACTTTGAGTGCTGCCCTCGAATCAGGACTCACGGAGCAACATTCTGCCTGGGATTGCCGGGGACATTTCACGTTTGTCGGTAGAAACTATCACTGTGTAAGAAAAGAAGGCCATGGACTCGTTACCACCAAACTTGCCATGGCCCACTCCTGCAATATCCCGTTCTTTGATATTGGCAAAAAAATAGATATCGACCTTATTACTCACTACGCCGGTCTTTTTGGACTGGGAAAGCCAACAGGATCGATTTTTTCTGAGGCGACAGGACTTGTTCCTTCTAGAGCCTGGAAACGTAAAGTAAAACACGAACGTTGGTGGACTGGCGAAACGCTTTCTGCCATGATCGGGCAAACGTTTTTGTTAGCAACACCACTTCAAATCACTCGTCTTGTCGCTGCTATCGAAACAGGATTTTTGGTCAATCCTCGAATCATAGAAAGTACTCCCATCGTGACAGAGCCTCTTGCTATCCAAGGTGAAACCCGGCGATTTTTACAAAAATGCATGCATGCTTCAGTAACCAAAGGAACTGCCCGCTGGCTCGATCGCCTTCATCAACGCGATTTCATTCTCCATGCCAAGACCAGTACTGCTCAAACCTGTAGCCTTGATAAGCTCAAGGACGGAGCACAATTTTTAGAACATAGCTGGCTTGCCTGCAACTTTACCTACAAAAACTATCCGCCTAAAACGCTCGTTATCTTAACTGAACGCACCGGCCGAACGGGTGTTCCTCCCCGAGTTGCCTATAACTTTTTGCGCGGCTATAAGAATTTTATGGATAAGCAGGAATCTGCTGCTGCGTAAAAAAATCCCACATTTTTATCTGTGGGATTTTTATTTTCTGTACGCCGTAATTCTGTTCTATATCTTGCAGCTCGGTTCTTGCAGCTGACAACAGAGCCATGCCCCATTGCTTGGAGCCCTTCCAGCAAATTCTGGATCCCCTGTGCTCAACGTTGTCTTCGGTTCAATCAGTAAGATCGATACTTCTTCACGCGCAACAGGTCGATGTTCAAGCCCCTTAGGCATGACAACAAAGTCTCCTGCTTTTAGATGAAGAACCTGACCTGGAACTTCCATCTCCAATTCACCGCTTACGATAATAAAAAGCTCGTCTTCATTATCATGTTTATGCCAGGCATATTCGCCTTTAAATTTGACTACTTTAACGTAATCATCGTTACATTCAGCAATAATTTTTTGAGACCACAAATCAGAAAATTTATCTAATTCTTGAGCAATACTCGTCCCTACTAACTTCCTTTTCATTCACCTCTCCTTTTGAATTACGGTCATTTAACGGTTTCTACGCACCAATTTGGGCATAATAAAAAATCCCGCCACTCTTGTGTTTCTTAAACGAAACTAAAGATGCAGGATTTTTTATTTTTAATTTGAACGGGAGTTACTTAGAAGCTTCAGCCTTAAGAGCCGCTACCTTAAGAGCAAGTCTGCTCACTTTGCGGTCAACGGTATTTGCGTGAAGTACGCCCTTGTTCTTTGCTCTGCGCAATTGAGCTTCTGCTGCTTTGAATGATTCAACAGATGCTTCGTAATCTTGTGCAGTCACCGCGTTCATAACTTTTTTGATTGCCGTTTTGATTGCGGTCTTACGAGCCAAGTTAAGTTTGCGGTTTACTTCGTCTTGACGAGCTCTTTTTTTTGCTGACTTTATATTCGCCATGTATCACCTTTAGAGGACTTTTGTAACTTTTTCTGCTTTTACGCACTTTGTGCACACGCTGCTGTGGTGTACTTTTTTGCGGCAGTCACTTGCCAACACAAAGTGCATTTTGTGTACGTTTGGGTACACCCAACGTTTAACGCGGTTATTCGCCTTACTTACCAAATTGGCTACTTGAGGCTTTTTTCCGCAAACAAAACACATTCTCGACATGCTTACATTCCTTCGTCGCTAACAATCCACGTTCACTTTAGATTTTTTTGGAGGATGAGGTTCTAGTATAGCAAAACCCCCCTGTTTATCAAACTCCAGCTGTTTTCTGTACTATGGGCAGAATTTGGTCATAAATAGGCTTAGTTCCACCAATAAAGGTACTGTTCTCAGGACCAATGGCACCACCTTGTAGATTTGAAAAGACCCCGCCAGCCTCTTTAATAAGCAAAGAACCGGCCGCAATATCCCACCATTTGGTCATCTGATACAGGCACACTTCAAATCTGCCTGCCGCGCAATACGCGCTATCAAGTGCCGCCGCCCCATAATCTCGCAGATGAGGTCGTTCAGATAAAGCATACGGTTCAAGCCCTTTCAAGATCCCTGGAAGATCTTCGTTACACAACACGAGCATCGATTGATTAAGCTTAGTTTCTTGAGAAACAGAAAGCCGTGTTCCATTCAAAAACGCGCCCTGCCCCTTTTGCGCCGAAAAAAGCTGGTCCATTGCTGGCTGATACACCACACCCAAAATCGGTTCATTACGGTACGTTAATGCAATCGACACACAAAAGTGAGGCAGCCCATGGGCAAAGTTGGTAGTCCCATCAAGTGGATCGATTACCCACTGGTACTCATTGCCAGCTTGTATCCCTGTTTCTTCGGCATAAAACCCTGCACCAAGAACCAAAGGCCGTAACGCTTCAATCAAATATTTTTCGCTTGCAAGATCGGCCTGCGTGGCAAAACTGCCATCAGCTTTGTACGATTTAACCAGCGATGCATCATGGCGGTATGACAACAAAATATCTCCCGCCTTGCGCGCACGGACTTCAATTTCTCGAAGCACTGAAGTAAGTGCTCCCGTACTCAGCTGTTCCTGACTGTTCATGCATGAACCTTTTTTATGATTATGAAAGCTTGAAATCTTCTCGAGAAGGAATACCTAGAAGCTCGTAAATCTCACTTGCGTACATCGTTTCTTTTTCAAGAAGCGCTTGCGCCAAGGCATTCAGCTTATCACGATGCTCTACAAGTAATACCTGTGCCTTTTTGTAGCACTCATCAACGATACGGCGCACCTCGTTATCAATGCGTTCTGCCGTGTGTTGCGAGTAGACAAAATCACCCTGATACTGCGAGTACACAATTGGCCCTAAATCTTCGGACATTCCATAGCGGCATACCATGTCTCGGGCTATTTCTGTTGCGTGACGGAAATCGCTGTACGCCCCCGTTGCCATTTTTCCAAACACCAACTCTTCAGCGATGCGCCCACCCAGCAAACTTTGCATACTTGCAAGCATCTCATCACGCGTCGTTGAATATTTTTCACGTTCAGGAAGGTGATGCGTCACCCCAAGCGCACGTCCACGAGGAACAATGGTTACTTTGTGGAGCGGATCAGTATCTTCCGGAAGCAACAAGCGAATTAAGGCGTGACCAGCTTCATGGTACGCAGTCATTTTGCGATCATCTTCAGAAAGGACGATAGTGCGTAGTTCTTTACCGAGGAGCACTTTGTCTCGAGCTTCTTCAAAATCTTTGAGCGTTACCATCGGCTGATTCTCTTTTGAGGCAATAATGGCAGCTTCATTGATCAAGTTTGCAAGGTCGGCACCCGAAAAGCCTGGCGTTCCTCGAGCAATCTTTTTCATATCAACATCAGCGTCGATCTGAACTCCTTGTGCATGCACCTTGAGGATCTGTTCACGGCTGACCAAATCAGGAAACGGAACTTCAATGCGACGGTCAAAACGACCAGGACGCAAAAGCGCTTTATCAAGCACATCAGGTCTGTTAGTTGCAGCAAGCACAATGACCGGTTCTTTTGCCGTTTCAAACCCATCCATTTCTGTCAGAAGCTGGTTCAGAGTCTGTTCACGTTCATCGTTACCCCCGCCGCCAATGCCACTTCCACGAGAACGACCAACTGCATCAATTTCGTCGATGAATATAATACTTGGAGCCGTCTTACGCGCTTGAGCAAAAAGATCACGAACACGAGACGCACCAACACCCACAAACACTTCTATAAAATCAGAACCGCTGATGCTAAAAAAGGGACAGTTTGCTTCACCTGCCACTGCACGTGCAAGAAGCGTTTTACCGTTACCAGGCTCACCAACTAACAGCGCACCGCGTGTAATTTTTGCACCGAGACGCTTGTATTTCTCAGGATTTTTCAAGAAATCGACAACGTCCTGCAGTTCTTCTTTTGCCTCCGTTGCACCAGCAACAGAGCTAAACTTTTCCTTGATGGTTGAAGGCAAAAACATTTTTGCACGGCTCTTTCCCATCGTGAAAATATTACCGCCACCATTTCCACTGTTTTTTCCAGGACGGAACATGTACCAAATAAACGCAAGACCAAAAATGAATGCTAAAATAATCAGAATCTGAGAAAGACCCATGCGCGTTGAGGCATCCTTGAAATTGATATCAAGCCCCTTCTTTTGAAGCTTTTCCCACATCTGCGGATCAACCGGAGTAATCGTCTGATAGATCTGATTATCATCAGCTCTCCATTGAGCTACTGGGCCATCAACTTCAACTTCTTTCACCTTACCGCTTTCAACAGCAGTCAAAAATTGAGAGAAACTACGTTCACTTTTTGAACGAACGTCATGATGGAGTTTGGTAACCACTAAGAGACATACCATTCCCACGACAACTGCGATAATCAGGTTACGCGGACCGCTACTGCTATTGCGTCCTTTCATAAAGTTCCTTTACTGATGATGGTGAAGTTTTAAAGAGGCCGTGCCCCACTCCTCTTTTTCTAGCTGTCAGTATAGTAAAAACAGGCGACAGTGTCGACCTTATGCCCTATCCAATAACCGGAAGTGCGCCATAGACAGACGACCACGCTGGGTAGGTACAAGTCTTACCCTCAGGAGTAAGGAATCTGTCCTTTCCTGTCAGTAATGAATGGGACACAATACGTTGATTTTTCCCCTCAACACATCCGTAGGCAATATAGTTTCCACACGCCGACCAGGTACATTCTTGTTTATGACCAGCATCGAAGGTGACTTGCTTTTCCTGCTTTTTAACAAAGTCATAGGTAAAAATCTGCATGATCCCTTTTTCCAGCTTTGAGTAGGCAAGTTTATTAGTTGCTTCACAATAACTTGGTGAACTGCATGCAGCCCCTTCAGTTAATCGCTCAATGGCCTCTTCTTTACGGTTCATGTAATACAGCTGTGGACGACCAAGTTCAAAATCAGAGCAAAAAACAATGTCTCCATTTGGCAAGAACACCGGACAGATGTTGTTTCCCGAGTTGTAAGTCAGACGGGTATATCCCACTTTTTTAAGCTTTTTATTGTACCCATAATGGTATAACTGACTGCTGCCATCACGAGAGAGGCAGAGCACCACTTCTTTACCGTCGTAAGAAAAGGAAGGAAGCATATTGAGTCCATCAAAACTTGATGCCACTACTTCTGCTCGATCAAGCGTGCAGGACACCAACTGAATATTGATCGGCGTGTATTTTGAGTAGGTAAGCGTGATGTTTTCAGGATCACGGTTCCAGCGAGGAGCAATGATTTGTCGATTTGAATGTTTCAAAACTTCTGGATGGGATCCATCAAAGTCCGCCACATATACCACTGTTTCTCCCTGCTTTTTTCCTGCTTGGCAATAGGCCAACTTTGAACAAGCAAACGGTTTGTTATTCGTAATGGCAGGAATGATTGAATCAGCAATTGCATATCCCCACCCACGAGCAACATCACCCTGTTTAGGCACTCGATAGCCAGCCTGCATCACGCCCTTATGTGTATCATACAAACGCCATTCGTAAATCTTGTCACCTTTTTCTTCGTTTAAGAAAAGTACAAAATGATGTCCAAGTTCTCGCAAGGCAAGCACTTTCTTTTTTGTGTAATCGCCCCGCTTTGCTCCTTGTTCAACGTCAATTGCCAATTGCTCCGTATATTCAAGTGCTCGTTTAACTGCTTCGCACACCTCTTGAGAACGTGTATCGGACATTCCCAAAGCGATAACCTTGATGTTTTTCTTCCCAATTTTGTGTGCCCCCACTTCTACTTTGATTGCTGTCTGTTCTTCTGTTTGTTTTGCTTGAAGGTTATGGCCAGACACCAGCAGTGCAAGAAGGAGTATTCTTTTCTTTTTCATCTTTTTCGCTCTTATTTGTCTTACGGTTTAAATGCTATTGTGATCCGCTTTCCCCACACTTCATGAGGAAACACTACCTGTTCAATTGTTTCTTGTACGGAAAGGTCGTATACCAAGCTTCCCGTTTTTTTCAAAAATTGTGTCTCCTGCACAGCCCCGTCCCATCCAATTGCCACCATAACTTCACAGTATTGCTCAGCAGCCATTCCTACAGGTGCTTCCCACACTGAAAAAATGGATTCTTGCAGCTTTTGGTGAATCTGAAGCGCATCAAGTTCCTGCTGTGTGAGATACACAATTTCTTGTCCTTCCTGACCAGACTGCTGCACGGTCTCAACGACAGCTTGCTCTTCAACTTTTGGTGACTCTACCGGCGGCATTTCCTCTTTTTTGGGAGGAACTGATTCTTCCACTTTTGGCTTTTCAACAAGCTTTTGTCCAGAAACTACTGACTTTGTTTTGTCTTTTTCTTTTACCTTCGTCTGCTTCTTTTCCTGCAGAACGTTTTTGCCCTTTTTCTTAGCCCCTTTTTTACCGCCATTTACCTGTTTTTTTGCAACCTTTTGCTTTACCACCGTGGTAGGAGCCTTGCTCTTCTTTTTCTGTGTTGAAGTGGTTATACCACTGCCAGCTCCTTTCTTGCCCCCCTTTGCTAACGCAGAACGAGAAGCTGAAAGAGGCAAAAGTTTAACTACCGCTTGAGAAGAAATACGAGAAGAAAGATCGACAAATAAACGCTGATGATAGTCTTTATAGATAAAAAGAAGCGCAAAGCAGGCAACCACATGCAAGATACAAGAAAGTGCAATAACTGAGCGCGGGTTACGCAGAGAGTTTTGAAGTTGCAAGAGCAACATAGCTCACCCCCCCCACATACTTTATCTTGTCCACAAGCTCGATGACTTTTCCGTAGTGGGCAGTTGTATCTGCCTTAACAAACACTGTTTTTTCGTTTCCTTTTCCGACCATTTTTTTAAGCTTTTCGATCAGATCTTTTTCTGCAACCTTGGTCTCATTCAAAAAAAGTGTCCCGGTCTTATCAAGAGATACCGTGATGTCCTTACCAGTAACTTCTTTTGTTTCTTGCATATTGCCTTTAGGAAGTTCAACCTGCAACCCTGCTTCTTTTTTTATCATCGGACTTGCAATCATAAACACCACCAGCAAAACCCAGGCAGTATCGATGAGCGGCGTTAAACTAATTTCAGGAGACGAAAGGCCTTTTCGTCGTCTCGTTTGATACCATCGTTTCATGTAATTCCTCTCCCTCTACCGTACTACGAACAACCATTGTGTGAACTTGATCAGAAAAATGTCCCAGCGCATGTTCTAGCGAACGAACCCGTCCATTCAAATAATGGAACATAACCAACATTGGTATCGCGATCATCAGTCCAGCCATGGTGGTCATCAATGCTTCTGCCATCCCCGGCGCAATCGTTACAATGTCAGCAGATTGTTTTTCACTGATACTGATGAACGAATTGGTCAACCCCCAAACCGTACCAAAAAGACCCACTAGTGGACCTGAAGCTGCCGCAACAGAAAGCACAGAAAGGTAGGATTCTTCGTCATACACCAGAGAGTCAACGACTGAATAACGACGGGCATCGAGATACTCAAGATCGCGATCAGAAAGTTTACCCTTTTTTTGTGTGATCGACTGCATTTCATGGACATATTCAAGCAGTACCACACCCGGCAATGTCTCTGCCTCTTGGTTGGTAAAATGTATCAGTTCCTGACGCGACGTAATTCGCCTTATTTTTTTTGAAGCTTCTCGGACTTGTTTATCCTTGAGATTGAAAAGATTCCACTTATAAAAGATGAGCGCCCAGCAGGCAATAGATACTCCCAAAAGTATGACCAAAATCACTTTTGTCATAACATCTGATTGCTCAACCAAGTGCCAGAGCGCGTTTCCAAAGAACAGTTTCATAATCTTCCTTTTCTTAAGTTCATAATGAGCTGTAAGCATAACGCAAGTTGGGGTAGATCGCTACCGTTTAACATACCGTTCTTCTTCTCTTTCTACTCTCGTCTCCAAACAGGAACAAGTCAGAACGTTTTCACGAACCAATCACACCATAATTTGTACTAACTCACTTGACTCTACAATTGACAAAATCCACTTCTGTCAGTATTTTTTATACAAAATACCTTATATAAATTTGAAGAAAGGTTCCTATGAAAAAAAGTTATGCAACTACGGCGCTTTTAAGTTTTTTCGTCTTTCAAAATTGTACTCGCCCTGCATCTTTCAGGTTCCCGACTGCTTCTGTTGTGATGAACGATTTCGATTGTGTAGTTAAAACATTCGAGAATTACTCTCTGAAGAACGTATCTGATGAACAGCCTTTGGGAAGTGAAATGAGTGCCCTTTTTGAGCTAATCAAAAACATAGAATCTCAGCCAGCTGATAGTCTTTTTTTCTGTGGGGATAATTTTTCTGTTAAAACATCTAGCAAGTTAGCACAAAGACTTATAACTCACCATGCGCAAGCCTTTTTAACCGGAGCAGAAAAAGCAAAATTGCCTGTGCCATTGAATTTCCCCAAAGGGAATCCACTCGAAGAGAGGCTTCTCTCCATTGATACTTTTATGTGTAGATTTAAAGATGACGGTCTTATCACCGACCAAAAGGCTGCTACTTTATTTCAATTCAAAATACTCTTTTGCAAGATGTACTTGCACAGTTGCAAAATGAAGGAAACACTTGCACGTACGGCGATAGTTGATTCCGCGAATTCTTAAATATAATTCTTAAAGAGTTAAAGGGATAGGAAGGAGATCATTTCATTATCCTCACCAATTCCTTTAACTCATCCTTAGACGTAATACCTTTTTCCAATTGCAGCTCATACGCTCGATCAAGAAGAGCACCCAATGCAGGACCTTCAGGAATTTCTCCTGCAAAGTCTTTGCCCGTCAGCAAGGGGAGTTCTGGCTGATCAAGAACACCGAAACGCTGCGCGTTCAAGAAGAATTGTTCAATCAGGGGTTCAGGACAGTCAGCAAGTGGTTTTCCTTTTTCAGGATTGCGCGCCGACTTATCAAAAATAGCAAGTTGAGCCAACTTGCGTATCGATATAGGAAAGAGATTGCGTGCTAATTTTTTGTACGCCCCAGGACCGGCATTATTTTTGACCATGCTTACCGGTACCATGTGATACCGAATAAGACGTGTCACCGGTTTTTTCAAAAAGGTCTTTCCTGAAACACGGCTCAAGAAATCGTCCGCCAAAGGAACACCAGCAATCTCATGTCCATAGGAACGCAAGACACCTTCCACCAATTTTGTCGTCTCAACCTTTCCAAAATCATGACATAATGCAGCAAGCACCATGACAAGTCGTTCATCATCGGTTGAATACAACACTTGAGCCGCCCCATCGACTGCCTGCATCGAATGCTCAAACACATCCCCTTCAGGATGATATTCGGGGTTTTGCGGCACCCCTTTTGTTGCATACAGTTCAGGTAACAGTTCTTCCAATCTTCCAATATGATTGAGCCATTTGAATGCCAACGATGGTCGTTGTGATGCAAGAAAGAGCTTTTCAAATTCCTGATAAATACGTTCTTTTGAAACAGCTGAAAGATCCATCGTTTTGCATACATCGCTCAATGCTATATCGGGCATCATCTCGAACCTGCCAATAAACTGCATGACACGGTAAAAACGAAGCGGGTCTTCTACAAAAAATGCAGGATCAGGTGCACGCAAAACACCAGCTTTAAGATCTTCTAATCCATGAAAGGGATCTTCCAATGAGCCTGTTGCAAGGTCGATAAGCATGGCATTCATCGTCAAATCTCTTCTACGACATGCATCAGCGAGGGGCATATGCTCATCAAGCGTTACCCGAGGAAATCGACCCTTTGAATCTGAACGAGGAATCGACCAATCAATATCTTGACCATCAATACGCAACACACCAAACGCTTTTCCGACCGTTCGAACATGTCCAAACTGCCCCAAAATACGTTCGAGCTTTGGAAGAGAAATACCGTGTATTTCGATATCAATGTCATGAAATGCTCGCCCCATCAGAATATCACGAACGGCACCTCCAACCAGAAATGCCCGGCCGCCTTCCTTACTAACTTCCTCTACTACTTTAACAATGAGCGGAAATTGCTGACGGATTAAGGCTAAAGATCTTTGAATTGTCTCGGGAACTTTTGTAGACTTTGCCACAATCTCATGTTTCATAAAAAGGATCCTGTATGAAAAATACCCTACGCGTGTTTCTCACTTTTCTTGTTCTCACACCAGTGCACATCAGTCACTCTATCACATTCTTTGATAATTTTACTTGGTGGTGGGATAACACGCAGGAAGAAATCACTGCGCATGAACAAACACTCACCCCGGGCTGCCATATCTCTGTCGTCAATAAAAAAGGCAACATTGCAATCAAAACCTGGAACAAGAACAAACTGCTTGTCGAAATCACCAAACGGGGATCCGAAGAAGAACTTAAGCTGACCAAAATAGAAACGCTCTACACCAAGGATGGTGCCTCTATCAAAACAGTACCGCTCAAAACGAACCGTCAATGCACCGTCGATTACACTTTGGTAATTCCCAACAGTGCGGTCTTATCTATGGTTCAAACAGAAAAAGGTTCCATCTCCATCAAAAACGTTTCAACAGCCGGTACTCGGGCACACGCTGAATATGGTTCTGTGACCCTTGATGCAGTTACCAACTCAGTCCAAGCAAGCACCAAACGTGGCGGAATCACCATCCACGCCAAACAGTTAAAGCCAACGGATAAAATTATTGCCTTAGCAGAACGTGGCAGCATTCAGCTGGAAATTCCTGCTACCACGAATGCAACACTCTATGCACGAACAGAAAAGGGATCGGTCATGAGTGAACACCCTATCACGATGGAACCACGCACACTCAAAATCTCACAAACGGCTCTTGCTGAATTAAAACGCGATGTTCGTGGCACCCTTGGCGATGGCGGCGCGCTTATTAAACTGCAAACTTCCCGCGGTAACGTACGGGTTCTTGAAGCTGCGTAGACAGCGTTTTCCTCTTGTCTGAACCAACGACCGTTGGTACTCTGTGCTCCGTTGTTACGATAAAACCTGCAAAAAGGAACTTCCATGAACCGCTCTTTCAGTCTTATCTTTGGAATAGTCATCTTTTCATCACTGTTTCTTGAAGCACGCACTTTCCCAGCAAAGGCAGCATGTAAAGTGTTTGTTGCTAACGCGTTTAATGACTATGTCGCCACTAAAGCGAACACTCAAGATCCTGCTGAAATTACAAGGCTGTACCATGAAGTGCTTGCCACGAACAAAAATGACAGCGAATTTACTCGAGTTCACCAGATTCTGCTCCATGAAATCGTAGAAGTTATCGACCAAAAGGGGCCAGAACTTCTTGTACGTTGTTCTGATAGTTTTTCTCAAACGACGCCTGATGAAAAGCCATGGTGCACGTATGCAGTTCTTGCTGAAGAATTTGTATACCTCGATGAACTTGACCACCAAGAATATCTTCCTCAGCCGCTTGAATGGTGGAATAAAGATTCTTATAAGCCAAAAAGTACGGTTTTCACGCTTGGATTTTCCAAAGATCATAGAACGAGGGGAGACGAGTCTGACTACTCGCCAGGTACCCGATTCATTATCAAGACCTATTACCCTCTTGAGCGTGCTGTCGAAGTATTTGCACTTAAAAAAACTAGCTTCTTGACTCCTTGTTGGGACACTGATTGGTTTTATCTTTCTGAAGGAACCATTAACCACCCTTCAACAAATGCCGAAAAGGAAACATGCATGCTGGAGCAATTTTTCCATTCGTGCGGCGGCCTTAAAACAGTAACCACCGTATGGGGCGGAAGATCAGCACATCGAAGACAAAAGTTTGAAAAATTTGCAAACAAAGATGAGGTAAAAAAAGAGCTTTTACTGCCTGGCACTGAAAAAAAGGTTGCTGGGTTTACGCGCCCTGAAGAAGTAGGAGTTTCCCGAGGATTTGATGCAAAAGGTCTTGATAACATGGTCAAGAGAATCTGCCAACTACCCGATCTCTTCAAAAATACCCACACCGACTTTCTCTATCATCAGAGAATCCTTGCCGGTGAACCGATTGGCACTCTCGATGCTATCCAAGCAACCCCTGGGTATTTCGGTCGCGTGATTTCAGTCGAGGAGAACCTCATCCAAGACATCAGAAGTTATACCCATCACCATGGGGCAGCCCGTATTGTGAAACTCTCTGACAATTTTGAAGGGATTGAAACGTACGAAGAGTTAGCCGAGGCCTATCGTACCGGAAAGCCGCTCAGGTTGTGGAATGATGATAAAACCAGAATCATTATTGAGTATCAGGCATACCGACCTGAAACCTATAAGCCGGGAATGCGCGTCTGGAGCATTGGAAAGTTCCATTCAGATTACACGGATGAAGAATGGGCACGGTTTGCCAGCTTGCATACTCCTTCTCAAGCTCATGCGGTTTCTCCTGCAGCTTAACCGGTACATCAGCGCTCGAAATCGCCTTGTAAATCACCTGCCGGCTGTTATCCTAAAGGGGTCTTTTGTGCTTATGTCCTAACCAGAAAGGTTAATCAGATGAAAGGATGGATACTTATGTTGGGGTTCACACTCGCAGCTGTCACGTTGTTATCGGTCGGCTTGTATGTTTCAGCTGCTCACGCGTTCAAGTTTTTAAAGAGTAGTTCCGTAAGTAGTTTTTCATGGTCGGCGCACGATTCAGAAACGACGCAACAAACGTATCAACTAAGCCCAGCAGGTTCTGTTTCTGTCAGTACCACAAACGGTGAAATCACGGTGACAACCCACAACAAATCCGAGGTACTCGTAAAAATTACCAAAGAAGGGGACAAAAATGATTTCAACTTTGTAACCACTGAGATAAAAAACGATCAAGACACCCTTTCTCTTGAGGCAGTGTATAAGAAAAATAACTGTCGGGCTGCCGTTTCTTATGAACTGGTAGTTCCTGAAAAAGCGTCTGTTACATTAGAAACAATCAATGGTTCTGTGTCTGTCACAGGAGTAACCGGTGGTGTGCAAGCTCAGAGCAGTAATGGCGCACTCAATTTTGAACAAACTCCAGCGCTTTCTTATGCGCAAACAGTCAATGGTCGCATCAAGGTGGTAGCCGATACTCTTATTTTTGGAGGCAAGACAGTGCATTTGCAAACCACCAATGGATCCATTTTCCTTGCCGCACGCGCTATTGCTTCTGGCGCATTTTCAATAAGAACGGTCAACGGCAGCATCACGCTTGCGCTCCCTGAACTTCCTGGTACTTACGGTCGACGATCTGCATCCTTCAGTATTCCTGCAACTGGCACAGGATCTGCCTCGTTCGATATTCAGACAGTTAATGGCTCCATCTCTTTGACCAAATTTTCAAAGTAGAAGGTTGGCTCTTCGATGATCAAATCAATTGTTCTTTGCATAGCCCTCTTAGGTGTTTCTGGCGCATTGGCAGGTGGATACATTGCAACTATCACAGGACTCGGTAGTGGTGGTGGAATCACCCCGAAAGTTACGATTAGTGTCGGAAGGGACGAAAGGAAACTTCTTCATGTTAATGAAGCTTCTGGATTGCCAGACAGTAATTTAGCTAACTATATACGTGAAAATAAGATTGTTCTGCTCCTTTGTGGCGTCTACCCATCGAGAATTTTCTCTGTCAAAAATGCAGAAGTAACAATCGATTTTACTCAACTGCATCAAAAAGATTCTCCCATGCAAGAAACGTGGCTGTTTTTTCCAGCCGGCGTCGAGTACACGATCATTGAAAAATGATTCGGCCAAAGCAGTGTGAATGAGAGTTCAGTGGCACAATTTTAGGCGGGCTTTGAAAGCTCGCCTTTTTTTATTCAAACATGTCCAGGAAAGTTAGACTGGTGGAGCCGACCGGGTTCGAACCGGTGACCTCATGAATGCCATCCATGCGCTCTACCAACTGAGCTACGGCCCCACGGATTTTCGCTTGTCTCTTACAAGGAAAAAAGTATAGTAAGTGTAATTTAACAGCGATAAAAAGCAACCCTTTAACGAAAAAAGGATCATCATGAAGAAGTATCTAATGGGGCTTCTGTTTGCCCTTGCTCATGGCACAACGCACACCTACGATGTTGCCTACCGCGAAAAGCATGTCGATCCAGATAACACCCTTCTTTTTGTCTATGTCACACTCAAACCAAATGAAGTTGTGTACGAAAAAGAAATCCTTCTCTCCGTTGATGACCCACATGTGGAACTTTCCTCATGGAAAACTGACACGGGAACTGCGACCACCTACGATTACACCTTCAAAGAACACCGCAACGTATTTGATAAGAACTTCACCATCGAAGCACAGGCAACAAAAAAACAGGCAACCACAGAACCAGTCACCCTCCATGTTACCATTGCATCAAACCTTTCTGGTGCTCCCGAAGAAAAACTTTTCCCCATTAGTTTTACCACAGCTGCACCACAACAAGCAGGGCAAGAGTCACAAGCCACACCGACAACAAGTGCCGCCGAACAAAATGATACAAACAGCAGCGCGGAAGGCTCAAGCTGGCAGGAGTTTTCTCAACGTTTAAAGGAACGCATCACTTCAACTGAATCATGGATGTTACGCCTTATTCTTGCGCTTCTTTTAGGCATTCTTTTGAGCTTAACTCCGTGCATCTACCCGATGATTCCGATCACCGTTGGAATCTTGCAAACGCAAGGAACACCTTCACTGCTTCGCAACTTTCTTCTTTCATTGTGCTATGCGCTCGGGCTGGGAACTACCTTTTCTCTCATGGGGCTACTTGCAGCAAGTTCAGGACAAGCATTTGGACATCTTCTTGGTAATCCTATTTTTGTGCTCTGTATTGTTGCGCTTCTTTGTTATTTTGCCTTCTCTCTTTTCGGGTTTTACAACTTGTACATCCCTCGCTTTATGCAAAATAAGGGATCGTATTCAAAATCTGGCTCTGCGTTTTCCATTTTTATGTTTGGGATGGCAAGCGGCACGTTCGCTTCCCCCTGCCTTTCTCCTGGGCTTGCATTGATTCTTTCGTTAGTTGCAACCATGGCAAACAAACTAGCAGGACTCCTGCTTCTCTTTTGTTTTGGACTTGGGTTGAGCATGCCTCTCATCATTATAGGTACCTTTTCAAGCTCAATTACGATGCTCCCCCGTGCCGGTCTGTGGATGATTGAAGTACAGAAAATTTTTGGATTCATGCTCCTTGGCATGTGTTTCTACTATCTTTCAGCAATCACACCACCTGCCATTATTCTGTCTATGCTCACCGTCTTCTTCTTGATTGTAGGTTTTTACTACCTCAAGAAAAAGGTGGACAGCCACTTCTGGAAACTCATTAAAAACTGCGTCGCTTTTTTATGCATCATCGTTGCCGCTTTTGTTGCTATTCAGGCCATTCATGAAACGTTCTATTCGGAACGGGAAGCCACCGTTGATCTGCCTTGGTATACCTCGTACGACGAAGCCGTAGCAGCAGCCGAAAGCTCTCATAAAAAAATCTTGATCGATTTTTCTACACCGTACTGTTCAATCTGCAGCGCCATTACCAAAACGGTGCTTCAAGACAAAGAAATCTCAAAAGTACTGACTGATCTTTATATACTCTTGGCAGTCGATGCATCTGACAGCAACCAAGAGCCATACAAAGCCCTACGCAGCCGTTATGACATCCAAGGAGTGCCGACGATTATCATCATCGAACCAACATCAGGCAAAGAGCTCAAACGCTGGATGAGCGAGCTATATAGCACTAAACACAACGAAGTAATCGCTGATCTGAAAACGTATGCGTTGTAAGACGACTATTCAAAAAAAGAAGACCATCCACAAGTGAATGGTCTTCTTTTTTATTACGGATAGTGTCCATAGAACGCACACGTTGTATTTGCGTCATCAAAAAAGCTAGCAGAGCTTACTATTTTTTCATTTTTTCAATTGACAAATCTAGTCCTCATTGCATAATTTAAGCATCTAGATGGTTATTTTTTGAGGACGTTTTGTGAAAAGATTTTTTATTTTCGGTGCACTTTTTACAGCTATCCCTTGTGCGCAAGCAGTCAAATTACGCAAGGAACAAAAACCTGCATCCTCTGATGAAAATAGAATTGTCGTCTATGTTGATTTTGCCTATGATCGGGGAAGAGCTGCGATTTTCACTTTACCCGGAAAAAAATATTCCGACGAAGCTCTTAAAAAAGAAATTGCCCAACGTTGCTCCATTCCTACCGACGAAAACGGAAGGCTTGATCACATACAACACCAGATAGAAAAGTCCTCTCCATCTACTCTTTCCTATATTGTTTATTAACTCATTACGGAACATCTATGAATCCTAGATTTACTTTTTTGATAACCCTTCTTTTTATAACTAACGCGCAAGGGGCCAGCCAGGTTGGCGCAGAACGCAAGTATCGAACCATTCGTCTTCTTAAACCAGGCAGCAGTAAGGAATTTTTCATGCTTTTCGCGGGCACCACACGCGAGAATTTTTTAAGAATGATCTATACAAAATCAGGAAATCAAACTCCCAAAACATTCTGCATCAAAAATGCGGCAGAGATTATCGCGTTACCGGATATTTTTACTGATGAGTTCTTTCAACAACATTTCCCCGATGGTCAGACGATAACTGCGGAAATCATTGAGTACGAGCCAGCTGCCAGAAGAAAAAGTACTCTAGGTTTTAACTGCTGAAAGATCTTTTATGAAAACCACCTTTCTATTTCTGGCAACTTTAGTAACTGCCCACATTCACGGCGCTCAGCCAGAACTTACACCCGATACAAAAGTCACTGCCGTCCTAAAAGATATGCTTACGGGTGAAGAACTCGTCAAAATTACCGATATGTACTACAGGGAAGCGGAGCAAGTGATGCCACAAATTGCCCGTGAAGGGTATAATTCCTCGATCGGGGTTATGATGTACGATCCAACAACACACACAGCAACTTTTACTACAATTGTCGGCGGCCAGGCGTTTCTTGATGCACTTTCTCGGAGAAAATAAAACGTCCTCGTTTTATTGCATGCACAACAATTGTTAAGATTTTGATTTTTAGAAAGATATATCATATGAAAAAATTTCTTTTATTTTTGGCCTTTTTTACAATCGCACACGTACATAGCGCTCAAATGGTCACAGCTAGTATTGGCTTGATTGGACACGGCTGGAAGGGAGAAGATCGCATAGTACATGTCACTATTTATCCACGGGTTCCTTTTGATCAAGCCGAAAGACTTCTTTTAGAGACGGCTAAAAAGGAATATCGCAATTGTATAATACAAGGGATCCGAACAGAATACGGCAAAAGCAACTGGATAACATGTATCATAAAGAAAAATTCAGCACCCTATAGGCTACAACATCAACTCGCTCTTAAAAGAAAGTTGCTGAAAAGATTAGGAAGACCGTAATCTACCAAGGTCATACCAAATAAAAATCCCCAGTAAAAACTGGGGATTTTTATTTATATCTGTATCAGTGCGGATTAATTGTAATCGTCACCTTCTCCAGCTTCTTCAGCACTTTCAAAGAACTGTTCTTTTGGATTTGCTGGATGATTGCGCTTATCAAGATTTTTTTCTTTGTGTTTCTTAACTTCATGCGCCATGGTCTTAACAACATGGTCGATAAGAAGGTACAGGTCAGCCCCTTCTTCACTTGCAATCAAATGATAATGCTTACTGTTCAAACGTAACTCAACTTTGTGGTGAGCATGAACACGAGCGGCATCAAGCACGAGATCAAGGTGAATAAGATCATCCTCTTTTTGAAGAAGCTTCGTGACTTTTTCAAGTTCTTTACGTGCGTGATTTTCTAGAGCTACTGAGTGCTCCATGTGCCTGAAAGTTATACGTATGTCCATTCTGTCCTTTCTACAAAAAAATAATCCTTAACTGTACCGCTCGCACACTAAAAATCAAATCTAATCAAAGCGCATTTTACGTACTGCAAACAACACGGGAACGCTCTTGAGCTCATATTGTTTGCGTAACACATTCTCAAAGAAATTTTTCTGACTGTCCCCAAACCATTGTGGTTCGTTCACGTTCAAACGAATGAGTGGGGGACAAGTCGCAATTTGTTTTGCTGAAAAAAGCTTCAGACGCTGTTGTGCATGATACAAAGGAGTACGATCAAGCGCTTCTTTGAACGCCATCGTTAACTCGGTGGCGGAAAAACGCATATTAAAGCGCTCCCACACCTCTTTAACAAGCGGCATGATCTTGCCAACGTTGTATCCCGTCTTGCAGGAGATGGTTAAGATTTCCACTTTTTTAAGCAAGTACTCATACGGACTTGTTTCAAATTTCCACTGCTCCTGCACTCCCCCATCAATCAAATCTTGTTTGTTGCGAATCAGGATGACCGCTTTACCTTCATCAAACGCATACCCAAGCAACTTAAGTTCCTGTTGCGCAAGCTGTGCCTCATGGCCATCGATAAGAAGTAAGACGATATCAGCTTCTTTAACTGCAGTGAACGAGCTTTTGACCATGAGCTGCTCAATGTCACCTTCTTCAATCGCGCTTTTACGACGAATACCTGCCGTGTCAGTTACCTTGATCGTTTCTTTATAAAAATGAATAGAATCACTGATTGCTTCCCGCGTTGTTCCTGGAATATCAGCCACCAGCGAGCGATCCTTGTTAACCAGTAAATTCATCAAGGATGACTTTCCAACATTGGGCTTACCAATCAAAACAACCTTGTATTCAGGTTCTTCCGTCTGATCCACATTGGTGTCAGGAAGCATTTCGACAACTTCATCTAAAAGTTCTGCGACACCAAGACCATGTTGTGCAGAAATAGAAGCCACGTGCTCAAATCCAAGACGGTAAAATTCAGGGGCTTGGTCACTTGCCTGTTTGGCGTCCGCCTTATTGATAACTAAGATAGTAGGCTTATCTAATTTGTGAACGAATCGCGCAAGGAGCGTGTCTTCAAGCGTTACTCCCACCACACCATCGCAGACAAAAAGAACAACATCAGCTGACTGTAAAACGGCAATTGCACGTTCACGAATCGCTTCTGTCAAGAAATCGAGACCTTTTTTAAAATCAATCCCTCCGGTATCGATCAACTCAAACGCCGCATCTTTCCACTGAACCTGATCAAACACAAAGTCCCGCGTTACTCCCTCATAATCGAGAGCCATACTTTTTACCGAGGTCGAAAGTCGATTAAAAAGGGTCGATTTCCCCACATTGGTTCGCCCGATAATTACTACTTTACTGCCCTGTTTCTTCATGATTTTCGTCCTCTTGTAGTGCAACAACTGACCCGCCAAACATCTCTTTTAAGAGGTTTGCTTTTTGCCACTTGTCTCCATCAGAAACATCAATTGCTATCTCTTTATGCATTTCTTGCGCTGCTGGCCGTGCCACACCGCTCTTGGTGAATGTATTTTTCTTTGCCCCATTGTGAACATCAGGCTGCTTTTCAATTTTTTGTTCAGGTTGTGATACCGGGCGCACCACCGGCCGCGCAACAGAACTGCTACTTTTTACTTCATGCTTTGTTTCACCAAAAAGTGGTTTTAGGTGTGCTCCTTGCCCAAACGCTGCTTCCAAAAGAACGGTCCAGGTACTTTTAGTGTCCTGCAACCAATCGGTGAAAAATCCTGCTTCACGCTCAAACATAACGATTACTTCCTGCGTTTGTTGGTCGTAAGAACTGAATCGCCCCTGCTTGAAAATCGATTGCAGCATCGGATCTGAAAGTTGGACAACCTGTGCCATAAAAGCAGTCCATCGCTCATCTGCCACGGGCGGTTGCTCGGTTGAAAGAGCTTCTTTTTTCAGTTCTGCACTTGGCTCTTTTTTGATCACCTGCTTTTCAACGAGAGAAGGAACTTTGACAGCATCTACCTGCAGTGGCTGCCCTTGCTGACACAACTCAATGAACACCATTTCAAGCATCGTACGTTGAATGGTACTGCGTAAGAGTGGTAACTCATAGGCATACAGCACACGTAAATACCCAATCAGTATAGAAAGTGAAGTTTGAGCGGCAAGAAGAGAAAGCTTTTCACTCGTCCCTACTGCTCCACGTGCTTTAAGGCCCTGCTTAACAAACACAAGATCACGTACGACTTCAGTGCTTTTCTGCCACACAGCAAGCGGCACGTACTGTTCAAGAGAATGCTGCGCAAAAAATGCAATAACTTGCTGTACATCTGCTTGTATCACCCGTTCAACAAGGTCAAGCAGCATATCCTCCGGCATATGACCAAGTACCTGCAGTACCGCATCGACCGTGATCCGTTGCTGCGAAAAACGAACTTGCTCAAGAAGGTTAAGGGCATCGCGCGCTGATCCTTCTGTTTCTGCAGCAATCAGCGTGAGTGCCGATTCATCGTACGTAATACCTTCTTGGTCACAGACATGCGCTAAGTGCGCAGCCATCGTCCCCGTTGGAATGGCCGTAAAAAAAAGCTGGAAGCAGCGAGAACGCACCGTCTCAATAATTTTGTGAGGATCAGTTGTCGCCAACATGAAAATAACTGATGCAGGCGGTTCTTCTAAAATTTTTAAGAAAGCATTGAAGGCAGCCTTACTGAGCATGTGCGCTTCATCGATGAGGTACATCTTCTTACGCCCCAGTACAGGCAACAATGATGCTGATTCAATAATGTCACGCACGTTATCAACACCGGTATACGATGCAGCATCAATTTCTATAAAGTCAGGATGGCTGTGTGCGGCCATTGCCAGGCATGAAGGACACACCAAACACGGAATTTTTTGTTCTCGGGGATTTTTTTGAAACACTTCTAATTGTTCACAGTTGATGGCAGCCGCAAAAAGACGCGCACTTGTCGTCTTACCGCATCCTCTTTGTCCTGAAAAAAGATAGACAGGAAAAAACTGATTCGAATACAGACTATTCTGCAAGATCCTCACTGAGAGGTCCTGTCCAATCACTGCATCAAACTGCTTTGAGCGCCACTTACGGGCAAGATTCAGCTGTACCGCTTTTTTGTTCATGCTTTCGTTCCCCAAAAATCTCAAGATGGCTCAGTGTACCAGATTTTCGACCAAAGCACCCTAAAAGTGGCATTTTTGAAATTTTTACTCTCGGATCTCAATTCCCTTCAAGCGCACGCCATACTTCGCGACTCAAAGGAAGGCCCCACACCCGCTTATCTTCCTTAGTGCAGAGCTTTGTATCTGCTCCTTTTTGCACAAGGTAACGAACAACGTCAACATGATCCTGAACCGCTGCATAATGGAGCGGCGTCCAGCCTTCATCATCTGCGCTGTTGATCTCCGCATCATTTTGTACCAGGAATTCTACAATCGGTAAAAATCCGTAAAACGCCGCCCAATGTAAAATGGTTCTACCTTTTTTATCACTAAAAACGGTTGAAATCTTATAATTCTGAACCTTCAGGTCCTCTACGGATGCCCCCACCTGCTGGCAGAGTTTTCTATACTCTTTTTTGACCGCATCAAGATCACCTGAGCAGATAAGCGTAACCAAAGGAATTGTTTTCTTATCAGGACCTTCAAAACAAGGACCTTTTTTAAATGTTTTTCCGTACCGCGCTGCACGTCTTTCAAACGGATGCAACGACTGTTGTTCTTTTTCCTGACCAGCCTTTCCGGCAACCTCAAGCACCTGCACTTGGCAAGACATAAAACCAGCCTGCACGCACAGCATACTCACCATAATTCTCTTCATTCTTTTCCTTATTTTTTATTCTAGATTGGGCTTACTCTACCACGTTTACCGAGTTTTTGAACACGCAAAGTAGCGGACCTATCCCTGTTTCGAGAATTTGTAAAAATGGCCAGTTCGATTCTTTCAAGCTCTCGCTGAGGCTAAATGCGAAATTTTCGCATAAAAACCAGCATTTCTTATAAAATCTGCTACAATAAAGGAATCAAGGCAGAAATAGAGTTAACATTTCTAGGCTTATTCAAAGCCGCCTTACCAAAAATTTTTAATCCGTACCCCTACAGCGAATGTGTCAGATGGAGGTACCTTTTAACCAGGGGAAAGAATGAATTCTTTTCAAGAAATGGGTTTACACCCAATCATCAGTCAGTCGCTTGCCTCCCTCAACTTTACCACACCGACGCCGATTCAAGCTCAAACTATTCCACTTGCTCTTACCGGCAGGGATATTTTAGGGTCTGCTCAGACAGGGACAGGTAAAACATTAGCCTTTACCATTCCATTGGTTCACAGGCTTTTACAGGCTCCTTCAGAAATGGCACTTGTGCTCGTTCCTACTCGGGAATTGGCTCAACAGGTGGCAACAGCTATCAGGCAAGTAACTAACAAACAAAAAACATTACGAACCGCACTTCTTATTGGTGGCGATTCTTTTTTCAAACAACTTCAACAACTTCGTGCTGATGCGCGCATCATTGTAGGAACCCCAGGACGCGTCATTGACCATCTTTCTCGTAATACCTTAAAAGCTGACAAGTTTAGCGTACTGGTACTTGATGAAATGGATCGCATGTTTGACATGGGATTTGAAAAACAGATCGAACGTATTGTTGAACAAATTCCACAGCAGCGCCAAACGTTGATGTTCTCAGCAACCCTTCCTTCATCAATCATCAAGACTGCATCACGTTATTTGGATAAACCAGAACGTATCGCTATTGGAGATGCTTCAACTCCTGTTGCCAAAATCAAACAAGATGTCGTTTTTGTTGCAGAAGCAGAAAAAGAAGCAAAACTTCTTGAAGAACTTACACAACGACACGCGGCAGATGAAGCAATCGTCATCTTTGTTAAAACCAAATGGAACGCTGAAAAATTGGCTGAAAAACTTTCAACTTTTGGTCACAAGGCAATTGCACTCCACGGTGACTTGCGCCAAAACAAGCGTGAACGCGTGGTTGCTTCTTTCAGGAAAGGAACCTATTCCATCCTGGTAGCAACCGATATCGCAGCGCGCGGTCTTGATATTCCTCAAATTCGTCACATCATCAACTATGATTTGCCACAATGCCCAGAAGATTATATTCACCGCATTGGAAGAACGGGACGTGCTGGAGCTGAAGGCTTTTCATTGTGCTTGGTAACACCAAAAGAAACAAAAAATTGGAAGATCATTAATAAGTTTGCAAATACCTCTGAAGGTATTAGCGACCAAGATCGAGCAGCGCTTTCTCATAAAGGGCCACGTCGTGGCGACAGACAAGGAAGCCGTGGCGGTAGATCCTTTGGTGAACGTTCTGATCGTGGTGAGCGCCCACGCTTTGGTGGCAACCGCGAACGACGATCCGATGACCGTCCTTTCCGTGAACGCCGTTCATTTAAAAAAGATCATGCTTTTGATTCTGAAGGAGCTCAAGAAGGCGGATTTGAAAGAAAACGTTCTTTCAAAAAAGATCGCCCTTTTGGCAAAAAGCCTTTCTTCAATGAACGCCCATCATTCTTTGAGGGACAAGAAGAAGAACACAGCTTTGCAAGAAAGCCTCGTTTCAATCGATTCGAAGGTGATTCAGCACCTCGCTTTGAACGAAGCAATAACCGCTCGAATGATTTTTCCCGCCCTTTCCGCAAAAATAGAGATGGTGAAGGTTTTGAAAAACCATTTGGCCGCAACCGTAGCTTTTCTCAAGATCAAGACAAACCGTTCTTCAAACGTCGTCGCGATGACAATCAACAAGGTGGTGGGTTCTTCAAGAAGCGTCCATTCTTTGAAGAAGGATCATCTTCAGAAGGTGGCTTTGCACCAAAAAAACGCAGTGCATTCAAGCCTCGTTTTGACCGAGCACAAGACCAAGGGCCAAGAACGTTTAAACGTAAAAAACGTGACTAGTTTAGCTTCTTGTTAAACTTTCAAAATAAAAAGAGGCCTTCAAAAAAGGCCTCTTTTTATTACATTCTAAAAATCTGTTACTCAATCACGGTCACCAATCCAGCCTGCGCACCGGCCTTTAACCAATCCATGAGCGGCTCTTTTAACCTCGTCGGCTTGAAAGAAGTCTGGTCAAGATCAGAAAGTGCAACCCATGCAAATGCAATACCATCTTCCAATGAACCGGGATTTTCTGTCACCAAAACCTCTGGCGCATCTACCTGAAAAATAAAATTATACTCGTGATTATGGCATTTACCCGAGTTATCAGGAATAAAGACATATTCAAAAACCCCTAAAAATTTTTGAACAGAAAAGCGAACTCCTACTTCCTCATCCAATTCCCGTATCAGTGCCTGTGCAGCACTTTCTTGATGTTCTACATGCCCACCAGGAAGATAGAAAAAACCTCGTTTTTTGTTTTCACACAAGAGGATCTTGCCCTCTTTTACGCACACCCCGCGAGCAAGTACATGCACTGCATCATTCATGCTTAACCCTTTCCGTCTGACATGGTTCAAACTGCGCAAAGGCTCCACCATGATTATTTTTAAGCCATGCAGGTAATAACGTTCTGATTATATGAGGCTGAAGATGTAGCTGTTCAAGCGTAGCAACAGGGAGCCATGCAAGAACAAGCCCTTTTTCAGGCGATTGAGGATCCGTATCAGCTGTAAGGCCCGGCACGTCCACTAAAAAAAGGAACTGATACTCAT
>CAZRXF010000010.1:0-5953 GCA_964604015.1 uncultured Pseudomonadota bacterium
TGAGGTGGGATGAGGCTGACTTTTATGCCACAATAAACGTGTAGTAATCCTACCAGACACCGTAACGCTTAGCAATTTGGGCTGGTTTATATTGACAAAATCACCAGCATCGGTACCATGAGAGCATTCTTTTGAATTTTCTAATTCATGCCGGGGTAGCTCAGTGGTAGAGCATGCGCCTGAAGAGCGCAGTGTCGATGGTTCGATTCCTTCTCCCGGCACCATTTTTTTGTCCGTTTTCCTATCTTTTTCCCCGTCATCTTTTATTCCTGTTGTAGATATATTATGGTGGGTAGCAATTATTTTTGAAAAAAAGAAAAAAAGGATTGAGTGCATGAAGGCAGAAGTGGGAGAAAGACAAAATATTGCATGGTTCAAGCTTGCTGAGTTTGTAACGCGCGGGGAGAAAGAACGAGCTCTCGGTTTGTTTCGTCTCTTGACCCATTCATTCGATGACAGAGCCTTCATTAAAAAACTCGAGGCAGAAATTCTCGCTTCATTTGATGATGAGCAAGCATTTTCCGAATATCTCCAGGCTGCACATTTGTACCGTGTTAATGGTCAATCTATTGAGGCAGTCTCTATTTACGAAACACTCGTTATTTTTCAACCCGATCGACCAGAGCATCATGAAAAAGTGATCATACTGTTTGAAGAATTAGGTAATCGTGAGAAAGTGCTTCAGTACCAAAAACAGCTGTGCACTCTTTTCTTAACTCAAAATCGTGTTGATAAAGCGATTGCGGTGTTTGAACGTATGGATAGTCTGAACGATGGTGAAAAATTGGAGTTCCTGCAGGCGATTGTTCTGAACGCCGTTAAAAATCGCTATCCACAACAAGCTCTTGTTACCGGCTACCTTCATCGAGTACTTGATGGCCTTTTGCGTTTTGCAGGAGAGACGGAATTGAACCGATTTCTTGCTTCTGTTGAAGCGCTTAATGGGGTGTGGCACAAAGATGCGATGGCCTATCTGCGTCAGGCATAACGTAGCTATGCAATCACTTGCACGCGTACGTTCTGTTTTTCAAGATTTTCTACCAGAGCTTTATCGAGCGAAACTCGTTTTGCCGTCTTGAGTCGTAACCGTTTACCATTTTCATAAAATTCAAAAGCGAGCGGTAACTTTCCTGCCGGTAGCAACGATTTGACGGCGGTGAATGTTTGTTCTGTTGTTTCTTCGGGAAAACTCACAACAGCCCCCTGGAAGGTTTTCCACTCTTCAAAAAAGAGTTCGAGCGGTACCATCTCATTGGCAAGAATTTTACACGTCGTCATGCTTGTTTGATCCACTGTGCCTTTCACCACAAACACGGTATGGGTATCAAGCCACGCTTCAACGTTTTTGTACACGGAAGGGAACACGACAATTTCTGCCGCAGACGTGTAATCTTCAAGTTGCACAAACGCCATGCGATCACCTTTTTTCGTGGTGATCATGCGCTTACTTTTCAAGATACCGCAGGTAACAACCACCACTTCTTTGAGAGAATTTTGTTCACGGACTCGTTTGAGCGCTTTATCAAATGGCCACAGCTCAAGGCGATTGAGATGTTGTTTGTACGTATCAAGCGGATGGGCGCTGACGTAAAAACCCATGACCTCTTTTTCTTTTTCTAATTTTTCTTTGTCCGGCCATTCATCAAGTGGTTGGAAGGCGTAGCCGTCTGATGAAGTGGACGTCGCCGTCATGGGTCCAAAGAGCCCCATTTGTCCCGTTTCTTGTTCTCGTTTGCGTTCGGTGGTCAGGTCAATGATGGTCGCAAGTTCAGCCGTTTTTTGAGCACGGTTGCCAGGAAGTGCATCAAAGGCTCCGGCAAAAATAAGATGTTCAAGAACTCGCTTGTTTGAAAGCCGCGTGTCAACACGCATACAGAGATCAAACAATGAAGTGAACGGCTTTTTTGCTCGTTGCTCGATGATGTTATGAAGGGCTGTAGGTCCTACGTTTTTAATCCCTTGAAGACCGAAGAGAATCTTTCCTTTTTCAGGAACGCTGAAAGCAATTTCTGAGCGATTGATATCGGCAGGAAGGATGGTGAGTCCCATCGTTTTTGCTTCTTCAAGGTAGAACGCCATCTTTTCTGCATTAGTAGATTCAAGGGTGATCAATACTGCCATGAATTCGGCCGGGTAGTTGGCTTTCAGGTATGCCGTTTGGTAGGCGACAAGTGCGTACGCAGCCGAGTGAGATTTATTAAAACCGTACCCGGCAAAGTAGGCCATGAGATCAAACAGCTCGCCTGCCTTTTTGACATCAACGGAACGCGCCTTTGCTTTGTCGGTAAAAATCTGTTTTTGTTCAGCCATTACATCGGCTTTTTTCTTACCCATTGCGCGGCGTAAAATGTCAGCTTCCCCAAGTGAGTATCCAGCAACCGCTGAGGCGATTTTCATAACCTGTTCTTGGTAGACGATAACGCCGTAGGTTTCTTGTAGAATGTCGGCAAGCTCAGGTAAGAGATAGGTCACTTTTTGGCGTCCATGGCGACGTTCTACATAGTCATCCACCATCCCAGAGCCGAGCGGTCCTGGGCGGTAGAGCGCATTAACCGCAATAATATCTTCAAATTTATCTGGTTGAAGTTTTCTCAAAACTTCCTTTAGACCGCTTGATTCCAGCTGGAATACTCCGGAAGTATTGCCCGCACAGATAAGAGAAAAGGTTTTAGGATCATCAAGAGGGAGCATGTCGACATCGATTGCAATACCATAATTTTTTTCGATCATTTTAACGGTTAGATCGATCACGGTAAGCGTTTTGAGTCCCAAAAAGTCCATCTTTAAAAAACCAAGGCTTTCAAGTTCTGTCATGGCGTACTGGGTTACCAGATCAGTTGTTTTTGGTGGAACATAAATGGGAAGAACATCATCAACGCGTTCAGGGGAAATCACGATACCGGCTGCGTGTTTTGAAGCGTGACGAGTAAGACCTTCAAGCCGTTCTGCAATTTCAAAAAGATGAGCAACGCGGGGATTATTGGCGATCATTTCCTGGAGACGTGGCTCCTGCTCTTTGGCTTCTGCAAGCGTGATATTAAGTTGGTTAGGAATGAGCCCGGTGAGCATGTTGGCATCTTCAAACGGGATGCTTAAAGCGCGCGCGGCGTCTTTCAAAACACCTTTTGCCATCATGGTACCAAAGGTGATGATCTGGCATACGTTGTCGTGTCCGTATTTATCGCGGACGTAGTCGATTACTTTTTCCCGTCCATCGATGCAAAAATCGATATCGATATCGGGCATCGAGACACGTTCAGGATTTAAGAATCGTTCAAAAAGTAAGTTGTATTTCAAAGGATCGATGTTCGTGATTTGTAATGCCCATGCAACAAGTGAACCGGCGGCAGATCCTCGTCCAGGACCGACAGGGATTTTTTGATTTTTTGCCCAATCAATAAAGTCTCCGACAACCAAGAAATAGCCGATGTATCCCATCTTTGAAATGAGGTCGACTTCAAGATCAAGGCGTGCTTGATAGTCGACAACCAGTTCTGTAGGAATACGACCTTTTGTCACAAGGGCATCAAATCCTTTTTGACACAGGAGAGCAAAGTAACTTTTTTCGGTGTGATCTTGCGGAATTTCAAATTGGGGAAAGTGAAGTTTGTCGGTCTGAAACTCGAAGTTGCAGCGGTCTGCAATGACTCCGGAATTCCATACAGCAGCTTCGTGGTCCTTAAAAAGTTCAAGCATTTCTTGAGGTGTGCGGATGTAGGTACGGCAATCGCCAAACGTGTACCGGTCAGGGTCGCTCATTTTCCCATGAGTTTGGATGCTGAGCATGACTTCATGTGCTTCATGGTCGCCCAAGGATGGGTAATGACAATCACCTGCAGCCACCAGCGAAAGATCACGCTCTTTGGCAAGTGCATACAGCTTCTGATTTAAAATCGCTTGTTCTGGTTGATCCTCGGGTTGAACTTCCAGATAAAACCGTTCTTTGCCAAAAACGTTCACAAACCAATCAAGACGATTATGGAGTGCCTCGGTCTCGTTGGCCATTAACAGTTTGGGAATATGTCCACCCAGGCACGCTGAAGTGGCGATAAGCCCTTCTGAATGTTTTTCAAGCATCTGATAGTCGATGCGGTTTTTAAAATAAAACCCTTCTTTGAATGAGTAGGAAATAAGCTTGCAAAGGTTCTTATACCCAATCTCATTTTCCACCAACAGGATCAGGTGGTAGTACTTATTTTGTGGAGATTTTACGCGTGCATCTTCAGCAAGATACGCTTCCATACCTAGGATCGGTTTGATCTTTGCTTTTTTACAGGCTTGGAAAAACTTTACCGCACCAAAGATATTGCCGTGATCGGTGATGGCAAGCGCCTTCAAAGAATGTTGTGTCCCGAAAGATACGAGACTATCAAGGCTTATCGCTCCATCAAGAAGCGAATAATCGGTATGAAGGTGAAGATGCGTAAAATGTTTTTCCATGGGATATCGCGTACAAAAAGGTTTTTACCAAGTGTACGCAATGGACAAGGATTGTCTACGCAATGTTCTGTAGGAATGGGTGCTACTTATCTGATTGATTTTATCCAGATGGGGTTTGTAGTGCTTTTTTATACGTTGTAATGATCGCATTCCAATCTGTAGGAGCTGGTTGTTTGCTTTGAGTGCGTGATTCTTCCACCCGAGCGGTGCCTGATGTTATCTGCTCAATACGGCCTAAAGAGGCAATGTCACCTTCAAGTTGTGGATTTGATCCTCGTGATGTTCGGACGACAAGGGGATGTTCTCGCATAAAGGTGTTTGGCTCCCATGTATCCTCGCCTGACAGTATCTCTTGCGCATCTTTTGCATGCTCGAACGAGACGCCAGGTTGTCTAACGGCGAAAGCATCTGCAGCATATTCCTTTTGTTGTCGATGCCTATTGTGTAGAACCTGCTCAGGAGAAAGTTTTCCCGTTACCTGAATGGTCTTACCAGTACTGGTTGTGAATGAGCGTATTTGCGGTCCTTCGTGTGCGAATGAAATTCCCTTGTGTTTCAGGTCAGGGAAGTCAAGTAAGTCTCCCTGCGCATAATGTCCGAGTTCATGTGCAAGATACCAACGCAAAGAGTCGTCTGGCTGGTTCATAAGGTGCTTCTCTACCACTATGAGAGGAAGTCCATCTTGAGCCAAGTCGATACCGATACCCGTACCATGGAAATCTGTTTTGATGTGGTTGGTGCCATCAGGGTCAGCCTTTGTGATCGCTTCATGAACTTCTGGTGCAAGTTCTTGGATAATCCTGAGGATCCTCTTGATATCGGCAGGTTCTAATAAACGAGGGATATGTTGTTCGTGTTCCGCGTTTTGCTCTGGGTATTTTGCCAAAATGGTTCTCAAGATCTCTACCTGTTCTTCCTCTGGCTTTCCTTCAAGAGGTGGAAGATTGAGAACGAGATACCATTTTGAATGGTCATCATTTTGGTACCATTCAAAGCCTGGTTCTTCTCCGACGTAGGCCTTAAAAATCGCTTTTTGCCGATACCATTCGCTTTCAGTTTCCTGGAGTTTTTTTTGTAGAGCAGGATTAATTTTTCCGATTAGTTCCATGTAATGAGTGTAGTCGACATCAGAAAATTCATCTGAATGCTCGTTATACTGATAGGGGGCAAAATCAAAAATGGGTTCATTATGAGTTGTGTGTCTTTCTTGTAGGGCGCGGAACGATTCGAGGTAACGTTCTAGTTCTGCATCAGATAGGTTGTCTGGAAGGATCATGCGTGGAAATTCGGGAGATTGTGGTAGAGGGAGGCGAACGGTAGCCTCTTGTGTATTTCGAGCCTTGAAAAATGCGGGGGCGAAAAATCTTTCTTGATAGTGCATCAAGGCTGAATAGAGTTCTGGATCGAGTGATTTGATACGCTGCAAATAGTGTTCATATTCTTCTTCTGTAAAGTGGGCAGGTTCAATGTCTTCGTGGATGGCCGTATGTTCTGGCTCCAGGTGGTGGTGCTC
>CAZRXF010000011.1:0-10786 GCA_964604015.1 uncultured Pseudomonadota bacterium
CCCTGTTGCAACCACGCAGAACCATCTGCTTGTTTTGCTACATTATTTACTTTTACTTGGTAGCCATACTTTGGCAACGTGAAGTCTCTCGACATAACTTAATCTCTCGCTCTCGTTAAAACGTACGCGCGGGGTGCAACAACTATTTTTTCAATCCAAGAACTGCCAGAACTTTTTTATATTCTTGCTCGTCAGTTCTTTTCAAGTATTTTAGGAAGCGCTTTCTGGTCGCAACCTTTTTAAGAAGGCCACGGCGTGAGCTAAAATCCTTCTTATTCGCACTTACGTGGAGCGTAAGGCGACTAATATCAGCGGTCAACAAGGCAATTTGAACCTGTGAAGAACCGGTATCAGTACTGTGCTTTTTCAATTGATCTTGTGCGTTCATTCGTTTCACTCATCATTTAGGTTTATTATTTCATCACAGAGGGGCTGGTCTGGTAGGCACGAGCGGGATTGAACCGCTGACCCCTGCTACGTCAAAGCAGTGCTCTACCACTGAGCTACGTGCCTCCCTAACTTTACCCATAGTGTAGCATGTTTTCTGCGTTTTGCACGCTTACACCATCTTCTGCATTTTTTCTTCTTCCGCTTGGGCTCGACGCTCAAGGTCAGAAAGATCACTACCTATGTATTTTTCCCTGAAGGAAGCAACACCGGTTCCTGCAGGAATAAGCTTACCAATAGTAAGGTTTTCCTTAAGACCGTAGAGGTGATCGATTTGACCGGAAATAGCAGCTTCTGCCAGAATCCTCGTCGTTTCTTGGAACGATGCAGCGGACAAGAAGCTCTCAGTCGACAAGGAAGCCATAGTCAGACCGATAAGCACCGGTGTTCCAACAGCAACGCGCTTACCTTGTTGACGCAGAAGCTCATTAACGGTTCTGAAATGGATCCTATCAACTCTATCTCCCACCAAGAAGTCAGACTCACCTGGATCAACAACGCGTACTTTACGCATCATCTGACGAACAATCACTTCAATGTGGCGATCGTTAATATCAACACCCTGAAGACGATAAATTTCTTGAATCTGATCAACGATGTAACGTTGAAGGTTTTCCGGTCCTAAGATACGCAAAATATCTTGCAGGACAGGAGAGCCATTTGTAAGAGGATCACCCGCTTGCAACTTATCCCCATCGTGAATAATCAACTGCTTATCGCGTGGGATGAAATAATCATAGGAGGTAGAACCAGAACTTATGGTCACTTTACGCATACCACGATACAGCCCACCAAATACCGCCGTTCCATCAATATCTGAAAGAATTGCAACATCTTTTGGCGCACGAGCTTCAAAAAGCTCCGTAATACGCGGAAGACCACCAACGGTAATATCCTTAGTTTTTGTAGCAGCACGAGGAGTTTTGATGATTACATCACCAGGAGCAACTTTTTCACCATTTTCTACTGCAAGATATGCTCCAACTGGCGCATAGTAGTGTGCAATTTCATTTCCGGCATCATCAAGAATAGCAATCGCCGGCTGATATTTCTCACCCTTGTGGCTCAAAATAGTTTTCACGCTACGTTGCGATTCTTCATCGAACTCGTCTTGAATAGTAATATTCTTGACCAAATCAACGTACGAAATGGTACCCGGCTTTTCCGTCATGATGATGTATGAGCTTGGGTCCCATTCAGCAAGCTTAGCGCCTTTAGCAACTTTCTGGCCTGCCGTTACTAAAAGAACTGACCCATAATCAAGGACGTTTGTCTGAAGTTCACGACCATCGTCAGAAACAATAACGACTTCACCTTTTCGACTGAAAACCGTCTCTTGACCATTTCTGTTTTTGATAGTTCTGATACCGCGTAGTTCCACCGTACCTTCAACTTTTGCTTCAAACGAAGTTTGGCTTGCCTCACCACTTGCTGTACCCCCGATATGGAAGGTTCTCATGGTAAGCTGTGTTCCAGGTTCCCCGATCGACTGTGCTGCTATGATACCAACAGGGGTACCAACATCAACAACCGCCCCACGGGAAAGATCGTAGCCATAACATTTTTGGCAAACCCCACGTTTTGCTTGGCAAGCAAGAACCGATCGGACAAAAACTTCAGGAACAGCCGACTTGCTAATACGTTCCATTGCAAAACGATCAACGATATCACCCTGTTTAACCAATATCTCACCGGAGACAAGGTCTCGTATATCGTCTGCAGCCACACGACCATAGCAACGGAGATTCAATGGAGAAACAACATCCCCACCCTCTTTAAGATCACGCAAGGTAATGTACCCAAGTGTCTTACAATCGTTAATGGTGATAACCAAGTCATGAGCAACGTCAACCAAGCGTCTAGTCAAATATCCAGAGCTTGCTGTTCTCAATGCAGTATCGGCCTGACCTTTTCGAGCACCGTGTGTAGAAATAAAGTACTCAAACACACTTAATCCACCAGTAAAGTTTGTCTTCACCGGCGTTTCAATAACGTCACCTGACGGAGTCGACATCAAACCACGAATACCAACAAGCTGCTTAATCTGGTCCTTAGAACCTTTAGCCCCTGAGGCCAAGAACATGTAGACCGGATTAAAGCGCTTTTGATCGCCGCTTTCATTTTGATATGCCTCTTTGTCTTGGGCTTCAAAACCCTTTAACATTTCATTGGCAATATCTGCTGTGGCGCGGAACCAAGTACTAATAACTTTATTTTTTCGCTCACCGTTCGTGATAACACCATCACGATACAATTTTTCAAATTTGCCTACTTCTTTTTCAGCATTTCGAACAATCGCATCCTTTTGCTGAGGACTTACCAAGTCGATGATACCGCATGATGAACCGCTCTGTGTCGAGTAGAAGAATCCAAGTTTCTTAATCTTATCAAGACACGTAACCGTCGCATCAGAACCAAACTTATAATAGATCGTTTCGATCATCTTTTTCAGATCGCTCTTTTGCAAAACCTTGTTGACCCATTCAAAATCGGAACCTACCGGAAGCGCTTCATAGAGAATCACACGACCAACCGTCGTCGCTACCACCGTTCCTGAATTAAGCCGAACTTTGATACGAGCGTGAAGTGAAGCCCTACCGCACTGGAAGGCAGTGATGACCTCTTCTACGCTAGAAAAGACAATTCCCTCACCAGGCACATTGCAACGAACCTTGGTCATATAATGAAGACCAAGAATCATATCCTGAGATGGAACAGTAACTGGATTTCCGTTTGAAGGAGAAAGCACATTGTGCGTTGAAAGAACGAGGTTCTCTGACTCTCTGCACGCTTTACTGCTCAACGGAATATGAACAGCCATCTGGTCACCGTCAAAGTCAGCGTTAAATGCCGCACAAACGAGTGGGTGAATGGTGATCGCTTTACCTTCAATCAAAATGGCATGGAATCCTTGAATACCAAGACGATGCAATGTTGGTGCACGGTTAAGAAGCACTGGCCGCTCTTGTACTACTTCTTCAAGAACGTCCCACACTTCTGGAACACCATCTTCAACCATCTTCTTTGCAACACGTAAATTAGCCGCCATCTCTCTCTTTAAAAGACCGGCAAACACGTATGACTTGAAAAGCTCAAGTGCCATTCTTTTTGGCAATCCACACTGATCCATTTTGAGTTCTGGATCTACCACGATCACAGAACGGCCAGAGTAGTCAACCCGTTTACCAAGTAAGTTTTGTCGGAAACGACCTTGTTTACCACGCAACATTTCACTGAGCGATTTAAGCGGTCGTTTATTAGAACCACGTACCGGCTGTCCACGACGACCATTATCAATAAGCGCATCAACCGCTTCTTGAAGCATACGTTTTTCATTTCGAATGATAACTTCTGGCGCTTCAATTTCGATAAGACGACGTAAACGAATATTTCTATTGAGGACTCTTCGATACAGTTCGTTAAGATCGGAACTTGCAAAACGACCACCTGGCAGTGGAACCAAAGGACGCAGTTCAGGTGGAAGTACAGGAAGGATGTCAAAAATCATCCATTCAGGACGCAAATTCGCCTGTGCAAGGTTATTAAACACACGAATTCGACGAATTAACTTATGACGCGTAGCAACCGAATTGGTCTTTTTATAATCTTCTTTAAGGTAGTTAATCTCTTCCTGCAAGTTGATGCCAGTCAAAACTTCCTTGATCGCTTGAGCACCACTGCCCACTCTGAAGAACATGTCTTCAGGATGGTTCTCTTGATACTGCTCAGCTTCTGCAGAACTGATTAATGTTTTGCGAGGAAATGGAGAATTTCCACGGTGAATAACAATTGAAGAATCAAAGTAAATAACACGTTCCAGGTCCTTGATGGACATATCCAAAATGAGACCGAGATAGCTTGGAATACCTTTGAGATACCAAATGTGACACACCGGAGCAACAAGCTCAATATGCCCCATACGCTCACGACGAACACGTGACTGAATTACTTCAACACCGCATTTTTCGCAGGTAACCCCACGGTGCTTCATACGTTTATATTTACCGCAGTTACATTCCCAGTCTTTTACAGGACCAAAAATACGGGCACAAAACAGACCATCTTTTTCAGGCTTGAGTGTTCGATAGTTGATCGTCTCAATCTTCTTCACTTCACCGTAAGAAAGAGCTCGGATCTTTTCCGGAGAAGCCAAACCAATGCGAAACGCATTAAATTGAGTAACATTTATATACTCTTTAAAACGTTCTAATATCTGACTATTCACTGACTTCCTCCTTGCCAACCTTACATAAATCGACCTGCAACCCTAAACTTTGCAACTCTTTAATAAGAACATTAAACGACTCTGGCAGCCCTGGTTCTGGAATTTGGTCATTGCGTACCATTGCTTCGTAGACCTTGTGGCGTCCTGTGACGTCGTCTGATTTATACGTCAACATTTCTTGCAACGTATACGCTGCACCATACGCCTCTAAAGCCCAAACTTCCATTTCACCCAGACGCTGTCCACCGCCTTGCGCTTTACCACCAAGCGGTTGTTGGGTAACAAGAGAGTATGGCCCAACAGAACGAGCATGTATTTTATCATCAACCATGTGGTTCAGTTTCATCATATAGATGGAACCAACAGTCACCGCCTGATCAAACAACTCGCCGGTACGACCATCACGCAATGTGTACGTCGCAGACTCAGGCAAGCCCAATTTACCAAGCAACGGCTGAATATCTTTTTCAAACGTCGGCCCCTCAAACACAGGCACCCTAAAGTGCATACCGTTTTGAGCTGTTCGACGGGCAAGATCTTTCAGACCTTCAGCGCCTTCTGCTTTTTCATAGTGCTTAATAAAGTCAGCACCAAAATACTCAACCAAGAAGTTCTTCACTTCTTTATCGCCATCGGTATTGAGCATTTTTTTAAGCTTTTTTCCGATCGAACGACCTGCAAATCCCAGCGCTGTTTCCAAGATCTGTCCCACGTTCATACGAGAAGGCACACCAATAGGATTCAACACGATGTCGACAGGAGTTCCGTCCTGAAGATAAGGCATATCTTCACGCGGTACGATGATAGAAACAACACCCTTGTTCCCGTGACGCCCTGCAACTTTATCACCGGCCTGGATGCTTCGCTTCATTGCGATATACACCTTAACCATTTTGATAACACCGGAAGGAAGCGGATCACCCTTCTTGAAGCGACTAATCTTTTCTTCTTTAATCCCTTCAAGCACCTGCAGCTGTGTCTTAAACGCAGCAACCAAATGTGAAATCTCTTCATCGACCTTCTTGTTGCCTACCTTAGTTGCAAGTACTTTTTCGATGTCATCGCCATTTTTAATAGTATGTCCGTGTTCTTTAGCAAGCTGCTTAATTCGTTCAACAGTCATATGGCGCAAGCACTCTTGGTGCTGAGCAAAGCTTTCTTCAAGCCTTTTAACCTGTTTAACGACCTCATCTTTGTAGCGCTTATCTTTACGAATACCACTTCTTGAAAAGATCTTAACGTCCGTTACAATCCCCTCAATGCCTGAATCAACACGCAACGAGGTATCACGCACTTCACGAGATTTTTCACCAAAAATAGCACGCAAAAGCTTTTCTTCTGGTGAGTATTGGATGTCACCCTTAAGCGTTACCTTACCAACAAGAATATCGCCAGGTTTAACACGAGATCCAATCTTAATAATCCCATCTTCATCAAGGGCAGAAAGCGCAGATTCACCAACGTTTGGAATATCACGCGTAATTTCTTCAGGCCCCAGCTTTGTATCACGGGCATCAACGACGTACTCGTCTATCGAAACTGATGTCAAAACATCATCAGATACCAATCGTTTACTCAAAACGATAGCATCCTCGAAGTTGTAACCATGCCACGGCATGAACGCGACAATGAGGTTTGCCCCCAACGCAAGCTCACCATTATCCATGGAAGAACCGTTGGTAATAACGTCACCAGCCTTTACACGCTGACCAACATGTACAATTGGTACATGATGGATCCAGGTGCTCATACTCGATTTTTGGAATTTTTTGAGGTTATAAATATCAACCCCACGTGCAATCCAATCTTCTACAGAATCAAACTGATCCTGATTAGCACGTATAATAATTTTATCAGCTGAAACCCACTCAACTACACCAGAATGGTGAGCAACCAACACGGAATTAGAAGCTTTTCCCACTTCTTTTTCCATACCTGTTCCTACAAGTGGCGCCTCTGTCTTAATCAATGGCACTGCTTGACGTTGCATGTTCGCACCCATCAACGCACGTGACGCGTCGTCATGTTCCAAGAATGGAATCAATGCGGTCGAAACAGACACCAACTGCTTTGGAGAAAGGTCGATGTAATTGATTTGATCGGTATCCACGACTTTAAAGTTACCCTCACGACGAGCAATAACTTGCGGAGTATCAAACTTGGTATGGCCTGGCTCAACAGAATCAGCTTGTGCAATGTTCTTCCCGGACTCTTCAAACGCATCCAAGAACACTACCTCATCTTCAATCTTTCCCTCTTTGACCGGACGATAGGCAGTTTCAATGAACCCAAGATCATTCACCATCGCATAGGTTGCCAAAGAAGAAATCAAACCAATCGTTTGACCTTCAGGAGTTTCGATAGGACAGATACGGCCATAGTGAGAAGTATGCACGTCACGAACTTCGTACGTTGCACGATCCTTTAATACACCACCGGGCCCGAGAGCGGAAAGACGACGTTTATGCGCAATTTCTGCCAACGGATTTGTTTGATCCATGAACTGAGACAATTGTCCCGTACCAAAGAACTCGCGTAAAACAGCACTTAATGGCTTTACGTTCAGAAGATCCTGCGGCATTAACGTTCCGAAAGATTCCTGCATTCTAAAGCGTTCACGAACAATACGTTCTATGCGCAAGAAGCCAAGATACACTTGGTTGCTCAAAAGCTCTCCCACGAGGCGAACACGACGATTTCCCAAATGGTCAATATCGTCCAGTTCCCCTTCAGCACGTTCGCGCAACCCAACAAGATATTGAATGGTTGCAACGATGTCTTCACGAGTCAGACAACGAACTTCTTCAGAAACATCAAGCCCTAATTTTTTGTTAATGCGAACACGCCCTACAAGCGTCAAATCATAATAACGAGAATTAAAGAACATGTTTTCCAAACGCTCTTTAATTTCTTCTAAGGAAGAGTTATCACCAGGCCACACTTTGCCATGCAGTTCTTTAAGCGCCTCATCTTGGTTGTAGCAGTTATCATGAGTCAAAGTTGTGGCAATGGTAGGCTGAGAAGTATAACCAGATGAAGCAACAAGTGAGAAAGCAACGTTATGATTTTTGAGTTGTTGGAACACTTCTTCAGTCAAAGCAGTTCCCTGCTCTGCAAGAACTTCACCACTCTTTTTATCAACAACGTCTTCCACAAAAACTCTGTTTACTAGGTGATCCAAGGCCAATGAAAGTCTTTCAACCTTCAAACTTTTAAGCTTAGCAATCGACTCTTTTGTCAAGCGACGGCCAACGAAAGCTGCCTCATGTTCTTCAGCCAACATGCCTTTTTCAACGCGAAGGCCAATAGTTTCAGGCGTAAGCGCGATGAAGAAAGCACCTTTTTCCACCTGGACAGCATCAGACTTATAAAAGCGAGAAATGATCTCATCGCGAGGAATACCAAGAGCTTGTAAAAAGCTGGTGACAAGAATTTTCTTCTTCTTATCAATTCTTACATACAAGGAATCATTGCTATCGAACTCGAAATCCATCCACGAACCGCGCATTGGAATAATACGCGCTAGGTAGTAGTAACGACCTCTTACATCTTTGATCTTCTTGCTTTGAGAAAAAACAACACCAGGAGAACGATGAAGTTGACTTACAACAACTCGATCAATCCCATTGATCAAAAAGGTACCTTCAGAACCAAGCTGAAGACGTCCATTTCTTTCGTACAAATCCGACATCACTGGAACGTCAGCAAAAAAGATATCTTGTTCTTTAATATCACGAACAATGCGATCTTTTCCTTCTCCATCCCAGCAAATTAATTGGATCTTAACTTTAAGCGGCATTGAGAATGTTTGCCCATTCGCACGACATTCATCGACGTTCATAGGCAACTGTATGGTAACCCGCGATAAACATGACGGACATGTTCTATAGCGAGCAGTTTTCGGAGCAGAAGAATCCTCCGCTATACATGAAATTCCCGACTTTTTTGTCGTCGAACAATGCCACGCATAACGATTTTCTATACCCTTCAGTTTTCCGCACGTACACGCCCACGTACCCAACTCGTAGCTCACGTATTCAAGAGACATTTTGCCGTTATAATCAACGGGAAAAATATCCCTCAAAACTTTTTCAAGCCCCACGTTTTTACGTTCAGCTGGCAAAAAATCCAACTGAACAAAATCGTTAAAAGATCGCGACTGGATCTCAATCAAATTAGGGACGGGAACGATATCTTGCGCTTTATTAAATGATTTGCGAACTGTCTCTCTGCCCACCTGCAGGTTACTCATCCGGCTGCTCCTTATAGAAAACGGTACCTTACTCAAACACGCTTTGTTACAAGGAAGGTCTTTATGAGAGTTCTACCTTAGCACCAGCTTCTTCCAAAATTTGCTTCATCTTCAAAGCATCAGCTTTTGCAACTGCATCACCGAGAACGGTAGGAGCTTCTTCTGCTGCTTTCTTAGCTTCAGTAAGACCAAGTGTTGTTACTTGACGGAGAGCTTTGATCACACCCATCTTGTTTGCGCCTGATTCTTTCAAAGTAACCTTGTATTCAGATTTTTCTTCTGATTTTGCAGCAGCTGCATCGCCAGCAGCAGGAGCTGCAACCGCAGCAGTAGCCACAGGCATTTCAACTTCGAATCTTTCTTTGAGGGCTTTTACAAGCTCTGCCAATTCGGTAACTTTCAATTCACCAATTTGATCAACTATTTTTTCATATGCTTTGGTAGACATAACCATGCTCCTGGAATGTAATACAGATTTAATCTTAACCGTTAACTTGTTTCTTTTTCTCGACCTGCTCAATGATCGTAACCAACTGCGCCATCATCTGGTTGGTCATAAATACCAATCCAGCAAGCGGAGATTGAGCTGCTTGCACCACTTGTCCTAGAAGCACTGCACGTGAAGGCAGGGACGCAAGAGACTTTACTTCATGAGCCGTAAGCAACGAAGCTTCCATAGCCGCAACAACAATTTTGAATGATTCGATATTTTTCGAAAAATCACTCAAAACTTTTGCAACTGCAGGAGCACCTTGAGGAGCAAAAACTACCCCAATCTGTTCCCGCATGTAGGGCTCTAACACCTGAACGCTTTCAACGTCATGCAAAGCACGCTTCATCAAACGTACTTTGACAACTTGTAAGCGCCCCCCTTTTTCACGAAGCTTTTTACGCAAAGACTCGGACTGCTCAACAGTCAGCCCCTTAACATTGACTAAAAAAGACGCTTCGTTCTGAGAAAAATCTTGTTTTAAAGAAGAAACAACCACTTCTTTTTGTTGCTTGTTCATACGCACATGCCTTCTTACTTGACGAGCTCTTCAACACGGACACCCAGTCCTACCCCCATGGTAGAAGAAAGAGTGATCTTCTTCACAAACTTGCCTTTTGATGAAGCTGGCTTAGAACCCACCAACGCTTTTACAAAAGCTTGAACGTTTTCCTTGATTCTTTCTTTATCGAAAGAAACCTTCCCAAGAGAGAAATGGACAATAGCGTTCTTGTCATTTTTGAAGAACATACGGCCACTTTTTAACTCTCGGACAATCCCTTCAACATCAAAGGTCACTGTTCCAATTTTTTTGTTTGGCAATAAGCCACGAGGTCCGAGCAATTTTGCAAGTCGCCCGACAACATCCATAACATCAGGAGTTGCAACAGCATACTCAAAATCCATCCAACCTTTGGTGATTTTGTCCATTAACTCTTCAAGCCCCACATGATCCGCACCGGCTTTAAGCGCTTTATCGACATATTCACCTTTGGTAAATACTACGACGCGTACCTTTTTGCCGTTGCCATGAGGAAGCACAACAGAGCCCCTTACCACTTGATCACCCTTGGAAGGGTCAATGCCTACATTAATGTTGACATCAACACTTTCATCGAATTTGGCGAAAGCTCGTTCCTTTAGTTGAGCAACTGCCTCATCGAGAGAGAAAGATTTCGTCCTCCCGACACCTTCAGCGGCTTTCTTATATTTTTTGCCTCGTTTCATAATTGCTTCTTCCTTGCCTAAACCAAACTAGCTTTCTAAAACTTCCACGCCCATGCTACGAGCAGTTCCTGCAACAACCTTTTTGGCTGCTTCAAGATCGACAGCATTCAGATCAACAAGCTTGACCTTGGCAATATCTTCCACA
>CAZRXF010000012.1:0-326186 GCA_964604015.1 uncultured Pseudomonadota bacterium
TAGCTCCCTTCAAAACAAAAAGTTTGACCTGATTGGCTTTGATGCTTGTCTTATGTCGATGATAGAGGTTGCTCTTGCATTAGAGCCCTATGCCCATGTTATGGTTGCCTCTCAAGATGTAGAAAGAGGGACTGGATGGAACTATTCATATGTGCTTACCCCCTTCTTATCAGAGACACTTTCACCAGAACAGCTAGGAAAGCAGATTGTTGACGCCTACTACAAGGTCTATCAAAAGATCGCCGACTTTACCCTCTCAAGTCTTCTTCTTACTCATATACAGGAGCTTGTTCAGTGCACATCAGATATCGCATCTTCCCTTCAAAAGCTCTTACAAAACGAAAACAAACGACTAAAACTTTCAGTAAAGGTGAGCAGAAACAAGCATTTATGCACCTACTTTGACGAGCCAGAATTTATAGATCTTCATCACTTCTGCCATAACCTCTATACAAATCTTGAACAACTGCCATCTTGCCCTCTTGTCGATGAAACAAAACATAATCTTGCACGAGCGAAAAACCTTATCGAAGCTCTTGTATCAGCAAACATTGTTGGGACAGCCTATCCTTATGCAAAAGGGCTTTCTATCTACTTTCCAGAACATACCATTCATTCATCCTACAAACGATGTTGCTTTGCAGCACAAACACAATGGTATGCCTTTTTGAAGGCTTACGTTTCTGCTTATAAAAAGTAGACTAGTACCGTTTTATCGCCCTTCTGACTTAGTAGGCACCTTTATGACAAGAAAAGAAATCAAACAACTCTGCCTTGATGAACTCTACGCTCCTTATAAAAACTGCACTCAATGCCCTCTTGGCACCTTGGGAAGAACGCACGTAGTCTTTGGCAGAGGAAATCCAGACGCGCATCTTCTTCTTATTGGGGAAGCACCAGGCAGAGATGAGGATATGCAAGGACAACCCTTTGTAGGCCGCTCAGGAAAATTGCTCAGCAAGACACTTGAAGCATTGGATATTGATGAAAAAAACCTCTACATCACCAATATTGTAAAATGTCGCCCTCCTCAAAACCGAGCCCCACTGCCACACGAATCAGCTATATGCACCAAGCTTCTTCTTGAAAAACAGATCAAAATCATAGCTCCTTCAGTTATCTGTACCCTTGGCTCCAGCGCAACAAACCTTCTTCTTGAAACCACTACGGGAATATCAAAAATACGAGGTATCGCCCAGTCGTATAAATCCATAACGCTCATTCCTGCGTATCATCCAGCGTACATACTGCGTAATCCAAAAGAGCTTAAAACGCTTGTTCATGATCTTCAGGCTGCCTATGACCTTGCAATTTCAAATAAAAAATAAATGGTTTTTATAAAAGCAAGCTTAAAATAGCGCTTTCCATTCAGCCTGCGATGTGGATAACCTGTGGATAACCTGTGGATAACCTGTGGATAACCTGTGGATAACTCAAAAAGCCGTACTTTTTTGCGCCTTTGAAAAACCTTATTCAGTGAGCTTATTTTATAATAAATCCTTCGAAAACAATGAGTAGAAAGATACTTACAAAGTTATCCACATTTTTACCCAAGTTATCCACAGGTTATCCACAGGTTATCCACATTTTTTTTGAGAACGAATAATTCGATCTAGTTAGTTTATTGGCCACTTCAAGGCCCAAGTTATCCACATTTTTTGCCCCCATCTATCATTACCAACTTAAGATATATATTTATATATAATAATAAGCGACCTCAAAATGCAGATTTTTATCCATCAACCAAATCGTATTTCTACTTGTCAGAGAAAACAGACAGTTTTCATTTTCTTCCGTTGTGGTAAGCTACTGACTGTCTGAAGTTTAAATAAAGCAATCTTTTCTGAATTAACCCTAGGGCAGGATATTAGGTGAAACTTTTTGAAGTTATAGAGGCGCTTGTAGAAGAAAGAGGTCTTGATAAAGACGTCTTAACCGCCATCGTATGTGAGGGCATGCTTGCTGCTTTTCAAAAGCGCTACCCTGACGTGGTTTTCAACGTTCGTTTTGATAAAAAGACGGGAGAGCTTGTCACCGAGGTTGAAAAAGAAGTTGTCGCTCAAGTCGAGAACGAAGATACGCAGATCTCGTTAAGAAAAGCTCGCGTCACCCACAAGGACGTTGAAGCTGGCGATAAAGCCTGGTTTGTTTTTGATGGAGTCATTGGTCGCATCGAAATTATGCGGGCAAAGCAAGTTATCGCTCAGAAAATTAAAGAAATTGAAGCTTCTGAAGTTTACAACGAGTTTAAGAGCCGGGAAGGTTCTATTCTGCAGGGCGTTATTCACAAGGTTGAGCAAAATGGCGTGTTGGTAAAAATTCAAGACTATCTTGCGTTTCTGCCTCGTTCTCTGAGTGTTCCCGGGGAGAAATATTCAGCCGGTTACCCAGTAAGGGCGCTTCTTAAAGAAGTTCTTGAGCAGCCTCGCAATGAAAACCAGCTTATCCTTGATCGCGCCTCTGGCGCCTTTGTTGAAAAATTATTTGCGTTAGAGATTCCTGAAGTTTTTGAAAAACTGGTGAACATTGAAAAAATTGTTCGCATTGCAGGGTATAAGACGAAGATTGCAGTTTCTTCAAATGACTCAAACATTGACCCTGTGGGGACCTGTGTGGGTGTCGGCGGTGTTCGCATTAAGCCGATTTTGAAGGAATTGGGAACAGAAAAAGTTGATATTATTGCATGGACTGATAATCAAGAGGTCCTTGTGAAAAACGCTCTTAAACCAGCGGAAATAAACCGAGTTGAACTTTCTGTGAACGAAAAAGTTGCGCGGGTATGGCTTGATGATGATCAGCGTTCTCTTGCGATTGGTAAGATGGGGCAGAATATTACTTTAGCTTCCCAACTGGTCGGTGTTCAGATAGAGTTGGTTCAAACTCAAACGGAAGATCTTGATAAAAAATTAAGTGCAGAATTTTGATGCATTTGTAGTGCGATGATGGGTGAGTATGCGTATTTATGAGTTTTCCAAGCTGCACAATATACCAACAAAAGATCTGCTCGACTTCTTGCATTCGCAGGGTGTGGATTGTAAAAGTCATATGGCTGTTATCACACAAGAAATGCTCGTACTTTTAGAAAAAAAATACCTTCAAAAAAACGCTCCTAGTGCTCCCAACAAGGTGGAACTTGAAACAACTATTGTTAAAGCTCAGGTGTCTCCTCAGGAGTCTGCGGTTGTTTCTCCACCCCGTAAAGAAAGGCCTCCTATGCGCGAGCCTCTGGTAAAAAAAACAATATCATCGGGACGTCACATTCCTGAAAAAACAGAAAAAACATACTCAGAACCTCGCTTCATACAGGAAGATAAAAAAGTACCAGTGGGGCCTTTGGTTGTAGAGCCGATGACGGTTGGAGATTTTGCGGTAAAATCAGCAAAGCCGGTGAGTGAGGTTATTGTTACGCTCCTCAGGCAAGGATTTATGTGTACAAAAAACCATTTGCTTTCAGTTGAGCAAGTGACTGAGTTGGCACAGGTCTATGGGTTAGAAGTGGTCAAGCCAACATCCTCGAAACAAGTTGCTGGTGCGGCTGATTCGTTGCGTGTGGCAAGTGTTGGTAAAGAGCGACTTCCGATTGTGGTTGTCATGGGGCACGTTGACCATGGAAAAACAACGTTGCTCGACTACATACGAAAAACTCGTGTTGCTGCTCGCGAAAAGGGTGGTATCACCCAACATCTGGGTGCGTATGAGGCGCAAACGCCGCAAGGAAACATTGTTTTCTTGGATACACCTGGTCATGAAGCATTTGCGAAAGTGCGTAGACGTGGGGCTTTTATAGCTGACATAGCAGTGCTTGTTGTTGCTGCTGATGACGGTGTTATGCCGCAAACAGTGGAATGTATAAAAGCGCTCAAAACCCTTGAGATTCCTATCATTGTTGCGATTAACAAGGTTGATAAAGTTGATAAAACGCGCCTTGAATCGGTGAAAAGACAACTTTCTCAGTACGATCTTCTTCCTGAAGAATGGGGTGGTACTGTTATCTGTGTTCCCGTTTCTGCAAAAGAGGGAACAGGGGTTACCGAGCTTCTGGAAATGATTATTTTGCAGTCCCAGATGATGGAGTTGCAGGGCGATTTGGATAAACCCGCAGAAGGATATGTGCTTGAATCACGTATCGAAAAAGGGCGTGGACCTGTTGCAACGGTTATTTGCCGTCATGGAACATTGAAAGTGGGAGACTTCTTTTCAGTGGGCGATGCGTATGGCAAAGTAATTTCACTCAAGGATTCTTCCGGCACCTTACAACAAAGCGTTGGGCCCTCTGTGCCTGTTGTTGTAACAGGGTTTGATTCTCTTCCTGGTGTTGGAACCTTCTTTAAGGTTGTTGAAGAAAGAGACTATCGAAAGCTTAGATCGTTGCGTGAAGAAGCGCCTTCTCAATCTTCTCGTAGATCAACGTATTCAGCTCAATCAGTTGCTGGTGGTGTTTTGAATCTTGTGGTAAAAGCCGAAGGTAATGCATCATTGGAAGCTGTTCTTGATGGTATCGAGAAACTTTCAAAGCAGACAGAAAAGCCTTTTTTTATTGTTCACAGTGGCGTAGGTAACGTGTCGGAAAACGATATGCTCCTTGCTGAAAACGCTCAGGCATATGTCGTTGGATTTGGTGTAAAGGCCGACTCTAATGCGCTGGTGCACGGTAGAAAAGCAAAGATCGACATTCATTTATTTGATATCATTTATCGTCTTTTTGAAGACCTTGAAGCATATGCAAAAAAGCATGAAGAGGTTAAAAAGGTCTTAACAAAGATCGGTGAAGCAACCGTTCTTAAAGTCTTTGTCGTTAAGAAATTTGGGGTTGTGGCAGGTGCATACATACGTGATGGACGATTCTCTGATAAAGGGCTCGTAACGATCTGGCGTGGCAAAAAAGTTGTGGGACAAGGAAAGATCAAAAGTCTGCAGCGCGATAAAAAGAGTGTTAAGGAAGTCCATACAGGCTTTGAATGTGCGTTCTTGGTGGATGGATTTGAAGACTGGTTGGTTGATGATAGAGTGGAGTGCTTCTTGGAAGTTGCCGCTTAATAGTTCCCTGAAAATATTCGTAAAAAAGGAGAAAGGGAGAGTATGTTGCTCCATATGGTGGATAATGCCGGAGATGGATTACTCAATAGTTACACACTCTCGTACTTTCTTCTTCCCTGTGTTCTAAGTTGTCTATTTGTTCCCTTTTTTCGTTACGTTGCTCACAAAGTAGGGGTTCTTGATGTTCCCAATGGAGCACTTAAGGTTCACACCCAGCCAACTGCATATCTTGGTGGTATTGCCGTCTACTGTGCCTCTCTTATTTCCTACGGGTTTCTGCCGGGATTTTCTGTTTTTGATCAAAGCTCTCTTAGATTCTATTTTATAGGCATAACCATCTTGGTTGTCGGGGGGCTTATGGATGACATTTTTGCTATCTCGCCATTAAAAAAACTTATGATTCAGGCAATAGCGTGTTTGTTTTTTGTGAATGCTGGGTGTGTTTTCAAAGAATCACTTTTGCGAACACTGTTTCCTTTTTTGCCTGATCATACACCCCTGTTTTCTTTTCTTGGGGTATTTTTTGCTCTCTGGTGGATGCTTGCCATCATCAATGCCCTAAACCTCATTGATATTATGGATGGGCTTGCAACATCAGTTTCACTGTGCGCATTGTGGGGAATGTCTGTTTTGTGGGGGGAGTATAGGCTTTTTTTGCCTCTCTTGGGTGTGCTCGTTGGTTTCTTTTTCTACAATAGACCAAAGGCTTCCATTTACTTAGGAGATGCAGGGTCACTCTTCCTTGGTGGTGTTTTAGCAACCACACCCTTTCTTTTTGGGTGGGGGAATGTAGCACAATGGCCGGCTTTAATTGCACCATGCGTCATACTTTTTGTGCCTATTTTTGAGCTGTGTTCCCTCATGATAATTAGGAGCTATCTTGGTATTCCGTTTTATTACGGAAGTCCTCACCATTTTGCCTTGTGGTTTAAAAGAAGGGGATGGGGGGTAAAAAAAATTCTCCGAGTGACTGGATCGTTAGGAATGTTGTGTTCGCTTCTTGCTCTGGTGATGAGTACGAGTCTTCTTACTTTTTGGTATCAAGCGTCTATTTTGCTTCTTGGCGCTGCTTTTTTTCTTTTTCTTTGTCTTCTTTAAAAATAAAAAGAAACAAACAACGGCTTGTTGTTTTTTAAAAGTTTGTTGTTGCTGATATTTTTTATGGGCTAAAAATGACGGTTCTAGTTATTTTTTTGTTGTTGCGATCATGTTGCTTTTTTAGGTGTTGCATTTTGGGTTGATTGCAACAAACTAGGGATACTTTTACAAAACATTCCCTCCTTAAGTGTAGGGTGGTTGGGTAAAAACACTGCGTGTAAAAATGAGAAAGAGATGTCGAGTGGGTGTACGCCACGGGCCTTTTTCTCATTTTTCTTTTTTCAGGGGGATTAAAGGCCAAGTTCTCGCTTGCTTTTATCAGAAAGTAGTTTTTTCAAAGTCGCCATGTTTCGAGCATCATCCTGAAGATCTGCCTTTGGTGTTTCTAAGATTTTAGGAACTGAAAAAAGGCGTTCATCATTCATTAAAAGACGGAACCCTGTAAGGCCTATTTCTCCTTTCCCGATATCTTCATGGCGGTCAACGTGGCTGCCACATTCCTTTTTTGAATCATTCATGTGGATGGCTTTAAGGTGAGAGAGACCGATATCATGTTGAAAGTCTTTCCAGAGGGTCTCGTATCCTTCCGGTTTTGAAATGTCATAGCCTGCTGCAAAAACGTGGCACGTATCAAGACAAATCCCAACACGATTTTTTTGCGAAATAAGCTCACGAATGGCAGCAAGCTCTTTAAAAGTTTTCCCAACAGTTGTCCCTTGTCCTGCCATGGTCTCAAGCAAAATCATGGAAGAGCCTGGAACGTGATGCAAAATTTTTTCGATTCCTTGGGCAATTCCTTCAATGGCTTGTTTTGGAGTTCCTGTTGTATAAGAACCGGGGTGGATCACAAGGTAGGGAATTTCAAGATCTTCGCAAACCTGCAGTTCTTTGGTTGCAGCGATAACCGATTTTCTGTGGATGTCAGGATCTGGTGATCCCATATTAATAAGGTAGCTGGCATGAGCAATGATACTCGAAATACCGGTCTCTTTTTTTGTTTTAGAAAAAAGAATGCGTTCTTCCTTGGTTGGTTCTTGCGGGGCCCATTGGCGATTGCTTTTAGTAAATATTTGCAGGGTTGTGCAGTCAATTGAAGTGGCTCGGATGAGTGCTTTTTCAAGACCACCTGCTATGGAGATATGAGCTCCCAGGAGAAGCTTGTGCTTGTGCATAGTTTTCCTTTCTCTTACAACGTTTTATGATATTGCTGTTGAGAATAATCAGGATAGATGCTTTTTCCTACGGCTTTGTTTTTGTAGCCTGGCATTTATGTCAGTTTTAAGTTTGTTTTTAAAAGGAAGGAAAAGTATGGGGAAAAAACTGAGCAAACTTCTCTTGTTGTTGGTGGTTTTTAGCTGCGAGGGGGCAGGTATTCAAAAGCAGCATGAAGCGTTGCAGACAACAGAAAAGAAGGGGCAAAAAAAAGAGGGCGTAAAAAAGAAAGAGAAAAAAGGAACCGTAAAAGAAAAAAAGAAAAAAGAAATTACTCCTTATGAGGTAGCAGAAAACATCAGTAAGGCGATTAACTGGATTTCTAATCCGACAAATAGTTTTGCAATGGCTGATGCAGAGCCTAAAATTCTTAAACGCCGCAAAATAGCCCTTAATCTTTATAAGGCAGAAGCTTTTTGCTTACTGACTTTGGCAGACTATATTTTTGCTTCGACACGAGGAAAAAACATACGAACTCTTCTTAATTGGCCAGATATTCACCCACTCCTTGGGAAGGATACCTATGCGGAGGTTCAGAAATTTTCAGACATTAACTTTGATTACCACAATGACACTTCCCTTAAGGCCCCGCAAAGTGAAATTGTCAGAGACAAACTGCGAGAAGGGCTTCATGAGAACGTTTTCTCAATTATTGATTTGCTCAATACCATCACAAACGGTCTTCCTGGAGGATTTTACTATTCAGGGCACCCGTATGAAGGGATAGCTGCTTTTGACCATGTGCTTTTGTATCAGTTACTTGCTACGGGTGAAAAAACTTCTCTTTCTTCAAGTGAGGCATGTTTTCATCTGTGGCAAGTTGCTCTTTACAAGAATTTTTATTTCATGACAAAACTTATTGCTGAGAGGGTTTTGACCTACAAAGGTCTTGATCCTGACATGCGTGATCTTGTTAAACAAATTGCGATTCGTGAGCCAGGGGACGATACGTTAGATCTTCCTACTTGCGGTTTGTCGTAATCATACTCACTTAAAAAACTCTGAGGGTGACGTAAGTCGCCCTTTTTATTTTTATATCCATTTTTTCATCTTTCGTGAAGGCTCCTCTATCCGTCATTTTGAGCAATAGGTGCGCGCGTGTGCTTGACAAATAAAAATCAAAACGTACAATCAAAGCCATTTTACGCGTGATCTTAAGAAACTAACCCCCTTTATTTGTACCGGGAGCCTGCTATGGATGTGATGCGAAAGTTACCTCTGGTAGCTTTGATGCTTTTTTTGATAAATGATGATGTGCAGGGGAAAAATCCGAATCTTTATTTTAAAAATGGCGATTACGAGGCATCTATCATAGGGAAGATAGAGACAACAACTGAGCTTGATATTAATGGGGTCCTTTTCAATAGCAATGTCCCAGACGACTTATTTGCAAATAAAACAAAAGTAGATATTTCACTTCTTACCAAGACACCGACGTCTCAGTCGAAAGTTACACTGCGTAACAAGGTCGTGTGGGGAAATCATAGAGTGATCTTCACTGACGATGCATTTCTTAAAACGCTTGATGGTACAGCAACAAGTCACTTCCATACCATCGGGCCCAACATGGTCTGGATACGTGAAGCCTGGGTTGAAGCAGATATGTCAAAATTGTGTCACATGGAAAATGTGTTGAAGCAAACACTGACGATTGGCTCGTTTTCATTTATTCTTGGACGTGGTATTTCATTGGGCGATGCTTACTCAGTAAATCCGGCACTTCTTGGTTTCTTCCAAGATAACTCTGTTGACCAATATGCATGGGGCGTGAAGGTTTCCGGTGGGTTGATTAAAGATTTTATGTCGTATGACACTTACCTTTCCGTTTTGAGTAATAAAAGCACGAGCCTGAGAGAAACGATTTTACCAACTCAATTGAAGTCATTTGGTACCAGCCAGAAGGCTCCCTGGAGAGGCGCGGGAGATATTAGCTTTGTGACAGCTGCTCGCTTTTTAATAACACCGATGGTTGAAGAAGATAGAAAGTTAAGTTTTGAGCCCTACATTATGTATCACCATGATCCTGAACAAAAAGTTGAATACTTCTGCGATGCAAAATCGAATTTAGGAACTGGTGGATTTGCTTGCGAATTAGTAACAGAATCGCTGGAAGTTGGTTTTGATTGTGCAAGTAACTTTGGTCATCAAGATGTAAAAGGATGGGACCGAAACCAGATCAATAGTGTGAATACCGGTGGGTATTACAGCTTTGTTTACAGTGATGTTTTTAATGTTGATCCAAATGTGACAACACCAACGGCAGCAAATAATGTGTTGTATGATCCACAAAATTCTGCCCAGAAAAAAGCTATCGCCAATGTTGCTCCAGGGGCAGTTTCAAATGGGCAGCCGATTGCAGGAACAAGTAATCCTACGCTCTACAATAGTTTGACTCGTTATAGAATGCCGTACACGACACAATTCAGGGGATACATGTGGGTTGGGGATGCGAGTTATTGGCTTGTACCAAAAGAATTGGTGGTGAGTGCAACGTGGGGAATGGCAAGTGGTGACCAAAATCCTAATGCGAATTTGAAAGATCCGAATGATGTTTCAGTTGATGGTAACTACAATGGATTTATTCCATTTCAGGAGCTGTATGCTGGGAAAAGAGTACTGAGTTTCTTTGGTATGACAAGTTTGATTACACGTCCACTCGATATTCCTAATACTGGTGATGATTTTGCTGTGACTGTTGATAATTTCAGTAACGTTATCTTTTACGGTATGGGTGTTAAGTATGCACCACAAAAGGCAAAATCTAAGTGGAATATTAATCCGAACGTGATCATGTATTGGCAAGATGTGGCAAGTAATAAATTTGACCTTATGACGGGCCAGACAAGTAAGCAACCTGCAAGCAAAGAGATTGGTGTTGAAGCAAATACCTTCTTTGTGGTGAATCTTTCAGAAAGCCTTTCCATCACAGGTGGTATTGGTCTTTTTGTGCCAGGGCAACATTACGCAGATATTAAAGGAAAACCGGTCTCTGCAGACCAAAGTTCGGCGCTTGCGTCTGCCATTGCGACGATTATGAGGAATCTTCCACCTTATGCGGCTGGCCCTCTAGCTGACCTACAAAATCTTCCTTTGATAGGGAATGATGTAGCGTACAGTGCAAGTATTGCTATGGGGTATTCGTTCTAAACGTGCCCTAGAAGAGCTAAGTTGGGGAGGTCCTTACCAAAAAGGCCTCCCTTTTTTTGTTGAGAGATTGTGATAGACTAAAATTTTCTTCAGATCTGAGTAGATAAGGATATCGGGTATGAGTACTATGGCAGCGTGGAAACGTACAAGTGAATGTGGTGGCGTTACGGAAAAAATGTTGGGCAAGGAAGTTGTTCTCAATGGATGGGTTGCCCATAGACGCGATCATGGTGGCCTTATCTTTATCGATTTGCGTGATAGAAGTGGCATCGTTCAGCTTGTGTTTAACGCGGATATCTCCAAAGAAGCTCATATTTTAGCAGAATCCCTGCGGTCTGAGTTTGTCATTACTGCAACAGGAAAAGTAATCGCCCGAGAAAAAGGGCAGGTTAATGATAAGATGCCAACCGGAAAAATTGAAGTTCAAATTCAATCTATGTCTATTCTTAATCCTTCAAAAACGATCCCGTTTTCTCTGGAAGAAGATGATATTGATGAGGAATTGCGCCTTCGTTATCGCTACCTTGATTTGCGTCGCCCTGTGATGCAGCATCGTCTTGCGTTTCGAAGCATGCTCTTTTTCACCATGCGCGAATTCTTTGTACAAAATGGTTTTTTTGAAGTTGAAACCCCTATTCTTACTAAAAATACTCCGGGTGGTGCACGGGAATTTTTAGTGCCAAGTCGCCTACATCAAGGAACGTTTTATGCGCTTCCTCAATCGCCACAGATTTACAAGCAGCTTTTGATGACCGCTGGTATTGAACGTTACTTTCAGATAGCGCGTTGTTTTAGGGATGAAGATTTGCGTGCTGATAGACAGCCTGAGTTTACGCAGCTTGATGTGGAAATGTCATTTGTGGAAGAGCAGGATGTACGTGGCCTTACTGAAAGTATGCTTGCGTACGTTTTCAAGAAGCTTTTTAATATTGAAATCAAGCTACCACTTCCTGTTTTTACCTATGACTATGTGTTTGCCCTTTTTGGGTCAGATAAACCTGATTTGCGGTATGAACTTCCTATCACCGACCTGACCGAGATCTTTAAGGATGTAAAATTAAGTTTCTTGGAAACTGTTGTGCAGCAGGGTGGAAGAATTGGAGCTCTCCATATTCAAGACAAAAAGTTTACCCGGTCAGAACTTGAAGGATGGGTCGAAAAATCCAAAGCTTTAGGTGCTAAGGGGCTGTTGTACATTCATTTTGCCCAAGACGGTACTATCGAATCGCCTGTTTCAAAATTCTTACCCGCTGACTTTCTTGAAAAAATTAAGGGTGCCATTAAGGACGTAAAAAAAGGTGATACGCTCTTTATTGTGGCTGGAACATTTAAGGAAGCATGGCCCGTTCTTGGTAAATTGCGAAATGCATTTGCACATGAACTAGGGTTGATAAAGCCAAACACCCTTCATTTTTCCTGGATTGTTAACTTCCCTCTGCTTGAATGGGATGAAACAAGAAAGGCTTGGAGTTCTGCTCACCATCCATTCACACAGCCTACGGCAGGGTGGGAAAGCCTTGCGCCTGAGCAGATGAAGGCTCAAGCATACGACTTAGTATGTAATGGTTCTGAAGTGGGTGGTGGATCTATTCGAATCCATGACAAAAAAATGCAGCATAAAGTTTTTGAACTTTTGGGTCTTACAGAAAAAGAAATTCAAGATAAATTCGGGTTCTTTTTGGAGGCGCAAGAGTACGGTTTTCCACCTTCTGGCGGTATTGCTCTTGGGTTAGACCGATTGGTTATGATCCTTTCAAACACTGCCTCAATCAGAGAAGTCATAGCATTCCCTAAAACTCAGCGGGGATATGATGCTATGATGCATTCACCAACCCCTGTGGCGGCACACGTACTTAAAGAATGTGGCGTCATGATTGTTCCTTCAGTAAAGGACGGGGGCGCTGAAAAAAAATAGGCAAACTAAAGAAGGAGAGTCATGAAGATTAGTAAGGTGTTTGGCCGAGAAATTATTAATTCCTGCGGTGTCCCTGCTCTTTCTTGTGAGATTGTTCTTGAGGATGGAACATTAGTGGGAGCGTCTGTTGCATCTGATCCTGATATAAATCAGGAAGAGGTTTTCATTCTGAAAGATGGGGGCCAACGCTGTGCAGGACAGGGATTACAAAAAGCTGTCTATGCTCTTGAGTCTGTGGTTGCCCCCGCTTTTCTTGGAAAAGTCCCAGAAGTACATGTGTTCGATGCGATTCTTTCAGAGCTTGATGGAACGGCTGAAAAAAAGAATCTGGGTGCAAATGTGACCCTTGCAGCTAGCTTGGCCGTATGTAAGGCACAAGCGGCCGTTGAACAACTGGAGGTTTTTGAGACCGTAGCGCAATTAAAAGGATCGGCATCAGTTTCTCTGCCTTTTCCCTTGGTAAATGTTGTAAGTGGCGGCAAGAAACTACAGAATGGGCTTCCTTTTAAAAATATTATGCTTGTTCCTGTTGGGGCTCAGAATTTTCGCATAGCGCTTGAATACGCAGCTACGGTAGTTCACGAGTGCGCACGGCTTTTAAAAAGTCGTGACAAGGTTGTAGCTACTGCTGATAGTGGAGGTCTTTTCTCTTTTTACAAAGATTTCCAAGAACCGTTTGAAATTATCATGGAGGCGCTTGCAAATACCGGGATGGACGGCGTTTTTGTTTTAGGAATTGATGTCGGGGCAGACCAATTTTTTGATCAAGCAAGACGCCTTTACGAATGGGAATCTGTCTACAAAACAGCGGATGAACTGATTTCTCTCTACAAAAAGTTATGTGATTCCTATCCTCTTTATTCTCTCGAAAATGGTCTTTCATGGCGTGATACGGAAGGATATGCATCTCTTTTTGGTTCGTTAGGCACTACGATTCAGGTAGCAAGTAATGAAGGGTTTATTCATAATTCTACCCTTCTTCAAGGCTTAACCGCTCAGGTCTTTGTAAATGCATCGGTGTTGCGTTTGACCGAAAGCTCAACCGTTACAGAATTTTTAGAGTCGATCAGTACCTGCCAAAATCAAGGGCTCAATACAGTGATTGCTGCAAGTGGTGGCGAAACTGGGGAAAGTATTCTCGCTGATTTGGCGGTTGGAACAAGTGCAGGACAGGTGCAAGTAGGGGGGTTGTGCCGTGGTGAGCATGTTTCCAAATATAACAGACTTCTTTTTATAGAAGACCTGCTGTCGTCTGAGTTATTAAATCGCGCATAGGATCATTCTTTTTAAATTCGGAGAAGAGCCGTTTGAGTTCTTCTTGTTCCTTGCTGTCCTTATGCGCAAGAATCAACGTCTCTTGTTTGTCGATTGGTGCCTTTTTGTCTGAGTTTTGCGTCTTTGTACGAGCCATAACGGCGGTTGATTGAGCATTGCGTGGTGCTTGAGCAAGTTTTGGTGCAACAGGTACGGTGGGCATAGGGACCGTTGGAGGAACTGGTGCTGTTGCCACTGTTGTTACGGCGGGGGTATCTTTTTGGTAATGCTTTTCCATGACAAACTGTTTCCTGTTGATAAAATCGGAAACCTTCTGATGATTGGTGATTTCATGTGAAGTGCCAAAGAACCAACGAGTTATCGGGTCTTTAAGGGCATAGAAATTTTTATCGATATCAACGGCAGCGTTTGCAAGAGTAAATTTTTCTGCAGTAAATGAATCGCTGTAGCCGTTAGTACTTTGTAAGATACGGGGGCAGATAAAGACAGCAAGGTTTGATTTTATAAGACCTTTTGTTTTCTTTTTAAACAACCACCCAATAACAGGGATGCTTGCAAGGCCTGGAGTTTCTAAATCTGTGTGGGCCATGGTTGTTTTGGTAAGTCCGCCAAGTACCAAGACTTGTCCATCTTTGATATTGGCATTCGTTTGAATCGTACGCGTGATCTGTGAGTTACCGGTGGAAAATTCGTTAACCGTGAGATTAACCCCGAGATTGATGTAGCTGTCTCCATTAATCATGGGGGTGATGTTAAGTTGCAAGGCGGCTGTAACAGGATCGAGCGGAGTTACCGTTGCACCTTTTTTAACGGTGGCACTTCCCGGGAGCAATCGTGTTTCATTGTCAGTAAAGGAAGTTGCCTGGTTATTTAAAGTTACGGTAAATGGGTGGGAGAGAATCTTGGCGCTCGTATAACTGGTCAGTGCCTGCATAACCCACGCAATCCCGGTCAGCGCATTGTCTTGCAGGGAAAGGATGAATGTTCCTTGAGGAACCGGAATATTATTCCCTTGGGCGTTAGTACCTTCAGACGTTGCAAGGTTGTTTCCACTGCTATCAGGTACTTGCAGCAAGTTTGCCATCAGTGCATCGAATGCAGGGTTGGTTGGATTGTTAAGTTGAATGGGGCCTAAAATGGAGTTTTGTGCATAGACGCCTTGTGGGAACATCCCCTGTTTGTTACGTATTTGGCTTCCCAGGGTCAATCCTCCGGTTAGCGTGAAATCGACAATGAGCATTTCAATAGCAACTTGTGGTTGTGGGCGATCAAGGTCGGCAATGAGTTGTTTGATGCGAATCCAGTCTTCCCGAATAGCAGCAATTAGGAGTCGGTTTCCCCCTTGTTGCGCAGCTTGCGGGGTTGTTCCCTGGGTTGTTCCTCCTGAAGATGTTGGTTGTGCTGTTGATGCAGGGGGAGTAGTTACTTCTGCTTGTACAATAACTCCAGTGAAGTACTGCTTTCCAGCATTGGGGTTGGTTGTTCCGCTCGATTGTCCCGTGCTTCCTCCAAAGTTACCAGAACCACTACTTGAAGAGCCACTTGATTGGGCGGCAACAATTTGCGTTAGAATAGGGGCAAAATTAGCGGCATTCAAATATTGAAGCGGGTAGATGTGAAGAACTGAGTCTCCACTATCAAGAGGAATATCAATATATTTAAGCGTGAATTCTTTGACTCGTTTGATAGCATCGCTCTTTCCCATAATGATGAGCGAGTTAGATCGTGGTTCAGGAACAATTTTGGTTGTTGGAGCAAAATATGAAGCAGTTGAAGGTGCACTTTGAGGAGCAACAGGTTGTTGTTGGCCAAATCCGCCGCCACCACTGCTACCAGAACCTTGTCCAGCGCTTGCAATAAGTTGGGTCATGAAAAGATTGGTAATGGTTGTAGCATCGGTATATTTGAGTGGCAAAATTTCGATTGCGTCAGTAAATCCATGAGAATCGATTTCTTTAATGATTTCCATAACTGATTTGATGGTGCGGGCATAGTCAGTAAAAATGATGCCATTGGTAGTGGGCTCTACCAGGTAGGTGGGAGTCTTTAGTACATCAGAAAGAAAGGTTTGAAGTGCATTTGATCCGCCACCACCAAATCCACCACCTGACGAGCTGGGGACCTGAATGTTGGCAAAATAGTAGATATAGCGGATCATTTGGTTGGTATCGGGAAGATCTTCTGGTGGTGTGTTGACATACAGAGGATAGGTTTGCTTGTTAAGGTTCGTATCAACTTTGGTGATGTAAAAAAACTCTCCCTGGGGAACAAAAAGATAGCCGGTCATTTTCAGAAGTGAAAGCATCTTTTCATAAGCGTCATCGACAGAGATTCTTTCAGGAAATTGGTAGGTGACCTTAGTTGCAAAAAACGTAGGATCTTGCCCCTGACCAGGAAAAACCACGTTCATGTTCTTGTTGTTCGCAACATAGTTCACAATGTCTGAAAGCGGTTCATCGTTGAATTTAAACCAGATTTTCTGCCCCTTACTGCTGATCAAAGGTGCGGGAGTATCTTTTGTTAAAGCGTGATTTTTTGCTGGCTTCCGGTAATCAAGTGAAGCTGATAGATCGTCAATCGAGGCCGTAGATGTATAAAGACTTACAGGCAGAGAAAGAAGGCACGATAAAAAAATAGTTGTAGAAAGTTTCATCATAGTACAAGTCCTCTCTATTACCCCTTCTTGGCGGTCTGTGATTTTAGTAACGTTGCAATGGTAAGTGTAACATCAAGGGAATCATTTTTTTTGAGAATCGTTAGTTCTTTTGTGTAGACACGCGTTTTTTGCTCAAGTGCCTGGAGAAGTTCACACAGTTGTTTGGTAGAAACACCACGTAGTTGAGTGCTTATTTTTATCTCGGTGTAGGTTTTTTGCAAAACATCCTCTGAAACTTCTGCCTCTTTTACTTGGTAGGATGAAAGATTAAGTCTTTGAATTGTTTCATCATAGAAACTTTTCAGCTTAAAATTCTTATCTTCTTCAAGAACGGTATCGACTTCTTCTTGCCGCTTTTTAACCGCTTTTAATCGTTCTAAAATCTGCTTTGCTTCTTGTTGGGTTTTGTGAATCCGCTGAAGTGAGCTTCTTAATTCTGAGGTAGCGCTGTGGTGGTAATACATGATCCCCCCCGTAATCAGGACCAATGACCCAAGAAAAATTCCTAGGTTACGGTAAAATTCGGAAGTTTCTAAGGGCAGAGCGAACTCTTTTAGTCTATCAAAAAAATTCATGCGGAACCTCCTTGCCGGCTGAGAGTGAGAGGAACAATGAAGTCTTTACTTTGCAAATCGGGAACATGAATGAAAAGTTGTGTATCTTTAAGTTCTTGCTCAAGTTGGGCAACTGCTTCAAAGCTGCGGACACTTCCTTCAAAAAGAATACTGTCTTTATTTATGACCATTTTTTTCAACTGGAGCCCAAGGACCTCAGGCTCTATTTTGGTGCTGAGGGTGTATAGGTATTTTAAAAATGAGTTGCGTGTTTGGTTGGAGAAGGAAAACCAGATGCTTTCTTCTTTGGTAACAGCTATTTTTGCAGCCTTCATGACCTGAGTGAGGTTATTTGATTTGATGGTAGGAAAACTTTTGCGTAATTCTTTTACAATCGAATCGCGTGTTGTGTTGACCGCTGTTGAAAGCTTATGGACCTGTAGGCCGGTATGAATAGACATTGCGCACAATAAAATCGTAGCAAGCCCTGCTGCGGCAATAACCTGCTGCTTAAAAAGGTTCGTTTCCTTTTCAACTTGCTGTTCTGTTGCCAGGGTAAAGTTGGTGGTAAAGGATGAAGGATAAGATGCTGCAAAGCTGAAAATATTAAGAGGAGTAGCGCCTTGACTTTTGTCAGTAATTCCCAAGGTAGCCAGTGCTTTTTTCAGATCAAAGAGATCACATGGAATGCCCAACTGTTCTTGTGCTTGCTGGATGGTTGTTTTGTCAGTGTTCATAAAGAGAATTTTTTGGAGATTTCCATATTCCTGAGAAAACGATTGGAGTGTAAAAAAGAAACGCTGCCAGGTCTTGCGTTCATCGGTAGGATCTTTTGGAAGAGACCGAATCGCTTTTAAAATTCCCCGTTGGATGTGGGCTATATGAATGATGGTGTCGTCCCAGACGGTGATGACCCCATTTTCTTCAAGCGGATAGAGATGGGCGACCTGCGTGTAAAGTCCATAGATATCAAGCATATCAACAGAGACTGTTTCGTGGTGCAAAGAAGCCGCTGAAAAAATATGAAGGTGTTCATAGAGATGACGTTTTTGAACCGCTGCAACTATGATATCGGAATAATTTTTTTCAAGATCGGTGTGAATGATGGAAAAATCAAAAAAGGCATCTTGGAGCGGAAAAGGGAGAAATGGCTCGATTTCAAAGGGAAGTGCGAGCGCTATCTTTTCTTTGGTAATGAACGGAAACCGCAATTCCTTAAACATGACAAATGAGTTAGGAAGGGTGGTGACAAGTGAATCATACTTGCCCACTTTTTTCATAAGTTCAGCAAGGGCCTCAGAGATCTTTTCTGGTTGGTGTTCTTTATCTTGAACAATGTCTTGGTAATAGGTTTCTAGCAACGTGAGCGTACGGCCCTCAGCCTTTAAAACTGTTGCATACACTTTTGTTTGACTGACATGAATCCCAACAATTTTTTTGGCAAACACATAGTAAGATCCTACGCGGTCAGGCAGGAAAAGCTGCTGTAGCATCATGAGCGCTCCTCACTATTTTTTTTGAAACGCCCGCGCCTGCCCGTTGGTTCTGCGATGTCCGGTGCCGCCTCTGTGGTAGATGATGAGGGGTCTGAGGCGTTGATCGTCTGGGGTTTATCAGCATTTTTCGCTTTTGCAGAATCTCCAAAGCGACCTCTTCGTGACTCTTTGTGTTCACCAGATCCATTTTCTGATTTACGGATTTTTTTGCGTTTTGCAAGGAACTCTTTTCGTTTTTGCTTACGTTCTTCCTTTAATTCAGCTTCCGCTTTATTAATGATCTGCTGTGTATGAGCAATGCTTGGATCATTATCAAGGAATCTTTCAATGGCAGTTGATTCTTTTGATGTTCCAAAGAACATGCGAGAGATAGGATCACGTTTGTCTGCAGGGAAATCCATTTCTTGTGAAAGATCTTTTGATTCTTGCGCCTTATTAACGGTGTAGAAATCGACACTTTGTTCATCTTTGAGTGTGAGAATACGAGGAGAAATGAAGATGAGAATATTGGTCTTGATAGTTGTTTTTTGCTTGTTTTTGAACAGCCATCCAACAAGAGGAATATCACCAAGAATAGGTAGTTTCGTTTCAATATCGGTGACTTGATTTTGTGTGATACCACCAAGCACTACAATTTCACGGTTCTTTACTGCCACCGAGGTTGTGACACTTTTTGTGAAGGTGTTACCACTTGCTTGGTTGGTTGCATCGGTAAAGTCGGTCAAGTTGACGGTGATCGCCATTTGAACACTGCTATCAAGGCTGATCTGAGGCAAAATATTGACCGTTAAGTTTGCCGGAATAGAACCGAAGCTACCAGTAGGACCTTGCGAGCTGATAACACTACCCGTTTGTACCTGACGTGTTGTACCAACTGAGATGGAAGCGGCATAGTTATTCGTAGAAAGAAGGAAAGGGTTTGCGATGATGTTGGTGTCAGTGAACGATGAAAGTGCCTTAAAGATTGCCCACACACCACCTGCGGTTCCTGCCTGATTAACAGGACTACCGATAGTTAAATATGTCGAACCATCTCCCGTGGTACCGCCAGTTGCAAGAGATATTAAGTTTCCAAGTAATGAACCGGTTGTTGCATTAATGACCGGTCCTGAAGCATTACCTCCTGCAGCAGGAAACCCGGATGTTTGCATGTTAACATTTTGGAAAGGAATGTTAGGATTTTTGTTACGAATCTGCGATCCGAGTGCCTTGTTGTCAGTGGATGAAACGTTAATGATGAGGACTTCAATAGCGACTTCCGGTTGTAAAACATCAAGCTGTTGAATGATAGGCATTAATTTTTTGTAATCACGTTCTTCTGCTTTGATGATAATGCGGTTTCCCGAAGGCTCAGCATTGATGGTCATTGGTCCAAAGTACTGGTTTCCATTTCTTACTCCCCCAAAAGTACCGGCAGAGGTTCCCGATCCAAACGAAACAACATTGGTAAGGAGCGTGGCGAGATTTTGTGCATTCAGGTACTGGACCTCATAAATGTAGAGGGGCGAATACGGCATATCAAGGTCGACATCGATATTTTTTGTGATGAATTCCTCGATTTTTTCGAGTGATTTTGTAGGCCCAAGTAAAATTAGCGAGTTCGTTCGCTGTTCAACAATCAAGCGAACGTTTGCAGGGAAATACAGAGAATCAGGTTGTGCCTTTTGTCCCATGAAGCGGCTTGCCCCTTGTGGGCTTTCAGTTTTTGTTAGATCCGTGTACAGGTTGTACACATCGGTAGCATCAGCTTTCTTCAAACGTAGCACAGACATTGCTTCGGGCATTTCCTTATCAAGTTCTTGTACAATTCTCATGAGCGACCGGATGTTGATCGCCTTATCAGTAACGATGATCGCGTTAAGATCAGGAAAGGTATCAACAAGTGCTGTGCTGCTTGCAAGTTGGGAAACAACCGTTGCGATGGTGGCAAGGGGTGTATTTTTTACAAAGAAGACATAGCGCACCTTCAGGTTGTTGTCAGGGAGCGCATCCACACTTGTGTTAAAGAAGGTAGGAAGAACTTCTTTGTTTGCATTCGTGACGGTGGTGATGCGGTAAAATCCAGTAATTTGGCTTTCAATAACCGCAAGCCCTGCCATGTCTAAGAATTTAAGAAAGAGTGCCCACGCATCAGCTCGTGAAAGTGGCTTATTTGATTTAAAGCTGATCTTATTACCTTTAAGGAGCCCAGCTCCTGGAGGTGGTGGGTTAATGTCATCATCAACAAAGAATTTTATCGCGAACAGTTCTTCGATGTAGCGTACAAGGTTTTCCAATGAAGCATCTTCAAAATAGAAGCGGATGAGTTGATCTTTCTTCTGCTCTTCTTTGGACTGTTCTGCGCGTTTTGCTTTTTGAGCTGCTGTTTCTTCCGGTAGTGTAGGCTTCTTTTGTTCAGTAGTTACCACTGGCGGTTGAGGTTGGGTTTTTTGCTGTGGAGTGTTGTTCTGTTCAGGCTGAGCCGTTACTTCTGGCTTAAAAGCGAGTGCTTTTGTGTCGACTGGTGGGGGAGTTGGCAGTGTTGGGCCGGATGATTTTTTTTCTTGTGTGGAAGAAGTTTCTTCTTTTTTCTGTTCAAATACGCCTAACAATGAACGTGCTTCAGGCTGGCTTCCTGCAGGGGTAGCCTGTGCCAAGATACCAAGGAAGAGAAAAAGTTTTTTATTCATGCGCTTCACGATTCATTTGGAAGTGGGTGTTTTTTTACGTTATCTTTTTTGCTTTTAGTCAGCATCTGCTCGCGTTGTTCTATCAAAATGTCTTGGGCTGTTTGTGCAAAGGTGTAGCGATCTTTCAAGATCTGTATACGTTCCTGTTCAAGTTCTTCAGGGCTTGGTCCGGTGAGTATGCCGACCTTTTCCTCTTCTTGTGCAAGCAGTTTTCGAGGAAGGATTAGAGGATCTTTAAGGTCTTTCAGAACGATGGAGAAAGCAAAAAGCTGTCCGCTTCTTTGACCGGTTACGGTGAAGCTATCTTCTAATTTTAGTTGAGCCAGGTGTCTGAAAATCTGAAGTCGTGAGTCGGTTGATGTTGTTTGAATACCGGCAATCGAGAGGATGATATCGCCCGGTTCAAGCCCAAGTACTGTTGGTAGACTTTCTGGAGCGATCTTTCCAATGCGGCATCCAATATTTTTTCCACGCTTGTAAACGGTAGTGATATCAAACATATCAATGAACTCTGCAAGCGTTTGCACCACTTCAACAAACGATGTTGGATCGACTTCAATCGTAGCTGGATCTATTTTTTTAGCAGTTTGGATCCATCCATCTCGCATATCATTTTCAAGAACAGGGTCAGCGATATCCTTTTCACTCAGATACAATGTTTCAAATTGGCCATTTGAACGGATGAGGACGACGCGGTTATGTAAGATTCTCACAAGTTCTGCATCCTCGACAGCATCACCTACTTTGTAGTTTTGTTCCTTCTTTGTTGCGTTATCTTCAATGACCACCACGTTATGACTCTCATCATTAAGAATCATAATACCTTTGAGTGTGATCTTGAGAGGTGGCAAGAACGGTACCAATGGGTCTTCCGGCACGGTAACGACAGAAGGAGAAGGAGCCGTAGGGATCTGGCTTACATAACTTGGTTCAAGCGGCGGCATAATTTTTTCGTGGTAGGTATCAAAGAGATCGTTCTCATAAATTTTTGTGATAGCAACCGGTTCTGCCTCAGTTGCAAAAGCAGAAGCTGCTTTCACGGCTAGTGTCTTTTTGCTGCCACTCATCTTTTTAGGAAGCGTTTGCTGTGTAAAAAAAATGAATCCCGCACAGACAAGCAGGAGCACGAGAAGTGAGGTGTTTAGGATCCAAAACGGATGTCTCATACAAACGTCCTTTTAAAAGGGCCAATGAATGCACAATACCTACGTACTGTTTTGCTTGTCAAGTTTGGCTCACGGGAGCATAAAAAATTAAGGAGCAGGTACTGTAGAAAGGATTTTTCGTATGACGGTATCAGGTGAAATCTCCTCCGCTTCTGCTTGGTAAGAAAGCAAAAGACGATGACGCAGAATGGCAGGAGCTACAGCTTTGATATCATCAGGAATAACAAAGTGGCGAGAACGTAAGAAAGCGTGTGCCTGTGCTGCTTGTTGAATACCCAGTGTTGCCCGAGGAGAAACTCCATATTGAATAAGAGGCGCAAGATCTTTCAAGTTGTAGGATTTTGGATCACGCGTTGCAAACACCAAATCAACGATGTAGTTCTTGATTCGATCGTCAACGTATACCTTCTTGACCAGTTCCTGGGATGCAAAAATATCTTTTTTTGAAACAACAGCACGCACTTCAGAAAGATCGATTCGTTTGTGGAGGATTTCTCGTTCCTGCTCTTTATTTGGATAGGTGACCAATAACTTAAAAAGGAAACGGTCAACCTGTGCTTCTGGTAGGCGATAGGTGCCCTCTTGCTCGATCGGGTTTTGTGTTGCAAAGACAAGAAACGGCATATCAAGGGGGAAGGTTTCAGATCCAATGGTTACTTGGTGTTCTTGCATAGCCTCAAGGAGCGCTGCCTGAACTTTGGCGGGAGCTCGGTTGATTTCGTCAGCCAGTACCAAGTTTGCAAAGATAGGACCTTTTTTTGTGACGAATTCTTGTGTTTTTGGATTGTAGATAAGGGTGCCGATAAGATCAGCTGGTAAAAGATCAGGAGTGAATTGAATGCGCGCAAAGTGAAGATCAAGTGCTTTGTTTACTGCTTTGATCATGGTTGTTTTTGCAACGCCAGGAACCCCTTCAAGGAGGATGTGCCCGTTGCATAAAATAGCGAGTTCAATAAAGGTAATGATTTCTTCTTGCCCAACAATTATTTTTGAAACTTCCGTTGAAAGAAGATTGAAGAGCGCGCTCTTTTCCTTAATGGACTCGATGACGTGAGTATCAAAAGCATTATTGTGCATGGCTACTCCTTATTCTTGCATTAAAAATCTCTTTAAAAAGTAGTCTAGCAAGGATTTTTATTCACGCAAATTAGTAGCTGAAAATGCGGATTTATCTTGTTTTTAAATGGTGCTACGCTAGGGCTGCTGTGTCATCCTTACCGATATGAGGGGTCCATGATTTTATCTGGCAGAGAAATAAAGAGGCAGTTGGGCAAAAAATTACTCATTGAGCCGTTTAAAGAATCGCAGGTGGGGCCAAATAGTTATAATTTGCGTTTGCATGAAGACTTATTGGTGTACGAACGACCTGTTCTTGATATGAAAACCCCTAACCCCGTCACAAAACTTACCATCCCCGAAGAAGGGTTGCTTCTTGAAAAAAACAAACTCTACCTCGGGCGCACTATAGAATACACAAAAACTGAAGGGTATGTTCCCATGCTTGAAGGCCGCTCCTCAATTGGGAGGCTTGGGCTCTTTATTCATGTGACAGCTGGATTTGGGGATGTGGGCTTTGCTGGTTTTTGGACTCTTGAAATGTTTTGCATTCAGCCGATCAAAGTCTATGCCGGCATTGAGATCTGTCAGATTTTTTATCACTCGATTGAAGGCGATTACGACACCTACTCAAGTACTAAATATCAAAATAACACGGGTGTGCAGCCTAGTTTGCTCTACAAAGATTTTGAAGAAAGGTAGGGCAAGGTATGAAGAGGGGACTTCTTGCAAGTGTCTTCATCGTCAGTGTTCAGGGGCTGCTTTTTGGAGCAGAGTCATTTGGGGTTGAAATTGTTCCAGCGCTTGCTCGAACCCTTGCAGAACAAAGTTTTTACGATGCTGCTCTTGGTCGACTCAGGCAGGAGGTGGGTGAGCAGACCCCTAAATTTCCTCCTTTTAGTTCCTTCAAGACAAATCTAGAGACGGGGAAGAACTTGTGTCGTGTAAAGCAGCACGGGAGACTAGTTGCTTTGGTCGGGATCAACAGAGCCGAAGACGAGCATAGTTTTTACATTACACTGTATGCAGCATCCCCCATGCTACGAATAGACGAACGCCAAGCGCTTCTTCAGGCGACATTACAGTTTGCTCGCGATGATCTGCACGCAGCTCAGACAACTGTTATAATTCGAAAACGAAGAGCTTCAACGTCAAGCGGCGCTACGTCTGAAGGAAGTGAGTAAGTATTATTTTCCATACTCATCAAAGATGCTGGAAATAGCAGTGCGTGTTTCTTCGCATGGAAATTCTGCTGCTCGTTCTCGTGCTGTTTTGCCTTCAGGGTCAACAATTGATGTAGAGACTCCTTTTCTATCAAGCGCATTGAAAAGAGCACCTTTTTCGAGCGCAAGGCGGAGCAGTTTTGGGTCTCCAAGGCTGGTAATAAAGGTAAAAACAGTTCCTTCTTTTGCTGTATCGATTCTTGCATTGGGATCGGTATGCCAAGCGAGCTGTGTTGTAAGAAAACCTATAATTACCTGCTGGCGATCAACAGGTTTTTGACTGATAAGCGTTCAAGTCGATACGTGGAGATTGCCTCGACTGTGTGTTGGGTAGCTGCAGCATCATGTTTTTCCGCTGCATTGGCATGTTTTGTATCAGTGCAAAGGTTAAAAGAAGGGATAGGGTTATCTTATTTATAAAGCCCTGCTGTTTGTTGTGCTAAAAAAGTTTGCCTAACCATGCCATAATAGACTCCGTCGCTCAATGTTTGAGCGTAGGTAAGATGTTTATTTGTAAGCACGGTAGCATTTAAAATACCGGCTAAAACTAAGGGGTTTTTATTTAGTAACGCAAGGCGGAATTGGAAAAACGTTGGTGGTTGAGGGGCTGGTGGTACATCATCAAGATCAATACCTGTAGCGGTACATTGTGTAAGGATGACAAGCATATAAAGAACTGATTTTACTTTAAACATGTACATCCTAAATAAGGGATTTTATTGTTTTGAGGAAGGGGGCGTTGACCATTCTTCCAACATATGTGCAAAGCTTGCACGGTGCGCTTGTTGTTTTGCAAAGGCTTTCTCAACGAGGGAGATGGCCGCTTGGTTTTTTGTCGCTCGTGCATGTGCGAGATCTAATTTAGTAACTTGTGCCCCCTGGTCAAGGAGTCCCTTCATGTGCTTAAGATCCCCCCTGAAGCAAGCAAGGGTAAGTGCAGTTGCTCCTGCAGGAAAGGCGGGAAACTCATGAAAGGATTTTTCATGAGAAGCTCCATGGAGTGAAAGGGTTATAAGTAGTACTGGAAAAATAAAAATCAATCTCATTGTATCCGCAAGGCTTTGGTTTGATTTTAAACTGTCTCACTTGGCAAGGATGCTGGGAAATAAAAAAATGTAAAGTGTTTCAGGATCGTTGTATTGCAAGTGTGTCGGTGATTACTCCCTGCGTTCCTGCATGAATTTTTGCTTCCGTTTCAAGCACGGCTACCATGAGACGTTCCATTTTGGTTTCCAAGACCGATTCCTGTTCTTTATGTAACAGCCAAGGGATGGAACGATCAGCAAGATCTTGCTTAATAGCAGAACAGGTTTCTAGAGAGAGGCGTGTTCCTGTGAGTTTTAAGAAATAACAGTACCGTTCAACAAGGCTCCAATACAGTTCATTTACATCAAGGTCGTCTGGAATAACTTTTGTTTGGTGAAGATCCTGAAATGCATTTCCCAATTTTTTAAATGAATGCCAGGTTTGTACTTGATCTGAAGGTGCCCAGATGATTTTATCTGTAGTGCAGGTTAAAAAACGCATACAAGTGGCTCTAACTCGTTCGGGTGTCGTGATGTGAATATCAACTTCTCGGGCAAGGTTCTTGGAAACGTATTCAAAAAAGCCAAGAGGATCATTTTGAGCAAAGGAGAACTTTTCTCGAAATGCCTGAGATAGAAAATGTTTCGATTCTTGCCAAAAGCTAAAAGGAACTACCGCAAGGTGTTGAGTAAAACGAGGTGAAGCTTTATCCAGGAATCGTTCAAGGGCAGGAGCTGCGATAAAAGGAGCACTTTTTACCTTCTGGTTAAAGAGACGCAGGGTCCCTTCGATAAATTCAGGTGACTGTTTGTTGTCGTGAGCAAACTCTAAAAATTGAGAAAGATGGCTCAAACTATACGGGAGAAATTCAGTTCCGTAGTCACGATTGTTAAATGTCTGGTTCAAAAACAATGAAACACCGTCACGAGAAAAATCGATCTTGGTAACAAAAAGACTGACACGTTTCTTTTCCTGAGGAAGTGGATTGGCAAAGAAGGAAGGAGCAAGAGCAGGTTGGGGCAGTGCCGGCCCTTTCGGTTCAAGTACGGTAAAGGTAGGAACTCGTTCTTCCTGTTGTTGAATCTTTTTTTTACCGGCTCGGCGTTCTTTGCGAGGTGCTGTTTGTTCTTGTGTTGGTGAGACGGTAGGACGTTGATTACTTTCCGGTTTTGCACTATGACTAAAAAAGATGCATGCTGAAATGAGTAAGAAAAGCGCTCTGTTCATCGATATCTCCTGCATTACCATAGACTAACAGTAGGCAGTGTAGCACGAAACGAAAAAAGAAGAGTACGTAGGCCAGGCAAGCGCGTAGAATAAGGGGTTGGCAATGGCACTTTTTTCTTATCAGGCCTTTGCAAAAGGGGGCAAGAAAGTCAGCGGAACGCTTGACGCTCCTTCATTAGGGACGGCCCGTGAGCTTCTTCAACAACAGGGTATGTTTCCCATATCCATCACCCCTGCACATCGTGGAATGGCTGAAAATGTCTTCCAACGTTTTTTTCAAGGTTCTGTTCCTCTTAAAGACAAGATTCTCTTTACCAAGCAACTTGCGGTTTTACTGCGCTCCGGTATTCAGCTGGTCCAAGCGCTTGAACTTTTGGCAGATCAGTTTGAAGGGAAAATGCATCGCATTATCGTGACCGTTAAAGATGGCCTTAAAGAAGGGCAGTCACTTGCTGAAGGGTTAAAACAGTACCCAAACGTCTTTGAAAATATTTATGTCCAGCTCGTTCGATCAGGGGAAGCAAGTGGTAAGTTAGAGATGATCCTTGATCGGTTGACCCACTACCTTGAGCGTCGGGGCGAATTACAAACAAAAGTTTCCAGCGCGTTGCGTGGCCCACTTATTCAGTTGGGTATTATTTTGTTGGTGGCCGGGTTGTTGATGGTGTTGATTGTGCCGCAGTTGGCAACAACGTTTGCTTCTCAAGGTATGTCGCTTCCTGCGCCGACCCGTCTTTTGATGTGGTTATCCGACTTTCTTATCAATCATTACCTGATTTTCTTTGGAACCATCGGCGCTTTTGTTATGGCCTTTCTTTATTGGGCGGCCACGCCTCAAGGGTCGCTGATGATTGATAGAATCAAAATACACATTCCAATTGTTTCGTTGTTTACTCGTATGGGAGCGATTATCCAATTTTGCAGTACCCTTGGCATGCTTCTTGAAGGAGGCGTTAATCTTCCTGAAGCACTTGATATCGTGGTCAGTATTGTTGATAACCAAGTCCTTAAAAAATCACTCAAAGAAGCGCGGGAAAAAATTATCAAGCAGGGGCAGATGGCTCAGTATCTCAAGCAAACTGGTATCTTCCCTCCGATGGCAACCTATCTGATTAATACTGGTGAACAAAGTGGTAAACTTGATGCAATGCTGCTTTTAGTGGGCAGTAACTATGAAAAAGATTTGGAAGAGTATGCTGACAACCTTACCACCTTGTTAAGCCCTGTTATGACGGTTGTAACGTCGCTCGTGGTCGGGTTTATTGTGATTTCGATCATGCTTCCAATTTCAAACATGAGTCAAATGATTAAGTAACCTTTTGCAAAGGAGTTTTGCATGACAACATCTTTATGGAATACCTGTAGACAAGAGGTCAAGCGGACCTTGCGACCAGGCTTCAGCTTTATGGAACTGGTATTTTATGTGGCAATTGTGACCGTTCTTTTGGGTGGTGCATTAGCTGGTTTGAACTCAGTCCTCAAAAAAGCAAAACGCTCAACAACTGAATCGAGTTTGCGTGTTATCAAAGGTGCAATCGACACCTACTACAGTGATGTGCAGCCAAATAGATATCCTGAAACACTCGATGATCTTATTGTTGCTCCACAAGATGTACGTGGTTGGGAAGGTCCGTACCTTGATGTAAAAGAAGGTCGAGACGGGGAAAAGATGCTCCCTAAAGATGGCTGGTCACAGGACTTTGTCTATGAACGTACGCCAGGGCAAGCGCATCCATATGAGCTCTATTCATGGGGAGCAAACGGAGAAGATAGCCCTCAAGAAGAGTGGATCAGTGCTTGGTAAAACCACACGTCCCGGGTTCTCGTTTCTGCAATTAATATTCGTGGTGGCAATCGTCGGTGTCATGTCGATGATTGTCGCCCCGAACCTGTTTAAACGGCGACCGATGTATGAACAGAAAGCCTTCGTTACCAGCCTGAATGCTTTTTTAGCTGAAGCATGGCAGCGAGGGCTTACGACTCAAAAAGTTCAAAAAATATCTTTCGATCTTAACCAACGAAAGGTGATGTTAGAACAAGAAACTGATCAGCGCGATGCTCAGGGCGGACAAGTCTTTGCACCGGTGGTTGTTGAATACGCACCAGCACAACCATCGTGGCCGCACGATTGGGAAATCCGGCAGTTTTTTGTGCAAGGAGCTGATGAAATAGCGTCTCAAACAAGTCAGCATCGCACTGCAGATATGGTATGGTTTTTTATTCTGCCTGGTGGGTTGTCGCAAGAAGTTATTATGAATATGGTGTACATAAAAGATAAGCAGTCAGGACTAGAAGGCAAAAAAAACGGTCTGGTTCTTAACCCCTTTACGGTGCAGTTTAAGACATATGATGAGTTCCAAAACCCTGCATAATGGATTCGTTCTTTTAGAGTCGGTGATGGCGTTGACCATCATCGGTTTTTTGTTGACCAGTTTGTTAGTGCTGCAAGCTGCCTCGTTTCGTCGAGTTACACTTAACACTATTCGCGTTGACCATTTTTATTCTGCCAAGCAGATGATGGCCAACATTGTGGTGCATCCGTTAAAAAAGGGTGAAACTCGATCAGAAACAAAAGAAGGTAAGTTTGAAGAACGAGCGGTGTATCAACAGAAAGATATACCAAAGACTTCTGTACTTGCGCGGTTCAAGGGGTTGTACCAAAAGAGTGTAAAAGCAACCTGGCAGCAAGATGGTCGTGAACGAGTGCAGGAACTTGTGGGATATGGGTTTACTCCTCCTGCGCCGGAGAAAAAATCATGATGCTCCGGAAAGGTTTTACTGTTTTAGAGATAGTCTTTGGGCTTTTGATTAGTTCGATGATTGCACTCATTCTCTTTCAGTCTTTGACGCAAACGAATGGCATCTTAGGACGCGTGACCGCGCTTACTTCGCTTGAACGCCGTGTCATGTTGTTACAGCAACAATTTGAAGCTGATTTTTCTGGTATCTTTGCTCCCCAGCTCATAGAACGTGATGATGAAGAAGAGGAGGAAAAGGGTGAGAAAGAAAAAGAGCCAGCACCTAAGAAAGAAGAAAAGAAAAAAAAAGAAGGAGAGCTTCAGGAAGAGCAGTCCACTGGATTTAAAACCTTCACCTTTGAAAGTGATGAGCGGGGGTTAGTAAAAATTCTGAGCTTTGTAACTACTAACCCGCTGAGTGTGTATCAACAGCCTTCGCCGCGTGCTGTTCGTGTTGCCTATCGCGTCATTCCAGATCCTGAAAACGAAGGAAAACTGCTTTTGGTTCGCCAAGAATCGGCCGAAGAATTGTCTCTTAAAAAATTTGAACAAGCGACCAATAAAGCAACCATCAAAACAGGACAAGTGCCGATACGCAGTTATGAAATTGCGCGGGATATCGAAAATATAAAGTTCGAGTTTTTTGTGGAAAAGCGACAAAAACCAGAGCCAGAAAAAAAGCAGGGCGAATCAGAAAAACCTGCAGATAAAAAAGATGAAAAAAAGGAAGAAGAAAAACCACGAGTTTACTTTACCCTTGATGAGTGGAAACGGCTTTCGGAAGATGAAAAGAAAAAATATGAAAAGCCAGAAATCCCTTCCTACTGCACATTGAAGTTGTTCTTAAATGACGACCGCAAAAAGGTACATTCATTTGAATTTCTGTTTGTAAGTTGTGCGGGCATTGCACCGGTGACGGTACAAGGGGCTACGAGTTTGCCGTCTGCGCATGAAATTGAGCAGCGAAAAGCTGGTCAGGCAGAAACAGATCGCATGGCGCTTCATGGGGGCATTCCACAGTATGGGAGAGGGCGATGAAAAAACAACCAGGATACATCATCCTATTAACTCTCATGATTCTTTCGATTAGTACGATCATTGTGACTCAGATTTTCCTTCAAGCGCGGTTATACAACACCTTTATTCCTCTTTCGTTAGAAAAAGAACGGGCTCGCCAGTTGGCATTTTCAGGTGTGTCTGTTGCAATTGCGCAGCTTTCTTTGCAGGACACTCATTTTGAAAAGAGTTCTGAAAAAAAGGGTGGTGTATCCGAAGAAAAAGCGGATCCTAAAAAGGAAGCAGCAGAGCATGCCAAGGCGCTTTTAAAAACACTTCTGACCGTTCAAGGTCGCTGGCAGACGTTTATTTTGAAACATGAAAATGATGGTATTGATGCGCAGTTGAGTATCTGTATCACCTGTGAAAACGGGAAATTGAACGTTAATCAGCTCTATGATTTTGAAAAACATGAATTTAAAAAAATAGCACATGCCTCGCCTGAAGAGCTTTTTAAGCAGATGGGAGAGCCTTCCAAACCTCTTGCGAACAATAAAAATATGTTCGAACCTATTCAGGAATTTTTGAAAAAACAAAAAGATCCGCTTGTTGATGTGACCCAGCTTTTGCGGGGAAAAGCCTTGGAAGATTTTAAAGAACATCTTTTTTATGTTCCTGTTCAGGGGTTAACTGTTGATGAAGGTGAGAGTAAGAGGATAAAGGAGCAAGAGCGACCCCCGCGTCTTTTTCTTGCCGATATCTTTACCGTCTCTACTGATTCATATCGCATTATTCCGTGGGTACTTTCTCCATCGTTACAACTTCTTTTAAAAATAAAGCCACGCGCCATAGCCAATGAAAAAGAATTCGAAAAAGAACTAGAAGAGTTGGTGGAAAAAGTAACAATTGATAGTGTTTCGTGGCAGAAAGATTGGGATACGTACCTGAAACCAATCTATAAAATTGATTTCCAATCGCTCCCTAAAGAACTGGTGCCGTTTTTAAGCACAAAATTTGAGCCACGTCAGTTTTCTGTGCTATGTTATGGGAAAGTTGGACGGGTAACACAAAAACTGTTAGTGCTGCTTGAAAGAGTTGCAGCAGACAAGGGCGAGTCCTTCTTGATAAAAAAGATCTATTGGTTATGAGGTAGTAATGATGCGTGTAAATCCAGAAACCGGTGTGGGTATATTTGTCTTAGCGGCACTCGGAATCTTCTTTTATATGACTTTCCAAATCGGTGTTTTCCGACTTGACTCCTCTAAGTACCGTGAACAAGTTGTCTATTTCAAAGACGTCTCCGGTCTTGCTCGCAAGGCAGATGTTAAAATTGCTGGCGTAAAGGTCGGGTGGGTTGAATCGATTGATTTGGCGCAAGGCCAAGATGCCTACCAAGCTGTTGCTCACATCATGGTAAATAAGAGCTACCAACTACGCTCCGATGCTTATGCTGTTGTTCGTCAAGATGGTCTTTTGGGGGTGAAGTATCTTGAAATTACTCCTGGTGATCCGCTGCTTCCTTCACTAAAAACTGGACAGGCACTTGGTACGCCAGGCAAGGCCCCGGTATCGATTGATGACTTGTTGCAGCAGTTTAAGCAGATTGCGACCAACGTTGATGAAATTACCTCAACGGTGAAAGATTCACTCGGTGGGCCTGACGCAAAAACACAGCTCAGGAGCATGTTTGAAAATCTTGGTAAAGCGGCAGAAAAGATTGCGTCATTCTCTGATGGTATGGATCGCATCGTCGGTCGAAATGAAGCTGATGTGAACGCGATCATTCAAGATATTCGTTCCCTTGCACATGATCTGCGTGAAGGAGTTCCTGGTATTCAGGATGACATCCGCCGTGTTGCGCAAAAACTTGAAATTGATGTGCTGCCATCGTTCCAGAGCAGTATCGAAAAGATTTCACGCGCCTTTGATCGAGACTTTGACAAGATGGCAAATACCTTGGATGCAACAGCAGATGCCATTCAACAAGCAGCGTATGAAACTCGTGACGGGTTTAAGAGTATCGGACAAGTTGCTACCAAAATTGACCAAGGAAAAGGCCTGTTGGGCAAACTGGTTAACGAAGATCAGACCTACAATGATTTGAAATCTGCTGTACAAGGGCTGCGTAACTACTTTGCCAAAGTAGAAAGTTTAGGCATCGTGTTTGATGCACATGGTGAAAATATGTATGCGCCGGCAGAACATTTTGAACACAAAGATACCAAAGGGTATTTCGATGTGCGCATTCACCCATGTGAAGACCGTTTCTATGTGCTTGAAGTCTCTGGATCAACAAAAGGTACGGTAAAACGTAAAGAAATTTTACGTAGGTGGTATGACCAGAATGATGTCGTGTACAACCAAAATCAGATGATCATTGATGACAACTTCAAACTGTTCTTTGCGCCAAAAGTGTATGAGACAGTGCTAGAACGGGATACGCTCAAGTACGGATTACAATTCGGTAAAGTCTTCAAAGACGTGGCATTCAGATTTGGTATTTTCGAAAGCACGTTTGGTGTGGGGGTCGATTACGACATTCCATTTGCTGACGAAAAACTCCGTTGGGTCACCTCGTTTGAAGCCTATGACTGGAGAGGTCGTGACCGTATCGAAGATGAACGTCCGCACTTCAAATGGCTTAACCGTGTGTTCTTCTTACGTAATCTTTACTTTGCCTTTGGTGCTGATGACTTCATCAGTAAACATAACGCGAACGCCTACTTTGGTGCCGGTATCAGGTTCGGAGATGATGACATTAAATACTTCATCTCTCGTCTTGGTTTGACCGGTGCGAGCGGCAAATAGTTATTTGTGAACAGTAAAACTGCGTCGTGTCCTGTGTTCTCGTGCCCACTCAAAAAAGAGTTCTTTAAGATACCCCAACTTTTTGAGTCGCTGCGCAACAAGCGGCCCAAGATCCCGGTCTTTCAGAACACGCGAAAGACGTAGTTTTTGTTCCAAGCGAACCAGATCTGTGAATGCCTGTAGAACCGTCATTTCATACTTAACTGCATCAAGAAAATGGGTCACCGGGTAGACGTGGTCAGCCGGGTTTCGTGGATTATGGTGACGTTGTTGAATGGTAGAAAGCAGTTCACGAGAAAGAGCTTCGCGAGGCGTCTCCCAAAACTCCTGCGCAGGAACTTCATGCTTCCAGTTACACCATGATTTTTTCCGTTTAAGAATACGTGTTGTTTTGTAAAGAACTACTGTATGAATGGCGTAGGCGCATGCAGCAGTGCCTGCTATTCCCCACAATCCATACTTAAGATATGAGCGAAAGGATGACGAAGAAGTAGGTTGCGGCGCTGGGTGCGGCGTGGGCGGTTGAGGATTTTTTGTGATAGATGCGCCGGCTTGTGCTTGTGCAGCTTGTCCTTGTGAAAGATTAGCATTTGTCGGAGCTGTTGCGCCTCCACCATTGCCACTCCCTTTGCCGTCTGATTTATTGTCTGATTTATTGTCTGTACGAGCTTTTATTCCAACCTGCGTTTCATTATTTAAGTCTACTTCTGTTCTACTTCCACCAACGTTGACGGTTACGTAAATTATAGGGTGTCCTGCTGGTAGTGTAGGAGGCGTAGGGGGTTGTTGTAGTGCTGCCGGTTGCATTGTTTGGTTAATAAAAAATAAAAGAAACAAACTCCTTTTTAAGCTCATTGTAGGCTCCAGTTCTTGGTTTTAGAAAAAAGACCGGATTAGTTATAACCCCATTTTTTAAAAGATGTAAGAGCCCACTTTCTGTAAATCTGCTATACTGGCTGCTATGGAAACAGAAAAAAAATTAGCCTACCTTCATTATCTGAAAAATTTTGTGACAAGCGCGCGGCAAGAAAAAATTAAAGAAATTCTTGCGCTGCGTACCCGTCATGTCACTGTCGCCCTCGAGGATGTTGCTCATTCACAAAATATTGCGGCAATCATGCGTACTTGTGAGGCGATGGGGCTACAGGATCTCTATGCCATTGAGGTTGAAAACACGATAGATATCAAAACAAAGGTTGCTCGGGGTGCCGTTCAGTGGATGGATCTTTTCCGTTACAAATCTCGTCAACATCAGAACCCTACTCTTGCCTGCATGGAAGATCTTCGTAAAAAGGGATATCTGGTAGTAGCAACTTCTCCCCATGCAACTAAAAAGATTACTGAGCTTCCCATTGGTCAAAAATTAGCCTTTGTTTTTGGGACTGAAATAACCGGCCTTTCTGATGAGGCGCTTGCGGCAGCTGATGAGCGCATTGCTTTGCCGCAGTATGGCTTTGTTGAAAGTCTCAATGTTTCTGTGAGCGCAGCCTTGTGTTTGTATGATGTCATGACTCGCTTGCGCCAATCAACCATACCGTGGCAGCTTACGGAGGCAGAAAAGTTCGACCTTGAGGTGACCTGGATGGAACATTCGGTTGAGCGACCTGAGCTTTTACGAGCTACCTTTCTCCAAAATTCAAAATAGCCTCAAATATTTCAATTAGAAACATTTACAAGTAGCTACTCAGTTCGATAGACTGAGATAAAGATGTGGAGAATGGAGAGGAGAGGTTATGGTGAAAAAAGCTTGGATTTTAGGGCTCCTAGCTCTGTTTTTTGTTGGGATTGGTCGTCTGATGTATGGAACCATGAGTCAATACCAAGAGCGTGGAATTGAGACATTTCCGGGGGACTTTAAGCTTACCTGCCAAGGATGCCGCTATAATCCTCAGACTGACGAGCTTGCTTGCTGGTGTGTGAATAAACAAGGTACTCAGCATCCATCAACGCTCGTAGGGGCTTCAAAAGAAAAGTTTATTAAAAATGTAAATGGAGTTCTCGTAGGGGAGTAAGTAGTTTTTTTGTAAAAATGGAGGAGCGGATATGAAGAAGAGTTTTGTAGTAATGGCGATTATATCTAGTTGTGTAACAGGTCGCTTGTCGTCAACTGAACCGGAAACAGGAAGAATTCGATGGGATTATACAAGAGGTTATGACCATACCTACAGACCTGAGTATAGAGGTCATGGGCCTGCGTACGAATTGCCTACTCAACAAGAATGGATTGAAGCACATCAAACAGGGTTAGAAAATTTAGAATTTGGCCAAGAACTGGAAAGTATCATCCTGAATGAAAGAATGGGTATATGGATTCAGTTTCTGACCCAAGCCCATAAAGAACTTGCTGCCTTGTCTATTGAGCAGCGCCAAGCAATAAATGGTTATTCTTATACATCAACTGATTTTGCTCTTTCTTTGATGAATAAAAATCAACTGAAGGAATATAAGGACAACTTGCTGAAAAGACAGAAAGAGGCAAAAAAGGTTGCTCTTAAGAGCTGTTGTCCTTCTTTGCAAACCGAAGAACAAAGAACTATTTTTGTGACAAAAATTGATCAAGTTTTGAAGCAAATAGATAGTGCGCTCAAACATTATTCTCAGGTACGTGTTGAAGCAAACATTAAAGCTTTATCAGATCAAAAAATGTGGGTTGGTGGAAAACTAATACTAGAAAAGTTTAAAAGTTAAAAAACTCTATTGATTCTTAATAATAAAAAAGGGCTTATACAAGCCCTTTTTTATTTACATCATCTCTTTTTTTATCCCGAGCTTCTTTGCAATTGACCGTTCTTTGCTGATCATTTTTTCGTCATTTTCTTCATCATAATGGGTGTATCCCAATAGATGACAAATGCCGTGAATTAGTAAGACAGAGATTCGTTTTTGCAGTGTGGTTTGATACAAAGGAAGAAGATTTTCTACAAAATCAGGCGCAATTAAAACGTCTCCAATATTTTTATCTTCTTCTTCTTTGACTTTTATGCGTTCACCAGCCTTGAGATGTGGGTGGTAGGGGAACGATAAAATATCAGTGGCCTTATCCTTGTTGCGGAAACTTTTGTTGTACTCGCGCACTGTTTTGCTCGTAGTAAACCAGATCCCCAAATCAAAATCTGAATACCCTAACTCATCAAGAATGGTTTGAGCATCTTGTCTGACTTTTTCAAGATCGATGGTACATTTTCGTTGCGTGTTCTTGATTGAGATCATGGCAATGCCTCAACAGCCACTTGTGCAACCCACACATCTCCGTGTTGTTCAAAGACTGGTTCTTGAAGTGGCATATGTTCATAGGCAATGCTTTCTGCCTGCGTTACACCCTTAATTAATGCTTCTTGCGGTACCAATAGTTTCAACAATTCCTGGTTAACGTTGTAGATCGTCAATGAGCTAAGTGGTGTCTTGAGAGAAAGCTGTTTTGATGTTTTCATCTTGCGTACCGTGCTGACAATTCCAAGTACGAGATGCATCGTTGCAGCGCTGTCTTCAAATACGAGCGATGTTTGAACTTCCTTAAATGATGTGGTGTGCAGTGAAGCAACTCCCAGCTTTTTTGCGTAGAATGTTTGATACAGTGTCTCGGTAACAAACGGAATATACGGGGCGAACATTTGCAAAATTCTCAGCCCAACGTAATAGAGCGTCCAGCGTGTTGCGGCAAGCGCTTCTTTTTCATAGCGGTCAGGATTAAAGAGTTGATCTTTCACCAGTTCAAGGTAGTTATCACAGAAATCATTCCAGAAAAACTGTTCAATAGCATGAAGTGCAAGGCTGAATTCATACTCCTGAAGGTACTGGCTGTAGTTTTTAAAACAGACCGTTGCTTGATGACATAGCCACTCGTTTACTGTTCCAAGGTTTTCTGGTTGTGTTGATGCAGGGCTTTCGGTGATGTGTTCTTCAACAAATCGGAATGCATTCCACAATTTGGTGATCAAGCGTTGTCCAATTTGAAGTTGGGTTTCAGAGAATGACACATCCTGGCCTAACGTTCCTGAAGCAGTCCAGAAACGAATAACGTCTGCGGGATACACCTTCAAAAGATTTTCTGGATCAACAGGCGCGTTGCCTTGTGATTTTGAGATCTTATTTTTATCAGCACTCAGAACGTGTCCTGAAATAACGATATCTTTCCATGGGATCGTCTTGTTGTGCATGAGTGTTTTGATGATGGTGTAGAATGCCCAGGTACGGATAATATCGTGTGCTTGTGGGCGCATCCCCATAGGCAAGAATTCTGATGATTGATCAAACGGATCGACCGATGGATCATACAATGCTGCACAAATGTACGGAGTTAATGATGACGTATTCCAGGTGTCCATAACATCGGTATCAGGAACAACGGTGTCTTTTTTACAGGCAGGGCATACATGGCCAAATACTGTTGCTTGAGGATCAATAGGAAGCTGGTCGTGTTGTGCTAAAATGATGTGCTTGCAGGAACTGCAGTGCCACACAGGGAAGGGGATTCCGTAAAAACGTTGACGGCTTAAGCACCAATCCCACTGCAAGTTTTGTATCCAATCACGGCAGCGTGTTTTCATGAATGATGGGTGCCAAGAAACTTTATCAATCGCTGTTAAAAATTCCTGTTTGTGGTCAAGGATGTTCAAGAACCACTGACTCAATACCACAAACTCAATTTCTTTTTTGCAACGTTCGTGAACATTTACTGAATGGGTAATTGTTTTTTGAGCTACCAGTAGTCCGCGATGCTTAAGTTCTTCAAGTATTTTTTCTCGTGCGGCATGAGCCTTTAACCCCGCAAGGATTCCTGTCTCTGCCATCCATACCCCATCGAATCCAACCGATTGACGGTAAGGGAGGCGATGTTTTTTGTACCAGGCAATGTCTGTTTTGTCGCCAAAGGTGCAACACATAACAAGACCGGTTCCCTTTTCAGGATCGACTAGTTCGTCAGCAAGCATCGGTATTTCATAATCAAACAATGGTACGCGTGCGCGTCCATTTTTAAAGTGTTGGTGGCGCACATCATCAGGGTGATAAAAGATTGCAACACATGAAGGGAGTAGTTCAGGACGCGTTGTGCTGATAACGGCATCTTTGCCAACAGAGGTTTCAAACACAATATCGTTAAAAGCTGATGCATGTTCTGCATCATCAAGTTCTGCCTGTGCAACGGAAGTGCGGCAGGTGGTGCAATACAATGCCGGATCTTCTTTGCGGTAGATGTAGCCTTTTTCATATAAATCTAAGAAAGAGCGCTGAGAAATCTTTTGGGCGAGTGGTGAAATCGTAGAATAGGTCTGTGTCCAATCGGCAGATATTCCCATGCGCTTCCAGAGGCTTTCAAACGTTTTTTCAGAATCATGTGATTCTTTTAAACAAAGCTTGATAAAGTCGGTGCGTCCCATCGCGTGTCCGCTGACCTTGTTCTTTTTTTCAACAAAGCGTTCGGTTGCAAGTCCATTGTCGTCAAATCCAAAAGGATAAAATACGTTAAACCCACACAGGCGCTTAAAACGAGCGATGATATCGGTCTGTGTGTAAGAAAAAATATGCCCGACATGCAGTGAACCAGAGATGGTCGGAGGGGGCGTGTCGATGCTGAACAAGGGCTTTTCGCTGTCCTTGTGTGCCTTAAATGTTTTTTCTTGTTCCCACTGTGCTTGTATCTGTGCTTCGTGCGTCTGTGCTTCGTATTTCTTATCCATAAGGGATTACACCAGGGTAAGGGTACCAAAAATCTTTCTCCATCAGATTACTCGCAAAGGGAGATGGGGTCAAAAAGGGGCGAGTCTAACGATTTGAGAATTTCTAAGCTTAATAAAAAGGGGAAGCGCGAGCCCCCCTAAATGACTTTATCAATTTTTAATTAATCTACTTCGTCCCACGAGGGTGGCGTATACGGTAAGATATCTTTTAACGACCCACGAAAATTTGTTGCGAGAATAGGTTTAAGAGGGATCTTATTTAAAGATAGTGCGCTCCTGAGTTCAGATGAACCCGTCTTGAAGTTATTATCGAAAATATTATTGATTGCCTTAGTTAAAAGAATTATAGGGAGCACATTATCAGTTATCTGGTGGGGAACAGGTATTTCCTTTAATGAAGACATGTTGGTTTCGATGTTTGAAAAAGTAATTTCTATATAACTTACATTATTCCTTCTATCAAAAATCGGTTTTAAACGTGGATATATCTTGTCTAGAGATGAATCTTTAGAAAAAGAGCGCAAGGCTCCACAGATTTCCCTTGTCAGCTCATGTATGTATGAGGGGGCACAATCCGAGCGATTTTGATATGTGGTATATTCTAGCCATTCAATAACCGAAGTTGGGGGTAAGGCAGCCTGAGTTGATCTTAAAGATTGTAATATCTGGCCAGCAAAAGCTGTTTGCGTAGATAATCCTAAAAGGGCAATAAGGTATCCGATTCTATTCATAAATTCCTCCGTTATTTAAAAATGTCATCCTACTAGTATTAACTATAGCAATATTATTCTATTTGGCAAATTTATATGGTCGTCTAGTAACTTAGCTTAAACAGCCTTACTTGTTTACATTGCTTCGAGAATTACAGCTTATTTTTAGTGGCGAAAGGGCTAAATAACTTGAAGTTTGAGCCCATCAGAAAAATAGGGAGGCTATCTTGAATGAACTGGCGAAAGCCAAAAAAATGTACTAAGATTTGCCTCGTTTTTTGAAAAAATAAGTGGGAATGGGATGTATGAAAAAGGTCTTGCTTATCGTTCTTTTTGTGAGTTCAGTAAGTGCACAAAGTGGGAGTTCTCTATCTCAGTCAGCTGTTGGGACATTTATTTTTGGTGCTATGTCGACAGTTGCAGCTGTGGCGATTATGGAAGGAGTGCCGTACGTTGTCCAGAAGGTAAAAAACCTTATGGGGGTACAACAGAAGGCAGCTCTGTCCGATGAGTGGGTTGGCCCACTGCCTGATGAAATTGAGCGTCTCTGTGAATTTCATGTTCGGCACACGTATTACCGTGCCTTTAACCTTACTCCTCCTCGTGGGTATCTGTTGTATGGTCCTCCAGGAACTGGAAAGACACTGCTTGCAGAAAGTCTTGCAAAAAAATTGCATATTCCTCTCATCAAAGAAACATCAGGGAAATTTTTAGATCGCTGGCAGGGGTCAGGAGTACTTCGGCTTTCGGCACTTATTGAGCAAGCACAGCGCTGTAAGCGGAAAAGGGGGCAGTTTAAATGTATTGTTTTTATCGATGAGATTGATGGTATTTGTTCACGAGAAGAGCAGTACAATCGTGAAGAATTACGGCTTGCAGAACAACTATTAACGGTCATTGCTGCTTCTGAAAATAAAGAGATTCTTTTTGTAGGAGCAACGAATCTTTTAAATACGGTTGATCCGGCATTTACACGACCAGGAAGGTTGATTCCTGTGTTTATAGGGTATCCCAACAGTGTAGCGCGTGAGGCGATTTTTAAAGCGTATCTTAAAAAACATCGTGTCAATTATGAAGGGCTTGATCTTTCCGCGTTTGTTCAAAAAACAGAAGGATTTTCACCTGCTGCTATTCGTCACAGTATTGAGCAGGGGCTGTATAGGCATTTGCGTGATAGTACTGTGCCGTTTGGTGTGTGTTTGCAACAAGTAATAATGAAGGGGTGACAATGCACCCCCTCTTAAGTCTGGCTTTTTAAAGAAGTCCTACTCCGCCGTAACTTGCGGTAAATGATGCCACAGTGAATGGGTTCATATACTGTGCCACGAGAAAATTCGTTGTATCACCTTTTCCTCCTATAACAAGCTCACCATTAGTTTTTTGGGCAATTGCGTAGCCTATACAGCCCGCGCCTGCGCTTGTTAGGACATACCCAAGATTAGGATTACCAAATGATGAATCAAGGGTGCCATCGGTGGTATAGCGTGCGACAATAAACTCTTGGGGACCAGCCACGACACAGGTTCCGCTCACAACAATTTTACCATCAGGTTGAAGTATGATGCCATAGCCTTCTGTAGTTGTTCCAACTTGAGTGATGACATAACCGACGCCACCTCCAAAAGTGGTGTCAAGTACGCCGGCAGATGTATAGCGAAGGACAACGAGCCGATCAGCGCCACCGAATGTTGCCCATCCTACTGCCAGGATTTTGCCATCGGATTGCATAGTCAAACCCCGTATGACAGATGAGTCTGCTGCTACGCCATTGGAAGAGATAGGTGTTATTACATAACCTAGGCCATTGCCAAATTCTGTGGTGTCTAATGTTCCATCGGTGTTGTAGCGAAGAATAGTGCAACTTTGTACACCACCAGTTGGCGCTTGGCCACCAACTACTATTTTACCATCTGATTGAATCGTAAGTGCGTATGCGTGGTCATCATTGGGAGCAGTAATGACGCGTGTAGTGACGTAACCAACTCCACCTCCAAAGGATGGATCAAGGTTGCCTGAAGAGTCAAAGCGAGCAACGGCAAATACATGATTGAGTCCAATCCCTGGAGCGCTATAGCCGGCCATTACGATCTTTCCATCAGATTGCAGGGCAACGGCTGTTCCCGTGTCATTAAGTGTTCCGATGGCAAGAGTTACTACTCCATCGGTTCCAAATGATGGGTCGAGCGCCCCATTTGAAAGGTAACGAACAAGGCCAAATTCTGTAGCACCTACTCCGCCATAAATGGTACGTCCGGCAGCGATTATTTTGCCATCAGATTGGAGGGCTATTCCATTTGCGGAAGAATCCCTACCGGTAACGAGAATGGTTGTCACTACGCCAGGTGTTGCGCCCGTTGGATTAAATGTCGCGTCTAAAGAACCGTCTACGTTATAGCGTGCAAGAGCGAACTGTTGGCGCCCTCCGATTGTTACATCTCCTGCTGCTACTATTTTCCCATCAGGTTGAAGAACTATTCCTGTAATGCCATTAGAATTTCCTCCTGGTGACGTTTCTACAAAGCCTTTTCCTCCAAAAGTGAGGTCTAACAAACCAGCGATATTAACTGGCTGTGTCCACATGGCAAGGACGGAAGAAAAATTATTTGGTGTGAGAACGATGCTGCTTGCCCTAAGAGAAGAAAGGGCGGTCAGTAGAACGAGAAGTAACGAGGTAGTTTGCTTCATGGAGTCTCCTTTTTTTATGAATACGAGACTTTTATGATTGCATAGTTTGATATTTTTCTTCAAGCACTTGTGCTTTTGGGGGCCCATTGGGTATGGGCAGGCACCAAAGGGGTGTATCGCCACCCCTTTTTAAAATCCCTTTCTTTTTTTTACTTTCATCTTTTCTTCTTTCTCGTGAGAACACGACATCGGTACCCCCTTACGCCGGGGGAAGGCGCCAAAGTAATGCTTGCCCATTACTTTGGGAACAGGGCCCCAATGGTTCCCTTGGATTCCCGTGACGGCAACGACGTTTCGCCGCATCCTTCGGGGGACGGCTCACGGCTCTGCCTGATAATGACTAAAAAATCACTTTATTAGGCGTAACTGAGTTGTCCGCCGTTAGGAGGCAACGAGGATTGGAGCCGTAAAAAGCAATCAATCCGCAGGATTGTGTCCTGGTTCCAAGGGGGTGGACAAGCGTCCCTTTTGTGCCTGACCTGCGTAAGGGCATACCTACGTCTTGAACGAAAAGCATATTTTTTTGTGGGCCCTCACAAAAAGAAAGCCTCTTTAAACAACAACACCCAGTCTGTGTGCATGTGCCTTGCACTCAGCAAGACGCATAGCTATTTCAGGATGGTCTGGAGCATGTGTCTTTGCGCTTTCATAGCAACGCAACGCTTCTGGGTAATTCTTTTCTTGAACATACACTTCCGCAAGGTTAAGCCAGACACGAGATTCTTGAGGGTTTTTCTGCAAAACTGACTGATACATGTTTTTTGCTTCGTCGAATCGCTCCAAGCAGTACAGAGCATTACCTACATTGAATTGCGCTTCCAAGTCTTGAGGGGCGAGTTGTGCAAGTTTGGTAAAGCCGGTAAGTGCGTCTTCATATTTTTTTAATTCAACACTGAGTTCTGCATATGACTTATACGCTTCAGGAGCTTCATAATCAGCGTTCATACAAGCAAATTTAATGCGCTTATGCGCTTCTTCTTTTTCTCCTGTTGCATAGAGTGCTTGCCCCCAATTGAAATGTGCTTTGCCATAGTAAGGACGAATTCTGACCGCTTGTTCTGCGAGTACTTTAACTTCTGCATACTGTTGCTTGGTCAGTAAATAGGAGGAAAGATTGTTGTAAAACTCAGCATAATGCGGGTTTATCGTAAGGGCGCGTCGTAGGCAATCAATGGCAACATCAATTTTTCCTAGCCTACAGTAACAGACAGAAATGTTGCTCCATGGATCTGGGTAATGCGGATCCATTTTGATGGCCTTGCGCAGGTACGGAATCGCCTCTTTATACTGCTCCTTTTCTGCAATAGCAACGGCATAGTTGTTATAGGCCCTAGCTTTTTTAGGGGAATGGATAATGTTGCTCATCCAAAACTCTTCTGGTGAACGCCAAATGGTATTGCGTTGATACGTACTAAATCCCAAGAGAAGCATGCAAAAGGCCGCTAGTGTGCATCCACTTGCCTGAGTATGTTTGAGGGCGAGTTTTTTGGTGATCCAGGCAAAGGCAAAAACAAGACCAAGTGCAAGAAGAAGGCATATGCCAAAGGCGCTAAAGTACGTTTTATAGTCAGCAACAAGTTCTGTTGAAGGGATGATAGTTGAACGAGGAGCCAAACCAATAAAAAACCATAAAGAGCAAAAGGCTACGATATGGGTACGATTTTTACGTAAAAGCAACAATGTTCCTGTAAGCAACAAGAGAAGGAAGAGGAGTGGCGCAATTACCTGGGTAGTAAAAAAGCCGGGTGCCATCTTCCAGTCGTAGTCGACGCTGATGTTAAAAGGCCACAGGAACATAAAAATGTAATGGGTTACCACTTTAAACTGAGAGTAAAAATAGGTGAGGGGGTTGATGGTTTGCTCCGGTCCGTTGGTAATGACATTTCCGACGTTGTTAGGAAGCACAGCAGAACCTAAGAACGAGTTTTTGAGAAAATTGAAGTTGAGGTAGCGAACATACTGAAGTGCTATGAGTGCGGTGTAACTGACAAAAAAAAGCCATTTTTTCTTAAGTTCACGCAATTCGCCCTGTGAAACAAAAAACCAATCAATCAGTAAAAGCATCACGGGAGAAAGGATGGCGATTTCCTTGGTTCCGCAGGAAAAGATTCCCAGCACTGTTATTAAAAAAAGGAGGGGGATTTTTACCATCCAGCTTGTTGAACGGTGATAAAGAAGGTAGCAGAGCGCAAGTGCCATCATAAAAAGGCTTGCAAGTCCTTCAAGTTGCCCCTGAATAACATACGAAACGGTTTGCGTTTGTACCGGGTGGAGTAAAAAAAGAAGCGCCGTAAAAAAAGCAACAGGAAGCGCCCTTTGGGCAAGAGACGCTGATTTCTTAAAACCTGAAAGAGAGAAGTACGTGACCAAGAACATTAAAAGTCCGGTAGTGATATGGAAAATAAGGTTGGAGCGTCGGTAGACAAACGGATTATGCTGACCCCATTTATAATGAAATGAGTTGAGCGCATAGCTCATCCAACGAGCACCCCCAAAAGCCCATTGTCGTAGTTCTTGGATGCGCAGATGAAAGAATTTTTTGATGTTGTAAATATCATCAAACTGGAAGTCGTAGGTGAGTGAGGGGTAGTAGGCAACAATGGTCGCTGCTGCAAGAACAATAAGCGCAGCTCCAATCCATTTCCATCGAGACAAAAGTTCTGTTTTTTCTGGTACTACTGCCATACCTAAACTCCCTTTTTAATCGTTCAAAGTTTCTTATCAAAAGGAGTCTAGTATAGCAGTGTTTTTTGTCTATGACTGGACCGGCGGTTTGACCCTTGTGAGAAATCTTTTTAGACTGCGGTAAAGAAGATAATTGATTTTCAATGTTGCCACTCTAATGCGGTTTAAAGAATCTCAAACTGTTGGCAAAGATCGTTGAAGGAGCGTCCTATGGGTATGACCGTTCAAGCGACCGAGCTTGTGATTGATACGCTCATCGTCTTACTGACCTATTTTACGGTGATTCCTCTGATTGGATTTTTTAGAGCCTGGGTCTCTGAAAAGATGGGGGATGACACCCCGGAACAGTTGGGATTTTTGACCTTGAATCCAATGGCACATATCAGTTTTTTTTGGTTAATCATCATGGCCTTGGGCTTTGTCCCGTTTGGATTTGGGCAATATATTCCGATTAACCCCTTTCATTTTCATGGCAGATGGCGCGTCTTAAAAATGTTAACTGCGTATCTTTCTGATGCTGTTGCCAATATCGTCATGGCACTTGTTGCTCTGTTTTGTTTTGTGTTGGTGTTTGGATCTGATCCACTTGAATTTTTTATGAGCTTTTCTCAAGCGCGTACTGCTGTGCTGTACCCAGGGTATGAAGCAACTTCTTCCTTTGCCATAGTGGTTGCGTTGTTATTGCGTAACATTGTTTTTTTCAACAGCATGCTTGCTGCTTTCAACATTATCGTGAATCTTTTTTATGTTGGCTTTTTCTATTTCACGCAAGAAAAACAAGGACCATTTGGTGTCCAATCAGAAAACAAGATGCAATGGGTGATGTTCATAGTGCCAATCATTCTTCTGATGCTGTTTGTAAATAAGATTCACATGGGTATTTTGTGGCTTATTATTTCGATTGGTATGTGGTTTTGGAAATGTATAACACTTCTTTCGTGAGAATAAGATTGTGAGTAGACGATTAGAAATTTTTCTCAATGTTGCGCTTACAACTTTCTCGGTAAGCATGTTTTTAGTCAAAGTTGCTTGGAAGTAAAGGCTGTCAATGAGTAAGCAAGTAGATCTCTTAAAAATTGGAACCGTTGCAGTTATTCCAGAAAAGGAATTTGAAAAAAAACTGGCAACAGGTAAAAAACTGCGCATCAAGTTGGGAATGGATCCGACGGCTCCCGATCTTCATTTAGGTCACGCGGTGGTCCTCAGAAAAATGCGTCAGTTTCAAGATCAAGGGCATGAAATTTTGTGCTTAATTGGTGATTTTACCGCACGGATCGGAGATCCAACGGGAAAATCAAAAACACGCCCTGTGCTTTCTGATGAAGCGATCCTTGAAAATACCAAGACCTATCTAGCACAAGTCAGCAAGGTGCTGAGCAAAGAAAATTTTACTCTCTGCTTTAATTCTGAATGGCTGTCAAATTTAGGATGTGCTGATCTTTTGAAACTGTGTGCCAAAGTGACCCTTGCTCGACTTATTGAACGAGAAGATTTTGCCAATCGCCTTTCACAAAATAGTCCTATTGGATTTCACGAACTCTTTTATCCAATCATGCAAGGCTATGACTCGGTAGAACTGAGGGCCGATGTGGAACTTGGGGGAACTGATCAGACCTTTAATCTTTTGATGGGGCGTTTTTTACAAGAACAGTACGGTCAAGAACCACAAGTGATTATGACGCTTCCTCTTCTTGAAGGCCTTGATGGGGTCGAGAAAATGTCAAAGTCACTCGGTAACTATATAGGGCTTGCAGAACCAGCAAACAATGCGTTTGGTAAGTTGATGTCGATCTCAGATACATTGATGTGGCGCTATTATGAAATTCTCCTTTTGACATCTTTTGCTGACATTAAAAAAATGCAGGATGACGTCAAAGTTGGTACCGTGCATCCTCTTGATTTGAAAAAGAAAATGGCGCACCAGATTTTGACACTCTTTTGGTCAAAAGAAGAGGCAGAAAGCGCCCAACAGTATTTTGAAACGATCTTTCAAAAACGAGACCTTTCTCAAGCGCAGGAAGTTACGCTTCCAGCAGGAACTGAAAATCCGCTGTGGATTGTGGAACTTTTAAAGTTGCTCGGTGGCGTTGCCTCATCATCAGATGCAAAACGACTCATCGAAACCAAATCAGTAACCATTGATGGAGAGGCAGTGACCGATTTTAAAGCACTCATTGCATGGAAACCGGGCATGGTCATCAAGGTTGGGAAACACCGGATTTACAAGATTGGAGCCTAGACGGAGTAAGAAATAGCCATCATGAATAAAAACAGCTTTTAATTTTACTCGGTAAAGAGTTCTTGTAGCAGGCGATCATGCTGCTTTTCAGTTAAGGTATCTTTAAAGATTTTTGCAAAGTCGTGGTAATAGTCTTCTGACACATAGCGCAGCAATTTGAGAAAACAACTGAATGAGTGTTCGCCTTTATTTTCTGTATCGATGATTACCGCATCACCTGTTTCTGTTGTGAAAATGTTGTCCCGACCAACATCAAACGGTGCCTGAAGGATGAGTTTTCCAAGCTGAACTGCCGTTTCAAGATTCAAAGTTTTTTTCGAAGGTATTTGTTCTTCTGCAAGAATAAAAATGTCATATCTATTTTCGGGGTTGATGAAATCAACAAATAGACGGAGTGTCATGGTGTCCCTGAGAAAGAGATGAAAGTTTTTTGCAATAACAGCAATCGCTTCGTCTCCGGTAATAAAGAGGCCAGTTGTTTTATCCTGAATGACTAAAAATTTTTGTGGTAGATGGACGTGCGTGAGTCCGTGGTCTTGTATGATAGACTGCAGTTTTTTGTAAGTGAAAAGCCTGCGAAATTCCAGGTCTTTTCGTAAATATCGTTTTTCTCCAAACGTGTAGATTTCCCAGTTCGATTTCCAAGCCTTTGTTTTTTGAGGAGAGAGTCCATTAGGAAGTACAAAAGAGGAAAGAATGGTTTTTGCATAGGAAAGGAGTTGTGGAGCAAGATTAGGATTGATTAAGTCCTTTCTGGTTAAAGGGAGCCGCTGGGTATACGTGTTCAATGTTCCATATGCTTCTTGCCATTCTTCATTATTCCATGGCGTTATTGTGCTGCGTCCAAGAAAGCTGTCTGTTGCGATAAGGCCAGCGCGATCACAGAGTGCCTTAAAATCAGCAGGCGTAGAGCACTGCTTGAGTTGTTCTGATGAGAGGAAAAGCATAAGGCTTTCTTGATAAAGGAGCGTTACTGTATCGGAAAATGAGAGGGGTTCTGGGGTATGTGGTATCACTTGCTCGCTACCAGTATCAGAAGCAAAAATCTGACAGACGCCCATTCCAATAATCCCTAACAACAAAATCTTTTTCATAGCTTCCTCTCCATTTCCTTCCAGGGTAGCGTTTTATGGGGGTAAGAAGCAATGATTCAATTGATCTGAGGCTCAATTGATCTTATTCTTTATCTCTATAGATGGGACGCTGCCTGCGTTTGGAGTGAGCAGCCGGGGCAGATTCTTCCGGTCGCTTGATCTCAAAAGTTAATGTGTGTGTTGATTGATCATAAATTTCAACTATGACGCCCGTGGCAGAGGGAAATCGTTTAACATACGATGCAGCCGCTTTTCGAGCTTCTGCTACCGTAAAAAAGTTAACAAGATCGAACTTTTCTTTTCCGCAGGTGACTCTTGCAAGTACGAAACTCGCAGAATGAAGATTTACTGATTGAAAAGTGATCTCTTTTCCTTCGCTCCCCTGTACCGTTGAACAACATATAACCATTAGTAAAGAAAGTAGTGTTTTCATAATGTGCTCCTAAAAAATTATTTCAAAGATTTTTTACAAATAACAAAGTTTTGTCAATACATGCTCCAAAATAGGCGGTAGAAAAAATATTTAAAAGCAGAAATCAAAACAGTACGATCGAAAAATCAGTGAAGATAAAGAGGTGAGAAAAAAAGTAAGTAAAGGAGAAGGGGCGATGAAGAGAACTGCACCACAAGACCAGGTTTTTTGGTATCTCAAACGAGAAGAAGAGCCAGCGTGTCACAAAGATTTTGAAGTTGATGTGGTAATTGTAGGTGGGGGCATGGCGGGGCTTTCTGCTGCGCAGGCATTTAGTAAGCGGGGTAAAAAGGTAGCAGTTCTTGAACAGTACTATTGCGGCGCAGGAGCGAGTGGTAAAAGTTCAGGATTTATTACACCCAATGCGGAAGTGTCATTTACCGGTTTTTCAAATCGCTACAACCCCGATGCAGCGCATGCTATTTGGGATTGCATTACGCAAGGGGTTGAAGACATCCGAGCAAACATTCTGGAGAACAATTTTCCGTGCGACTACGCACCCCAAGACACGTTGATGCTGGCAACGTCTGAAAATGCGCTGAAAGTTTTTAAAACGGAACATGAAAATCTTGTAAAGTTTGGGTATAAAACAGTCTTTCTATCAGCTGACCAAGTGCGTAAAAAAATAGGTTCAGACAAGTACTACGGCGGCATGACGTATGAAGACACGTTTGGCATAACTTCGTATGACTATTGCCAGGAGCTTAAACAGCATCTCAAGCAGGCAGGGGTGCAGGTGTTTGAAAATGCCACGGTTACTGCAATTGATGATCATACAGTAACAACACCGCATGCATCGATTACGGCTCAGTACATTGTGATCTGCATAGATCGCTTTATGCCTGAACTGGGATTGTTAAAAAAAGAGGTCTATCACGCGCAGACGTTTTTGATGATTTCAGAAGTGCTTACTGAAGAGCAGATACGGTCAATTTTCCCTGAGGAAAAGCTCTTGGTCTGGGATTCGGAACTTGTTTACAACTATTTCCGGGTGACACCGCACAATCAGTTGCTGTTGGGTGGTGGAAGTGTTGGTACCACGTACTCCAGGAAAGCGCAGTACGACAATCAGGCGATGTTTCTGAAATTAACGAACTACTTTGAAGAGAAATTTCCTGGGCGCAACATTCAATTTAAGCAGATGTGGCCGGGACTTATTGGTATTTCAAAAGACATTGCACCGCTCGCAGGCAGCGACAAAGATCGACCGTATGTGTATTACATTGCCGGAGCAGCTGGGCTTCCGATTGCGGCTGCATTAGGGCGATACAGCGCTGAACATCTTTTGGAAGGGCGAACTGATCTTGATGCCTATTTTTCTCCGTATCGTCGATTCAAAATAGATGGCGCACTGCAATCAATCTTGGGAACGCCATTGACGTTTGCATTGTGTAATAACCTGTAACAGACCATGTGTTAGCCGCACCTGAGGCGATGACGTAATGCTTGAAAAAGTGAAACATCGCCACGTTCACGTATTGCTGATGGTAAAAGAGGGCGGTATTTAGAGACATGTAGCGCAAGGCCCACGGTGTTTCGCGACCCAATGTATTTTTTGAGCGTAGTTACCAGTTCTGTAAGGGCTGTGCGGTATTCAGCAAGAAGATGACGAACGAGTTCATATCGTTTGTCGTTATATACCGATTCAAGCGTTTTTAGTTCTTTCTCCATATATGTGACATGTGTTTGCAAAGAATCACGATTGTTGCGATCAAAAAAACAGGTAACCACCTCATCGTAGCGTTGTGAAAAAAGGGTGAACTCGGAAAGGCATTCTGATTGTGCTGCTTGTAAGAGAGTGAGAATATTTTTTTTGGTTGTTTCGATAGTAGAAAGGGCAGAAGCTGAAGAAACAAAAAAGGCTAGAAAACTGGCCTTTAGATAGATCGCTCTACTTGGCATCGCTTAACCAGGCAAGGGCAAGTGCACCGACTGCGATGACCGCGTCTCGAGCAATGATGTCAAAATACATGTGCATGGTTAGAAGATTAATGATGACCAATCCGACCCACGCAGCCACGAGGTAGCCACCAAATTTTGGTCTTACCCACACAATGACTCCTGCTGCTATTTCTATGATGCCGATCGTCATGAGAAAGGAAGCAAGAGAAAGAGGCAGATATCCCATGATGAGCGGGCTTGCGTACTGTGCCCAATCAACAATGAGCCCGGTTACGCATTTATCAAAACCCACAACGATGGGAACGAGGGCGTAGGTGATTCTGAGCATCCACCAGGTACGAACTACTTTGGCATTTTCCATGAAAGACTCCTTAGTTTTGTAAATTTTTGAAAAAGATATACAAAAACAGGAGGTCAGAGGCCAGAGTTAGGGGAAAGTAAGCGCCGAGATATCATTCTTGGTAAAGGACAATTATAGCAGTGAACGTGGAGATCTTAGATTGTGTTATCGGTGGCTGGTCAGAAGCATAAAGTCGTGAATTTTTTCCACATACTCTTGGGCAAGTTCCTGATTCGTTTCGAACTCATCGGTAACGTCAAGAACGAGGACGGGGACATCTTTTAAGGCAGGGAGAATGCCACGCTTCTTGATCAGGAACTCTTCGTGTTGTTCATGGATTTGCTCGAAATACCCTAGAGGAATGTCGCCTTCACCTGAGCGGCTTCTTTTTTGTGCTCGTTCATAGCAGACCGTTGGAGAGGTCTGGAGATAAATAAATCCATGGGGAGTTTTGCAGCGTTGTTCGACTAAGAAATTGAACCATTTGTTGTACAGGACCCATTCAGCTTCATCCAAAAATCCTTGGAGATACCCATTTCGGGCAAAACAGTAATGGCCGGAATACAAAGAACGTTCGATAATTTTAAAGGGATTGTGGTCAGCCTGTTCCCGGAGGTGTTCCTGAACGCGAGTAAACATGGTGTAGGTTTCCATGGTATACGACCAGCGACGGGAATCTTGGTAAAACTGGGCAAGCAATGATGTGCCATTTTGTGCCTTGTTCCACGAATTGACTGATTCAAAAACAATCTGGGTGGAAGGAAGTCGCTGCGCAAGAATGGAAAGAAGCGTTGATTTTCCTGCGCCAACATTGCCTTCAACTAAGTACATGGGAACCCCTTTATTTCAACATCGTTTATGGTGAAAGAGGTATAGAGTCTAAGAGTTTTCTTCTTACTCAACAACTACTCGGTTAATGGCGGGATTAATGCGTGAAACAAACTCATAATTGATAGTGCGGCACTGGTCGGCAATCGTTTCAGCAGTGATCAAATGTTCAGCTCCCAAGAGGGTCACTTCATCTCCTACTGCTATGTCGGGATTGGTGGTAACGTCCACGATACACAGATTCATAGCGATTCTCCCGCGGACAGGGAAAAACTGATCATGTATTTTCACCATGCCTTGATTTGAAAGGCGCCGATCATAGCCGTCATAGTATCCCACCGGAAGTAACGCAGTTTCTGCTATGACGGGTGTTTGATACGTGCAGTCGTAGCCAATGTAACTGCCTGCAGGAACTGTTTTGCGGGCAATTACTCGCGTTTTCCATTGCATGACTGGGCGTAAAAAAAATCCAGGATGCAGCGTTTCCATGCGTACCTTACTTTCAACGGAGGACCAGAGTCCGTAGGTACCAATCCCCAAACGGGCAAAAGTGAGGTGACTTTGGGGCAGTGACGTAATGGCGGCAGAGCTTGCAAAATGTTTCAGTGGAATATGAATGCCCTCTTTTTCTACGGCATCAATCAATGTGAAAAGTCGTTCAAGCTGGAGGTGAGAAAAGGAGAGATCACTGCGTTCTGAAGCTGCAAAGTGGGAAAAAATACCCACCAATTCAATGCCAGGAAGGGATGCACATGTGCGGATAAAATCATATGCTTCCTGGTGATGAATGCCAAGACGAGAGAGGCCTGTATCAATTTTCAGGTGAATGCGAGCTTTTTTACCAAGACGTTGTGCTATACGGTTTGCCTCCTCAAGAAACAGTGGATCGTAGACAACGATATCAATGTCATGGTTAATCGCATGCGCAATCTGGGTATCGATGATACTCAAAGCAAGGATTGGTTTTGTAATGCCCGCATTGCGAAGATGCCATGCTTCAGAACTGCTGACAACGCATAGATACCCCACATCGGCAGAGGTATCGAGAATCTTTGCAATCTCCAGGATGCCATGCCCATAGGCGTTACTTTTAATAACAGGAGCAAGCAGTGCGTGAGCGCTCAATACCCTTCGGTAACTTGCAATATTGTGGAGCAGGGCGCTTCTACTAATTTCTACGGTGCTGTGGGGAAACATTTTTTCTACCTTGATTAGATAAGTTCGGAGCCAAAGGTATCTTTTCTGGCTAAAAAGGCAATAGAAACGTATTTTGAGGTCATCAAGAGCCGTGGTATACTGATCCTTCCCTCTTTTTAACGGTGAAGGATAAGCGGTGAAAAAAACAGCTCGAAAAACGGTCGTTTCTGAACTTGTGTACGGTGTGCATCCGGTACGTGAACTTCTTATGCAAAAAAAACGTAAGGTGTACGACATTCTGACGCTTGCAGATGATCCTAAAGTGTGGTCAGAGCTTGAACAGTTTCTTCCTAAATATCCGTATTCGCTGCACCGTCTTTCTCGCCAGCAGTTGTCAGACCGTATCGGTACAACCGATCACCAAGGAATTGCAGCCGTGGCTGAACCTTTTGCGTTTCGTAAAAAGTTTTTCGATGCAAAACGCGAACCGTTTCTAGTGATGCTTGATGGCATTCAAGATGTTCGCAATTTGGGCGCTATCATTCGTTCTGCGTATTGCACCGGTGTAGATGGGGTGATTCTTATTCAAAAACAGGGGGCAGCATTGACCGCGCCTGCACTCAAAGCGTCAGCGGGTCTTGCAGAGCGCATGAGTATCTACCAAACAACATCGGCTGCTGTTGCCATTCAAGAATTAAAACAGGCGGGATACACCTTGTACGTTGCTGCACTTGGAAAAGAAGCAAACGCATACACGCTTACGTATCAAAAACCACTGTGTTTGGTGATAGGAAGTGAGGGGCAAGGAGTGTCTCAGCACTCGCTTAAAGCGGGCGCGATTGTTACCTTACCCCAAAAATCTGCCGATGTTTCGTATAACGCTTCTGTTGCTGCGGGCATTCTGATGTCAGTTATTGCGCATCAAAAATAGTCTCAGCCGGATCGTTAGTCTTCTTTACGGATGGGCTTTGTGCTGACAAAATAGCTGAATGTTATGAGTGATATTCCGATTGGGAATGGGTTTTTGATAGCTCTTCCATGATCTTGAACAGCCCAAATTCACCGCGAAAGCTATAGAGTTCCTTGGCCTGTTCTTCGAGTTTTTTACGCAGATTTGTTTCTTCTTTTTGCAATGCCAGGAGTGTTGCCCGTTCAGAGGGAGTTGATATCCTATCTTCTTTTTCCAAGGTTTCTTTGAGTCGTTCAGTTACTTTGATGTTCCTTGTGCTAATTTCTTGCAGCTTGGTTTCTAGTTCTTTTGTTTGTCTGAGTTGCTTATGTAAGAAAAGTTCAGGAGCAAGATAGGTGTGGACCGGTCTTACGGCTCCTATTGCTCTTTTTGCCCATTGGCAAGGATGCGCGAGAAAAGGGAAAACCATAACTACCACTAAAAAAAGTAATTTTTTCATAATAAGCTCCATTTAATTTCGTTAGCTTAATTCTATTATGAATAAAATAGCATAAATTTCTTGTTCGCACAAATGGGGTAAGAAGGGCAAAAAGCTATTTAGAAGGTAGTAGTTCGCTCTCGGGAAAGAAGAACAATGATCGTTGCGTGCAAGTTTTATCTTTGTAAATCAGCTCAAATAAAAAATAAGCCACCAGACGAGAGGTTTTGTCTTTGCTGGTGGCTTATTCAAAAATCTGCTGATGCGCTGTCGATAGTTTGACGTCAGTTGGTGCACATCAAAAGTAAATCAAATCAGTAAAGGATTTCCAGGTTTGTGAGGAAGTTTATGCAGGTTTGGTCTGTGGTAAGATCAAGTGCCATCAATCCGTTCGGGTTTTGGACATTCAGATTAATGTCTGGAATGGCGGTTAGTATCTTGATGAGTGGTAGGGAATTATTCTGTGCTGCATACATGAGCGCAGTCATACCAGTGCTGTCTTGAACGTTTGCATTAACCCCTTTTATCTGAGCAATGAGTTGCACAAGAGCAGCACTTCCTGTGCCTACTGCCAGTATGAGTACTGTCTGACTTTGTTGTGATGGTGCGTTGACCGCATTGATTGATGCCTGAACAGTTGGATAGGTTAGCAATAATTTTGTAAGTGCAAGTGCATTTGAAGGTGCTGTGACTGCATACATGAGTGGCGTATTTGAACCGAAAGTAGATGAATTTGGTTGTATAGGATTAGCTTCTGCTTTAAGGAGCATCCTGGCTATTTCAAGATTCCCTTGTTGAAGAGCAAGCATCAGAGGAGTGTTGTTTCCTGGATTTGTAAGATTAGGATTGGCTCCTGCGTTAAGGAGTGCTTGAACGATAGTGGGCTGCTGGTTACTCGCAATACTGAAAAGCAGTGCTGTCATAGAGGTGTTTGAAATAGAAAATATGCTATTAGGGTCAGCTCCCATAGCTAAAGCCTTTTTGACCCCCTTGAGATCTTCTTGGGCGATTGCATTGCCCAGTAGTTGCTCTGCTTCCATTGCTCGTTCAAGAAGCGTTATGCATGCTGACTGATTATACTGTTGTGCAAGGCTCAAAGCTGTTTGTCCCTGGTTGTTTTGGGCGTTCAATGAAGCGCTGATTCCAGGACAAGTTAACAGTGCTTGCGTGGTTTCTTTTGCCAGGCGTGGGCTTACAAGACTTACGGCATTCATAAGCGGCGTCCATCCTTGATTGTCGGCGATATTTGGGTTGATTCCTTTTACTTGGCACAGGAGTTTGACCACGGAAACATTTCCCGCAAGGCAAGCAAGGTTGAGAGCGGTTTGTGAAGTTTGGTTGACTGCATTGAGAGAGAGTTCAATATCATGACGCTGCAAAAGGATCTCTGTTATGGTTGCCGCAATTTCTTGATTTTCGAGAACCGCAGCAGCCATAAGTGTTGTCCAACCTTGTTTATCGGCGATAGTTGGATTTACGCCTCGTGTCTGACAGAGAAGCTTTACAGCGGAGGGGTTACTAGTTTCTACAGCTAGCTTGAGCGCTGAGTCCCCAAAAGAATTGGTTGCATTGAGAGACGGTTCAATCCCAGGGCATTCCAAGAGAAGTTCTGTCATGTGTGTTGCAACAGCTGGATTGTGGAAAGCTACGGCATCCATGAGTGGCGTCCAGCCCTCGTTATCAGTGATACCGGGATTGATTCCTCTTGTTTGGCAGAGAATTTTTACCACTGCAGGATTTCCAATATAGGCCGCTATGTTGAGAGCTGATACCCCAAAAGAATTTCTTGTATTAAGAGACTGCTCAATGCCTGGACACTGCAAAAGAATCCGCGTCATGTGTGCTGCCGTGTTGGGATTTTTAAGATTTACAGCAGCCATGAGGGGCGTCCAGTTATGAAGAGCAGCGATATTTGGATTGATTCTTGTTGTCTGGCACAGAAGGGTTACAATGGCGGTATTGGCTGAGTAGATAGCCCATGAAAGAGCCGTTTCAGAATGTTTGTCTGCCGCGTTGATATCCGCCCCTGCTTTGAGTAGGGCTGTGGCAATTGTCTGATTTGCTTGGTTTACGCGGCGAGTCTTTTTTTCTTGCGATGTAGAGCGTGCCACGTTCATGAGTGGAGTCATCCCAAATTCGTCTCTTGCATTAGGATTCGCGCCAAAGGTCAGCAGGAGCTGAACCATCTTTGAACAGCTAAATCCTGCGGCATTCATGAGAGGAGTAATTCCATGTGGATCAGGCTGATTGACCTGTGTCCGCTTATCTTCTAACAGGGCCTTGGCGGCAGGAACAGCTACATCAGCGCAGGTAAGTAATCCGAGCATGGAGCCAAATTGTCCGACAGATTGATTGGGATTGAAACCTTTTTGGCTTAAAAGCTGAGTTAAAAGGCGAGGATTCTCGTTGAAATTGTTAATGGCATTTGCAAAAAGATTGGTTCCTTGGGGAGCATGCTTGCTTTTCAGGAACGCGATGGTTTTGGGGTTAAATCCAAGAAGTGCGTAGTCAAAGGCTGTGCGACCTTCAAGGTCTTTGAGAGTAAGGTCTGCCCCTTGTTGTATGAGGTATGAAACAAAGGGATTGTTGTTGGTGAAACAGGCCGCAACCATGAGTGGTGTGGTACCAAACTGGTCAGTACCATTAATGTTTGCCCCTGCTGCGACAGCTTGTTTCACCCGTTGCAAGGTTGGATTCTCGTTAAAAAGAAGTTGTGTCAAAAGTAGAGAGGGGACTGGCGGAGTGACTGATTTTTTTGGTTTGGCAGCAACGACTCTTTCTGGTCTGATGATCACGTCTTTTCGATGAGATACAACAGGCCGTTTTGCCTGTAGAACGCTATGCATGGATTCTTTTTTGATGTGCTGATCAGGATGTTCGATTTTTCTTGTGATGGTGAGCAGTTGGGTACTGGATATCAGCACCAAAGTAAGTAGCCGTATTTGCATAGGTTATCTCTCCTTATGATATGCGAAAAAGGTTATTTTTTATGGTCTTATTCAACGTAATGCAAAGCAAATAAATGACGCAATGATCTTTGTTTTCGATGTCTTCTGCCTTAAAAAGATGACCTACTCGTTGTTTTAGCGCTTATCGTTGACTCGAACAAGCAAAAAGACGTATAAAAAAGATAACTGGGATGTAATTGAGAAGGGGGAGCATGAAGGGCGTGAAAATTTCGACGGTGCTTGGTTTAGTGTTTCTGGCCCTTGGGGCATATGGTGGATGGTGTGTGTACCGTTTTTATAAAGATGCGGGCCCTCAATGCGTGTTATCCGATGCTTCATCTCTTTCATTGCTTTCTTCTTCTACCAGTAAAAAGCTCAACTCGTTTTTTAAGAAACAAGGAAGAAAATACGAACATGCTTCACTTTTTTGTGCTGCGTTGCAACAGGAATTTCCCGTTTTAAAAGCGGTAACCTGTGAACAAAAAAATTCAAAAAAGGTGATGATTACTGTCACCTGTGCTCGGCCTTTGTTTGTTGTTAATGAAGGAACGGTGTTAACAGAACTTGAAAAAGAAGTGCCTGCTTCTGTTTATGCACCAGAATTGGTTGCAACGCTTGCCCATTTTACGGTCGCCCAGTACGAACCGGGCTCCGGGCTTTCCCAAGACTGTATTTTGTACGTAAAAGGACTTCCTACAACGCTTACCAATCTCTATGACGTTGAGTGGGTTGATGATTCTCTGATCAAATTCCATGACAAACAATATCCAGAAATTATGGTACTTGGGTGTGCTGAAACACACGGAGAACGGCTGTTACATTACTCATGCGATGTTCTTAAAATGGCGCTATTAGAAAGAAAGCCGAGTCGTAAGGGACGTAAAGACGACTGGGTGATAGATATGAGGTTTAAGGGACAAGTGGTTGTTTTTCCGGGGGGAAAGGGATCGAATGAGAAAGCTGTTTACGGATAAGATTGTTGCAGCAATTGATGTGGGGACGACAAAAATCTGTGTGTTAATTGGGCAACAGCTAGGGGAAAATGATATCGAGATCTTAGGGGTCGGTAAAGTTCCTTCTGAAGGTTTGCGCAAAGGTGTAGTGGTGGACATGGCAAAAACCATCCGTTCCATAAAGCAAGCGGTGGAAGAAGCCCAATTAATGGCCAATGTGCGTATTGAATCAGCAGTCGTTGGTATTTCAGGAAGTCATATCCAATCACGTAATGCCTATGGTGCGGTGCCAATTGGTAAAAAGGGAGTAACGCAGGAAGATATTGCAAATGTGATTGCTAATGCTCAGGCAGTTCCTCTGCCTGAAGGACAACAGGTTTTGCATGTTCTACCGCAATATTTCAGTATTGATGGGCAAGAGCGGGTACAAGACCCCCTGGGGATGTTTGGGATACGCCTTGAGGTGCAAGTACACATGATCACCGGGGCTGTTACCTCAGTTCATAATCTTGTTTCCTGTTGTGAACAAGCAGGGGTACAAGTGCAGGACGTTATTCTTGAACAACTTGCTTCAGCAAAGGCAGTGCTTAACGAAGACGAACGAGAACTTGGTGTGGGAATGATCGATATCGGTGGGGGGACGACCGACCTCGCCATTTATCAGCGGGGAATGATTTGCCATACCATGGTTATTCCGGTGGCGGGAAATCATTTTACCAATGATCTTGCAGTTGGATTGCGCATTACTACTCGAGATGCAGAACGGATAAAGCGAGACTATGGACTTGCAACTACCCGTCTGCTAGAAGATGATACCATCATAGAGGGAGAGATGGTTCAAGGAGAGAGGATGCGCATGATTCACATGAAAGAAATTACCGAGATACTCGAGGCTCGCAGCCAAGAGCTTCTTTTCATGGTGCATGAAGAGATTCTTTCTCGACATCTTTCACATCTTCTCGTTTCTGGGTTAGTGATTACGGGTGGTGGCAGTATGCTTGAAGGCCTTAAAGAGGTTGCAGAAGATATCTGCGGCACACCGGTCCGCATAGGGCGCCCTCGTATTGTGCACAACGATCCAGAAATTCTTGCCAATCCCATCTATGCCACAGGCTATGGGCTCTTGCTCCTTGCATCTGACAAACTCCATTCTCCAAGCTTGTCTTGCCATGATCAAAAAGGGGTAACCCGATTATTGATGCGTATGAAATCGTGGGTTTCTGACTTTTTTTAGTCATTACACAAGAGAGGGGAGTCACATGATCGAATTAGAGCGAGAAGAAAAAAGCCCAACGGCTATGGCTCGCATAAAGGTAGTGGGCGTTGGCGGCGCAGGAGGAAACACTATCAATTGCATGATCGAGTCGGGGTTCGAAGGTGCTGATTTTTATGCAGTAAACACTGATGCGCAAGCACTCAAGGTATCGCGTGCCGGTACTAAGGTCCAGATCGGCCTTAAATCAACAAAAGGTCTTGGAGCGGGAGCGAACCCAGAAATGGGTAAACGGGCAGTGGAAGAGGATCTTGATAAAGTGATGGAGGCGTTAAGTGATGCTGACATCGTTTTTGTGACCGGCGGCATGGGAGGTGGAACAGGCTCAGGTGTAGTTCCCGTCTTGGTAAAAGCGTTGAAAGAAAAAGGCATTCTGACCATTGTAGTGGTAACAAAACCATTCCAGTTTGAAGGAAAGCGCCGTGCTCGTATTGCAGAAGAAGCTTTGGAGACGATCAAAGCAACCGCTGATACGCTCTTGATTATTCCTAACCAAAAACTCCTTGAAGTGGTTGACGAGAAAGTATCGATGATTGATGCCTTTAGCATGATCAATGATGTGCTTAACCAATCGGTTCGTAGTATCTCTGAAATCATTACCCGCTCAGGTCACATCAATGTGGATTTTGCTGATGTCAGAGAGATCATGAAAGACAAAGGGCTTGCCGTTATGGGTACCGCTCGTTGTTCAGGTCATGATCGTGCAAAAAAGGCAGCGTTGGAAGCAGTTTCTTCACCACTCTTGGAAAACATGAGCATCGCCGGAGCGCGTTCCGTTCTTCTGAACATTACCGGGGGCATGGATCTAGGATTGCAAGAAATCAGCGAAGCTGCATCTTTGATCTACGATCAGGTTGATGAAGAGGCCAACATTATTCTCGGCTCTGTCATCGATCCTCAGATGAATAACGAAGTAGTGGTCACGATTATAGCAACCGGCTTTCCAGCTGTTCAGCCAGAATCAACTTTGCCAAAGGTAGAGGTGAAGTTGGCGGTTGAAAAACGAGAACCTGTTGTGGCTGCTGCGCGCTATCAATCAGTTGCTCAAGCAAAGGCAGCATTAGAACAACCGCAAGTTGTTGCTGCTCCTGCCCCCACTCCTGCTGTACACAAACAAGAAGAAGCGCCGGTTATGAAAAAAGAAGTGGTAGCAAAGCAGGAAGCGCAACCGTATGTAGCGCCATTTGCTGCCTATGAAAAGCCGATAGAGATGGTACAAGAGATGGCTGCTCCGGTGATGCCTAAAGAGGCCGCAGTGATCGAACAGGCACCAGTGATGGTTGAAAAGGCTTGTGTGGTCGTTGAAGCCCCTTGTGTTGAACAACAAGCAAAACCATCAGGAACTTCTGCACTTGATGAAATCAAACGGGCTGCTGCTGCCGCAATGAGCGCGCCAGCTGTTAAGGTGGAAAAGCCTGAAGCGGCAAAGGTGCTGACCGAGGAAGAAGAGTTTGAACTTCTATTAAAAGAAGAAGCAGAACTCCTTGCTCGAAAAGCTGCCCTTGGAAAAGCAACAGGAAGAATGCCAGAAGCGGCTGTTCACATGCATGAAAGAGTTGCAGAAGAACAGGTGCCGGCTGCCGTGCAAGAGCGCCCAGCTGCTCACGGAGTGGTTGATGTTAACGATCTTGACATCCCGGCATTTATGAGAAAAAACGCAAAAGAAAAAAGAGCCGAATAGCTCTTTCTTCTTACCGTAAAAACAAAAAGGGAACGGTCGAAATGACGTTCCCTTTTTTTAATCTTAGTGGCTGTGTTTTTGAGGGCGCGGGCTAACAAATTCTCCTGAAAGTTCTGTTTTTACATGCTGCAAGAGTGCTGAGACATGAGGCATATTGGTTTGAATGAAGTCGTTGACCGGTCCGAAGTTTGAAGCATAGTTGAGTGTTGCACATACCAATCCACCAACTACCGCATACAGCAAAACGTTACGAGCCGTGTGTGCGCCAGGGATGTTTTTCTCAAAATCAGTTTGTGCAAGAATATCGGTTGGAACGCGTGGTGCAATGGCCGCGTCATACGCATACTTACCAGCAATCGTGCATAAGGCTGGGTAGAAAAGATGGTCTGCGCCGTGAGCTACTGAGCAAAGAGCACCGTGAGCGTGGCCAACGGTTGTTTTTGCAAGTTGTGCAGTACTTCTGCGAAAGCTGTTTTTGTGTGGAGTTTTACAGACGGTGGTCGCAGCCAGTGAGAGGGTTAAAAAGAGGACGATCTGTGATTTGGGGGTGAACATAGACGGCTCCTTTGTTTTAGGGGGTTTTGAACTGATCCATACCATATCATTTATTTTCTGTACACTAAGCTTTTTGTTCTGAGTATCGAGGGAAGGTGAAACTATGAGGCTGTACGAAAACGATACGATTACGGTTTTTTTTGGTGATAAAAGTACGTCTGTGTACCCAGATCAGGTGCGTGGTAAGTTGTTTAAGAACCTTGGGCAAACAGAAGAAAACATTAAAAAAATACGGGAAAGTTTGCCACCTACTCTTGAAACGATTGTTGCCGCGCATCAAGTTCATGGAATTTCGGGTTTTACGGTAACCGATGCCGATAAGGAACTTCCGTTTTTTACTGAAGAAGGGGATTACCTCGTGACGGCACTTCCCAACATGGGCCTTGCTGTTGCAACGGCCGATTGTCTACCTATTGTTTTTTATGACCCTGTGCAACGGGTGATTGCTGTTGTACATGCAGGGTGGCGCGGGTTAGTGGGTGGTGTGGTCGAGCAAGCTCTTGAAGATCTTTTGAAGCTTAAAGGAAGCATCATGGCTGATGTGCGGTGCCTCGTAGGCCCTGCTGCACGGGTATGCTGTTACGAAGTAGGGCAGGATTTTGTTGAACAGGCAGGTAGTATTCTTAACCTTGTGCGACGTCCATTGCTCCAGAACACGATTGAGTGTCGCTACAATAAGTATTTCTTTGATACAGCGCTATTTTTGCGGTTACTTTTATACGAAAATGGTCTTCGTGATGGTTTTTTCGACACATCATATAATGAATGCACTATCTGTGAAGAAAGATGCTGCTCGTATCGTCGTGAGAAAATGAGCCCTTTGCGTCAACTTACCGTTGTTTCATTGAAATAGTGGGAATCGTAGTCTACACTTAAGGAATTGTTTGAATTTTTTTATGAAAGAGGCCTGGAAAAATGATTAGTGCGATACTTGCAAAGATTATAGGTTCGCGCAACGATCGAGAGCTTAAAAAATTGCATCCTATCGTGCAAAAAATTAATGCTTTCGAGCCGGAAATAAGCGCTTTAAGTGACAGTCAATTAGCGGCAAAAACAACTGAGTTTAGAGAGCGTCTTGCTGCAGGTAGTACGCTTGATGAGTTGTTGCCAGAAGCTTTTGCTGTTGTTCGAGAAACTTCTAAAAGAACTTTGGGGATGCGTCATTATGACGTTCAGTTGATGGCGGGGATGGTGCTCCATCAGGGAAAAATCTCAGAAAGTAAGACAGGGGAAGGAAAGACCCTTACGGCGACACTTCCATTGTATTTGAATGCGCTTTCAGGAAAGAGCTCTTTTCTTGTGACCGTTAACGACTACCTTGCTCGCCGTGACGCTGCTTGGATGCAGCCGATCTACGAATTTTTGGGGATGACTGTTGGGGTTGTTCAGCATTCCATGTCTGATGAAGACAAGAAGAAGGCGTATCAGTCTGATATCGTCTATGGAACAAACAATGAAATAGGTTTTGATTATCTGCGCGATAACATGAAGTTCAGGCTTGAAGATTATGTGCAGCGCGATTTGACCTATGCCATTGTTGACGAAGCTGACTCGATCTTGATCGATGAAGCGCGTACCCCGCTCATTATTTCTGGTTCTTCAGGGGAAAGCAGTGATCTGTATCATGATGCTGAAAAAGCGGTATCTCGTCTTAAAAAAGGTGAAGATTACGAAGTTGATGAAAAACAGCGCACTGTGCAACTGACTGAAGAAGGAACAGATAAGGTTGAAGGATTTTTTAAAGTTAAAAATCTGTATGCAATCGAACATTTAAGTTTGCTCCATCATGTGACCCAAGCACTACGTGCTCACGCACTTTTCCATAAAGATGTTGAGTATGTTGTTCGCGATGGCGAAGTACTGATCGTTGATGAATTTACCGGTCGTATTTTGCCAGGAAGACGTTACAGCGATGGCCTTCACCAGGCGCTTGAAGCAAAAGAAGGGGTGGAGCTTGAGCGTGAAACACAAACCTTAGCATCCATTACCCTGCAAAATTTGTTCCGTCTTTTTAAGAAGCTTGCAGGGATGACTGGTACAGCAATGACCGAAGTGGAAGAGCTTCATAACATTTATAAACTTGATGTTGTTGCCATTCCGACCAACAGAAAAATGATCCGTGAAGATAAAAACGACCTTATTTTCTTAACTGAACGAGCAAAATATAAAGCCATTGTTGAAGACGTTAAAGAACGATTCAAGAAGGGGCAGCCAGTTTTGATCGGTACCATTGCGGTTGAAAAATCAGAAGTGCTGAGCGATGTGCTTCGTAAAGAAGGCATTCCGCATGAAGTCTTGAACGCAAAGCAGCACGCGCGCGAAGCAGACATTGTTGCTCAAGCAGGGTTGCCAGGAAAAATTACCATCGCTACCAACATGGCTGGTCGTGGTACCGATATTAAGCTTACGCCGGATTCTATAGCAGCTGGTGGATTGTACATTCTGGGTACAGAACGGCATGAAAGTCGCCGTATTGATAATCAGCTTCGTGGACGATCTGGCCGTCAGGGTGACGTAGGTGAATCTCGTTTTTACATTTCCCTTGAAGATCAATTGATCCGTGTGTTTGCTGGGGATACGTTGCAGTTTCGTGACCAAATGCAACGATGGGCTGGCATGACAGAAGATGAAACTATCGAGTCGCCTATGGTTTCCCGTGCTATTGAAAATGCTCAAGAAAAGGTAGAGAAACAGCATTTTGAAGTTCGTAAGCATTTACTTGAATACGATGACGTGATGACACAGCACCGCAAAGTTATTTACTCCTATCGTCGCGATGTTCTTGAGGGTGATGAGTTTGTGTACGAGTTAGTACGTGACATGATCATTGCAGCTATCGAGGATATCTTCAGTCGTCTTGTTCCTGAACGTTCCGTGTCCGCTGAACAGGAAGACGAGCTTTTCACGCTTCTTTCCCATCTCACACATCTTGATAAACAAGTGTTTGTCAAACAAGGTTTCAACACTGCAAACAGTGATGTGTTCCAGGCAGATTTGATTAACTTCTTGCTTGAACAATATCGTTTGTCACGCACTTCTCATAATCAAGAAATGCGTAACAGTGCAGAAAAATGGATGCTCTTGGAAACAATTGATCAAGCGTGGAAGCAGCACATGTTGAACCTTGATCATTTAAAAGAAGGCATTTCGCTGCGTAGTTGGGGACAAAAAAATCCTCTGATCGAATACAAAAAAGAAGCGTACGCCATGTTTGAAGACATGATGCGGGAAATTCGTTTTGAAGTGATCGCGCGTATCTTTAGCCTCAACGTTGAGCATTTTGACACCTCTGAAATGGAACGTCGCAGAGAGCATGAACTTGATGAGTTGAAGATGATTTCTGGCGGAGAGGAAGAAGCAGCTGGTCCTGTTACCAGGCAAGAACCTCGTGTCGGAAGAAATGACGACTGTCCGTGTGGTTCTGGCAAAAAATACAAGAAGTGCTGCGGGTAACTACTGATTTACACAAAAGATCTTACAAGTGGGCTGACCCTCGGGAAGGCCCACTTTTTATTTGTAGGGGCTTAAGACTCTTGCGGTTGTAAGGATGTGGGTAGTAGTAATAAAAGTATTTCACAACTGAATCATAAAAAGAAGGAGAGAGGTATGGTAACAGGCGAACATAAAAAAGGAATTATTCTGATAGGGTTAGGGCTGCTCCTGTTAGCGCTTAATGATTGGGTGACGATTCGTCTTATTACACTTGTTTTTGCATTGATGCTCATTAATTATGGGCTTCTTAAAATGGGCAAATCTTCTTTGGTTGATTATGCGCGTAACGCACTGCAAGCGCTGAAGTTTTGGAAATAGTTGTGAGTAACCCCTTTTTATAAGGAGTAGAGTGATGGCACAGTTTTCAATAAGAGAAGCATTACGTTTCTCTTTTTCTACCTACGCAAGGCACATTGTGCTTTTAGTATGTGCAGCGGCAATTGTGGCTGGTACCCACCAGGCTTTCAAGGATGTACCACGATTTGTGGCGCAAAAATTGGGAGTTCACCGAGAAATTGATATCGATATGACGGTACGGCCTCAAGATGGTCAAACTGATCAATCAGCACTGGTTTTTCAAAAAGTACAAGAAGTAACAGCAAAAATTTCTACCCATATTCAAACAACACCAAAACATCTTTTGGGAATCGTATTTTTGACCTGGTTGTTTCTGTGGATGGTATACCTTGCAACAGTGCTTGGCTTTATGAAATTGTGCCTTGCGCTTAGAGACAAGGGAGTTGGCTCACTGAAAGCGATGTCAGTTTCATTGCGTCAAGCTATGCGTTTTATAGGCGCTTTCATCATCTACGTTTTATATATGATTTGCGGCATCATTGGCGTGAGTGTTCTGACGATTCCTTTTGCCGTAGTATGCAAGGGTTTTTGTGGTGATGCGGTAACAGGAGCGCTTTCTCTTCTTCTTTGGTTTGGGCTTTTTGCAGCAGTTCTTGCATGGGTTGTGGGCTATGCCTTCTTTGGATTCTGCATTGCTGATAATCCTGCAGTTGAAGCTCGACAATCACTACGTATGAGCAGGGATCTTACTCATGGCCAACGTTGGCGTGTCATTGGAGCTTTTGTGGTTGCATCTTTTTTCAGCATAACCGCTCTTGTGATTATTCATAAACTTGTGGGACTTGGTTCCGCAGAACCTATGAGCATGAGTATGATGATGACCGGTCCAAAAAGAGACATTGCGCAAGCTTTGAGCATTATTGTGACTTCTCCATTCTGGATGCTGTATCTTGCATCTATCTACCGATCCTTGCGCGGAAAATAATCCCCAAAATTACTTCGGTATAGAACGTGGGCATTCGACGAAAGAAGAGTGCCCACAACGTTTTTGAAGGGCAATTTTTCCTAGGAAGCGATTTTTGATACACTTTTACTCTAACCCTTTTTACGAAAGAGTATGCCAATGACTCGTTTTTCGATAACAGAAGCGCTTTCTTATTCTTTTTCGATGTATCGTCGTCACTTCTTGTCTGTGTTAGCAGCTGCTGCCTGTATGGCATTTGGTATGTGGTTTTGTGGAGCTATGCCCGAGTTTATTTCTCATAAGTTGGTAACACCGGGGATGAGCGAAATTGCTGCTTTGGTACAGCAACAGAAACAACTGGGGCCTGAAAAAACTCATGAACTCTTACGAGCGCTGTTTGATAACGTGTCCTTTACACAGCTTTTGTTGATGGTGATTGTGTATATTCTTTCATGGTTTTTGTATGCGTTTTTATGCCTTGGTTTTGTGCGTGTTTTCTTGCACCTTAAAGATCATCAACGGGTGGATATTTCACAGATGTTTCATGGTTCAGTGCAACAAGTTGTACGGTTTTCTGGTGCCGTCCTTCTCATCTTCTGTCGTATTGGTGGGTGGCTTTTTGTTGGTGCACTTGGGGTGATTGGTGTTACTGCGGTTACCAAGAAGCTACTATTTCTGTCCCAGCTATCGGGGCTTTTTGTTATAGCTTTGGTCATTGCTGGGGGAGCGTTTCTTGTGTACTGGTATGTGCCGTATACTTTTTTACCATTCGTGCTTGTTGATCAACCAACGTTGGGAGTGCGTGCATCCTTAAAGCAGTGTCAGTTTCTTTGCCGTGCAAATCGTGGAAAGGTGGTACTTGCCCTTGCTGCTATGTCCTCGATTCTCATTCCTCTTGTCTTGATTTTTATCGTTCCTGCCATGATTCTTGCATTACGCGTAGGAATAGGAACGACTTGGGCAGGAGCGTTGGGGCAGGCTGCTTGTATTCTGGTGATGTATCCACCATTCTTTTTATTTAACAGTTTCTTGTACAGAAAATTGGCGAACAAAGAGTAGGGGTTTAGAGAGTGGCAATATACACTCTCACACAATCCGTTTAAATTTTCGTTCAATTTCAGAACTAGAAATAAGCCACTGTGTTGGCCGGCCATGGGGGCACGAAAAGCGACTGTTTGTCTTTTCAAGATCTTTCAAAAGCTGCTCCATAGCTTCACGCGAAAGAGTATCTCCGGCTTTAACTGCTGCTTTGCAAGCAAGTTGCGCGTGCATTTTTTCAGTAAGAATCTTAAAGAAGTCGACTGTTGGTTGTGCTCCATTTTCTTTGATCCACCCAAGAAGCTCTTGGATTAATTCAGCTACAGGGACATTTTTAGCGTAGGCAGGCAGAGCGGTGACTCGTAATTGTTCAGGGCCAAACTGCTCTACAAAAATTCCCTGTTCTTGGAGTAATGAGTGATACGGAGCAAGCAGCTCAATATCTACAGAGGTAAGCGTTACTATGAGTGGAAATAAAAGTTGGATTGTTTCAGTCTTGCCAAAGTTGCTCCCAAATCGTTCATATAAAATTCGTTCATGCGCCGCGTGTTGATCGATCAATAAAAGCCCATCTTTATGTTCAAGCAAAAGATACGTGGTAGCAAACTGTCCAATAATGCGATATGACGGCTCTGGTGTTGCGGTAAGATTTTCTTCAACAAACGGTAGTTCTTCTGGGAATGCTGGCTCTAAAGCAAGAGGGGCAGTTTTTTCTGGAAAAAAGGCGGTTGAAGTTGAAATTGGTCGGTGTGATGAACTAAAAGCTGGGGCAAAAAAAGGAGGAGGCGTAGCAGGTGTAGGGGAAAAACTTTCACGCATGCTCGGTGCTGTTCTTTGTAGATTCTGTGAAAGATGCTGTTCAAGGGTATGGGAAACTGCCTTGGTGATTGCTTGTTCAACAAGGTGAGGATGCAGAAAAAGCACCTCTTCTTTTTTAGGGTGAATGTTCACATCAACGGTGTGAGGATCGAGTGTGAGGTGAATGACTGCCATTGGGTATTTCTGTGCTGGTAGAACATTACTAAACCCTTTCATAACGGCGCGTGCAAGCTGATAATTTTTAACCAGACGATTATTTACAAAAAAGTATAAGCCACCTCGGTCATACCTGCTGTAGTGTGGAGTGGTAATAAGACCAGTTACTGAAATTCCCTTCTCTTCAAAAGGAACAAGATCTTGCGCGCAAGAAAAAACTGCTGGATCAAAAAGTTGTCCAAAGCGCTCTTTGAGTGACCGTGCAGGAGGGCAATTATAAACCAGTGCGTCATCATGGTGCAGCGTAAAATGCACAGCCGGGTAGGTCAAACAAAATGCTTTAAAGAGTGTGGTGATTTGGTGAAATTCTGTAGCAGTAGTTTTTAGGAATTTTTTGCGAGCAGGGATGTTGTAAAAAAGGTCGTCAACAACAAAAGTAGTTCCCTGTGGTGCAGCAACAGCCTTATGAGATAGAATTTTCCCTTCCTGAATAGTAAGCCGTAGCCCTTCAAGAGCATCTTGTGTTTTGGTTGTCAGAGTAACTTTCGCAACAGCACAGACGCTTGCCAGTGCTTCTCCTCGAAAGCCAAAAGTTGCAACGTCAGGCAGGTCATCAAAAGAGCTGAGTTTGCTGGTGGCATGCCGTTCAAAGCATAAGCGTGCGTCGTTTTCTGTCATCCCCGTTCCGTTGTCGGTGATCGTCAATGATGTTTTTCCACCTTGCTTGATTCGGAGTTCAATCCGCGATGCTTGGGCGTCAATACTGTTTTCAATAAGTTCTTTAACAATGTTTGCAGGGCGTTCAACAACTTCACCGGCAGCCACTTTTTGAGCGTCTTCAGGAGATAAAAAACGAATTGCCATACATTTCTTTCTTGGTGCTGCATCAATCGTGCTGATGAGAGGAAGGTTTCTACCATCCGCTGACAACTCTGTCTCTTTGAGCGCTGTCAGGGAGTACCCTTACTGTAACAAAACCCGCATCGATAAACAATTTCCGTACTACTTCGCCCTGGTCATAACCAATTTCAATAAGAAGACGTGGAACCCCTTGGGTAGTTAAAGGTGACTGTTTGGTAAGGTGTGCAGGCGCATGACGAATAAGATTTTTGATGATTTCAAGCCCTTGCTGTGCGGCAACAAGTGCAAGACGGTCTTCCCAACGGGACACCATGGGTGAAAGTTCATGCCAGACATCGGGATTAATGTAAGGTGGATTGGCAACGATAAGATCAAAAGGAGCTTCTTCTGCAAGTGCGTCAAAAAGATCTGACTCTATAAAATGAACGTTGGTAATCTTATTGTGTTCTGCGTTGCGTGTTGCAAGCGCTAGTGCTTTGGGGGCGATATCAACGCCATATACCTGTGCTTGAGGAAGTGCGTGAGCAAGCCAGAGGGCGATGCATCCTGAACCGGTACACAGATCAAGAATACGTAAAGGGGTTTGTGAAACAGGTTCTAATGCGGTAAGTAACCGTGCACACCATTCTTCTGTTTCGGGACGAGGGATCAGGGTTGGAGCTTCAACAAGAATTTCTAAGGGACCAAAAGGGACTGATCCTAAAAGATATTGCAATGGGTAGTGTTCAACGGTATGAGCATGGATCCATTGGTTCAGTTGCTCTTCCTGGGCTGTCGTAAGTGTTACTGTTGGTTCAAGAAGAAGGTGCGAACGTTTCTTTTTAGTAATTCCCTCTAAAAGCCACCATGCAACGGTGTGAGCATGCATACTGCTTTCGTACTGTGGCTCAAGAAGAGCGCTTAGTTCTTGAATGAGGACGCGAACAGAATGATTCATGCTGGCTCACTTTCTGAATCTGGCTCTGAAGAATCCGCCTCTGAGAGTTTTGCAAGATCCTGAACAACAGCAGCAAGTTCTTTTGCCAAAGCAGTTTCGTCGTCAGTCAGCTCTGTCAGTGATTCGAGTGGTTTAGGAGTTGGTTGCTGTGCATCAGAAGCGTTTGAGGTGAAAGGATCGGGCGTTTCTGGATTTTGTGATGCGGTTAGGATCGCCTGTCTGTCTTGCATCATCTTATCAAAGAGAGAATTCCTGGCAGATACAAGGTAGACGATCGAAAGAGATGCTACGAGCAGCGGTAATTTCTTCATAAGACTCCTCAAGGCTATGGTTTCCATACTGTACTAGCATCGGGAATGTGTCGCAATTTTTTCAATCATTTAGGAGTTTTATAGCGTATTCAAAATGAAATCTGCTCGACTCATGAAGATTTTTAACTTCCGATAATCATCTCCTGTTGCAAGTGACACAGTTTCAGCAAAGGAAAGAAACGATTCAGCAGAAAGAAGTCCGAGCTCTTTCTTAGTTCTCAGCAAAGCAAGGAGCAGTTCATCAAGTACCGTGATCTCAGGTGCGTTAAAAAGAAGGTGTAAGTACAGGTTTGATGCAAAAAAGTGACGCGCCTGTATCGGGGTGGCATGGTGAACGAAGGCATGCATCTTTGCCGGTTCTGGTCCCATTTGGTACACAAGGGTCTCGTTTGTAGAAAATCCTACAACCAGGCATGAAAAGGTTGTTTGCAAGAATTCAAAGATTTGGGGTTGCTCAGCCAGGAGCTCTTCTTCTGTCTTTTGAAAGGTAAAGGGATAGCGCCCCGCATCAGAAGAGCCCGTTTGTACGGTATAGACAATGCCAAACAGGGTTCTTTGTTTCGTTTCAACCGTGACTAATGAGCCAAATGAAGGGAAATAATCCCAGTGCCAACTTTGGGCATGAAATGAAGACAGTGAGCTATGGGTGACTTCAGCAAAAGAGTGAGGTCTGCTTGTCTGAGCTTGATTCATCAACATTCCTTTCTTGGGTGATGAAATTTTTCAAAAAAGTGGTGCGATGCAGTAATGAGGCGCCGTGGGTACCAACTTCTTGTTGATGTTTATCAGTGGCGTAGCCCTTGTGAGAGCTCAGGGTATAGGAAGGGAATGAACGTTCCAGGCGGGAAATAAGCTCATCACGCTTAACTTTTGCCAAAATTGAGGCAGCTGCAATAGAAATTGAGCGGCTTTCTCCATAGGGGAACGAGAGAATCTCGGGGGCAGAGGGCAGAAAAGGAACCTGGAGGGGCATAGCATCAATAACAATGAGCTCAGGGTACATGGCAGCAGGAAGAACAGAATAGAGCCCGTAAAGGGCCTGTTTCATGGCGATTTTGGTTGCCTGGTAGATGTTAACTCTATCAATTTCGTGGCTATCCACGATCCCGTAGCTAAACCAGCTATTTTCGATGATCCACTCGGTAGCCTTAACCCGTTTGTTTTCAGTCAGAATTTTAGAGTCTTTTAAAAGGGGGTGGGAGGAAAAGGGGAAAAGAACGACTGCGGCGGTGACTACAGGGCCTGCTAAACACCCCCTTCCAACCTCGTCTATACCACAGACATAAGCTTGTTTTTTCCAAGCAGCCTGTTCATAGAGGGTTGGATTGGGCTTTTTCTGCAGGGGGGTAGGCTTATTTAAAATCTTTTCCATTTGACAACTATATGTTTGTCTGTACTCTATTAGAAATATACGCAGATGGTTTTTACCAGTTAGATGAGCTCTTTATGTGCCATAGAATTAAAGAGAGTAAAACTTTGTAAGAAGGAGTCAAATTATGTCATCGACCGCCTTACGTGTAAAAGAGTTGTTGCGAGAAAAGGGTTGGACGACCAAAGTACTCGCAGAAAAGACCGGGATGTCCGAAAGTTACCTGACCCACATTAAAAATGGGACCAGGCGCTGGAATGAAGACTCCCTTAAAAAGCTTGCCAATGCTTTCGAAATTACCCCGATAGATCTTTTTGCTGAAAGACGCAAAAGAACGGACAATATCGATAATAATGTGAGTATGCCACAACATTCTGATGTTGAGCTCAAAGTGCAAGTGGTTCCAGTGGTCGGTGAGATCCCTTCTAACCCATCTCCTTATAATAACCAGCTTATGCAAACGACAACTGGCTACAAAGATGTGTTTGTTCCGACTTTAAATTCGAACGATGCGGCTATGTTTGCGCTTGCCGTTGACAACAATTTGCTCGCTCCTGCCTTTGTAAAAGGGGACTTGCTTATTGTTTCTCCTGAAATTTGGACCCGCTCTGGTGATATCGCTGCCGTTGAATTCGGCAATGACGCTCCAGTAAAGGCTGTTATGCAAGTGACCTTTAGCGAAGACTTTATTGTGCTTGAGTCTCCAAGCAGAAAACAAGCTCCTGTCGCTTTGGTTCGGGGAAAAGATCATTTCAGGATTATTGGTCGCGTGATTCAACGCATCCAAAAGTTCGTTTAAGCTTTCTGCTTGCCAAAAACTTGAATAAGAGGCTCCAGATGATGTCTGGGGCTATCTTTTTTTGAAGGTCCTGGTACCTTAAATACCTAGCAGTTTGCTAAATAAAAAAACCTGAGTGTTGATTTATAATGCCGCGCTGTTGCGGCGTTTCCACTTAGTAAACCATAAGGGTGTCAATGAATCGTTACGAGATTCTCATCTTAACCGTCCCTCATATGACTGAGGACGAGTCTGCCGCTATCGAACGCGGTATCGAAAAAATCGCAAAAGGTATTCCTGGTAGCACGCTTCTTTCCTATGACAAATGGGGTAAGTGCAGATTGGCTTATGCTATCAATGATCATGAGTACGGTCTTTATTTCTTGGTGCGCTTTGAATTAGCAGATCCAAAGAAACTTTTTGATGAAGTGCATGCGCTTCTGACGACCAAGTACAATGAGTCAGTTATTCGCCTTTTAACAAAGAAAATGGATCCAAAAGAGCCATTGGTGTACCAACGCACTGAAGTTGTTGAAGAAACACGCGATGTCGGCGATTTCTTGCGTCGCAACAAAATGGAAGGCTTGCTGTCTTCCGTTCCTGGTGAAGGTGGCGAACGTTCTGAAGGACGCGGTGATAGACCTCGTTATTCTTCTTACAACCGCCGTCCACGCAGAGAAGAATCTTTCTCTTCAGCTGAAAAACCAAGCAACGATACAGAAGCAGGTGCATAATGACCAAGAAAATGAAATTAAAGGTAAGTGCTCGCCTTTTAAAAAAGAAGAGCCGTCGTGGTACTTCTAACCAAAGAAAGCAATGCCGCTTTTGTGCTGGTCCAGAACAAGAAATCTTGCTGAACTACAAAAACTCGCACATTCTCAGACATTTTTTGACTGAGCGTGGAAAGATTTTGCCTTCACGCATTTCAGGTAATTGCGCATTCCATCAACGTGGATTGGGCGATGCGATCAAATGTGCTCGCACCATGGCACTTCTGCCATACTGTTCATCTCGCTACTAACGAGATTGTATCAGTAGCTTCTTACTATGAAACATTCGTACAAGCTCGTTCTTGCTTATGATGGGACTGATTATTACGGCTGGCAAAGGCAAAAAGAGCATCGTTCTGTTGATGCAGTAGTAAGAAAAACTTTTTTGAGAAGCTTCTTTCAAAAGGATCTCCTTTTGGTGGGAGCTTCTCGTACTGATGCGGGTGTTCATGCTCGTGGTCAGGTGGTTCGCATCAGAACCGCACTTCCTCTTCCTCCTGAAAAAATTCTTTTTGTACTCAATCGAGCATTACCGCAAGATATTAAAGTGTTGTCTTGTGAGTCGGTGGATGCAGTGTTTCATCCGCAGCGTAATGTGGTGCGTAAAACCTATTCCTATACGTTTTCTTTAGAAAAAGTATCTCCCATGGAAACGCGTTACAGCTGGCAGTTTCCTCATGAGCTTTGTTTTAATCGATTGCAGGAAGCGCTTTCGATATTTATTGGAACGCATGATTTCAGGAATTTTTGTCGTGAAATAGAGGACAAAATAACGATACGTACTATTGAACAGATTAGAGTCGAGCGTTCTGCGTGTGGCAAGAAATGCACTATTTTTATTACGGGTCCTTCATTTTTGCGTCACATGATTCGAAGAATTGTCGGGGGATCACTTGCAGTTGCAAGTTCAGATACCTTGTCTGTTTCTGATTTACAGAAGTTATTGGATGGTACTTCTGAATGCGTAAAATTAATGGTTACTGCGCCGGCACAAGGGTTGTGTCTAGAGTCGATTGAATATGAATCTGTAAAGCCAACGATGGGCATCTAAGTTGATTCTTATAAAGTATTGGGTGGAATGGTTCTTGTTTTGATAGTTTTATGTGTGTTGTATAGGGTGTTAGCTCCTGAAGAAGGTAACTAACAAGGGATGTAAAACAAAACGGAGTGAGAAGGTATATGGTATTAGGAAAACGAACGATAAAAGTAGCGGTTTTAGCAGTCGGTCTTGTTCTTGGTGGGTACTATGGCTACCAGTGGTATCAAAGTTACAGCAGTGAGCAGGGTGATATTCGCTCGTACAAGGCTGGGATAGACGAACAGTACATCAAACGAGAGTTTCAGGAAAATTGGTATACCTTGATTGCAAATCCTTCCTATGATGTTGATTTTATGCTTCAAAGAAGGGCTCCTAATAACTACGAGCCGCAATACTTTGGGAAAATGGACATCAAGATGTTGTATCATGACAATCGACCGATTGGATTTATCACCTACTACATGCAAACAAGCTACCAAGGTGACATTCTCTTCTTAGTGATAGATAAAGAGTTCAGAGGTAAGCGCTATGGTGAAAAATTACTGAACTATGCCTTCGACCAGATGAAAAAAGAGGGTGCAAAAACAGTTAAGATCTTCACAAGAACGGAAAACACGGCGGCACAGCGTTTGTATACGCGCATCGGCTTTGTAGAAACAGGCCGTCTTTCAAAAGATATTCAGCCAAAAGAAGGCGGAATTTTCTATCGCAAAGAACTGTAGAAAATTAAAGAGTATCGATAATAAAAAAGGCTCTGTAAAAAGAGCCTTTTTTATTATGCATATTCAGGAGATGTTATTTTTGGCTAGAAGCGTTTGTCGCTTGAGTAGCAATGGCAGCGGCTTTTGCTGCACGAGCTGCTTGTCGAGCAGTTACTCGTTGCATTATTTGACTTGCTGTATAGCGTGAATGATGTGTTTTTCCGTTGCCCCTTCTCAATCCACGAGTATCAGTTCCTTCATGCTCCATTTTTGCACTTTCAACAGTGCGTTCTTGGCCTCTTACTCGTTGCTGGGATAGCTGAGAATCTTTTGGGTGTTTACGAGCGAAATTACTGCTACCTTCTAATGTGGCCCTTTGATCTTTTCGAGAAAGAGATCGGTCTACAGGAAACTCTGCTTTGTCTGAGGCATAAGCAGTCAGTGAAACAAGAGAAAAAGCTAATGCGGTCATTGTCTTGATCATAAAGTACCTATCTAAAAATAATAAAAGCCCTAGGAGAGCTTTTAACGATGTGTAGGAGTATTTTTACTCGCCTTGTTTTGCGTCAGCTGCTCTTCGAGCGGTGATAGCCAATGTGCGGGCGCTAACTTTTTTTCCAAATGCTGCTGAAGGAAGCGGAGAGTTTAACGTTCTGTTCTGTTCTAAGGCGGACTGGGGAAGGCATTTTTTAGGTGAAGTGCTTCGTGATCGGGCAGCTTCTTCTTGTTGATTTCTTTCTTCTTCTAAAGCAGCAGCACTTTGAGTTCTTGCAAGATCGTTTCTTTTACGTTGTGCTGCTCGTTTAACTTGTCGTTCACTCCACTGTGCGTCGAAATCGAATTGGCCTTCGAATTTGGCAAGAGCCTGAGCAGATTGCGCAGAAATACCACTATCTCGACCATTGTATTCGCTGTCTGAATAGTCGTCCTCTGAGTAATCTGAACCATAGGCAGTCAGTGAAGCGAGTGAAAAAAACAATGCCATGTATTGTTTCATAACAAAATCCTTTTAGTAATTTGAAATATAAGAAGCGATTAGTATAAATATTTTTTTTAGGTTTAATAGAGATTTCTAAAAGAAATGAGCGACATTTTTATCGACTTGGCCAGAGGGCATTGAATTTCTTCAGGGTGAACAACGAGAGGGCGTAACTAATTTTTTTTCTGTGCATCATCGTATGCAAGGGCAAGTTTAACTTGTAGGTCGGAATAGTTCTCAAGGGCTTTCGTCGTTCTGCGAACCGCGTTGCTATAATTTTCTTCAGCTTCTAATAGCGCTCCTTCATAAGGTTTGCTTTTTTGTGAAAGGAGGATAGAGAGAGCTTCTTTAGAGCTTTTTTGAGCTTCTTGTGCTTTTAAGTATTGGTCATAAGCCTGAGAGAGCGCTGCTGTGTCGTCCTCATTGAAAAGATTTGCATACTGAGGAGCAGCTCCCAAGAGAGGGAAGGTGACAAGGGCGCAGAAACTATAAGTTAATGCGTAATAATAGTATTTTTTCATAGACAACTCCTTTTTTTATGATTCAGGAAATTTTACATCCTGAGTATATGAAATTTTTTAATACTAAGGATTTCTGTGTTCTACTAAGAAGATTCAGTGAATGCATTGGGAATGTACGTGATATGGAAATCGTTACCCTCGACAAGTGCAACATCGAATCGAACTGTTGTATTCTCAATGGCATTACGAACAAGAAAGTGCTTTGCAGTGAAGATAATCTTCTTTTGTTTTGTGGGAGTGACAACTTCTGAAAGGCCACTGGTTCCAAATACACGTGCTTTTACTTCGACAAAAACAACGAGATCTTTTTTGCGGGCGATGATATCTACTTCACCACCACGAATACGGTAATTGCGTTCAAGAATGGAGAAGCCATCTTTCGCAAGAGAAATTGCAACAGCGTCTTCGCCCGCTGGGCCTAGGGTACGTGACATGATTTAAAATCGAGCAACGTAGTTAGGAATTGCCTTCTTTGCTTGAGCTAAGCGAACTTCCTCAGGAAAGCGGGTCGTCAATTCTTGAGAGATACGAGTAATGCGCGGTTCATCGCGCTGTGCTTGTGCAAGGCGTAGTTCGCATTCAAGAAATTTTGGTTCAAGATCGGATCGCTTTGGAAGCAGGGAACCACGCATGCTTGCAAGCCGTTTTTCAGCTGCCTTAAAGCTCTGTTTTTTTAGATAGAAATCGAACACCACCACATCATGTTCATAGAGCCGTGTTTGGCAATGATATTTGATCGATTCAACGTCGTATGCGTATTTTTTAAAAATGGTGTTGTTGCCTTCCAAGAATGCATCGGCAAGTGCAATCGTTTTATGGGTTGCTGTTTGGTCGCGGTCTTGTTGGAGCATTGAATAGAAATTGCTCAATATACCTTTATATTTTGCGTAGGCTGCTTTTTCTTTGTCCCCTGGGTACAAGTTAATGTACTCGTCGTACAACTTTGCTGCTCCTTTTAAATTTCCTTCTTGGAAGGTGATATCGGCAATTTCAAGTTTTACGTTTTTAACGACGGTGGTGTTCTTGGTTTTCTTTTCAAGTTTTTTCAAGAAATTAAGGGCATCGTCATACCAACCAAGGGTGATACTAATGTCGGCAACCGTTCTCAACTCTGGTTCTGACAACCCCTTTAACACTTTTCCTGAAGTCAGGTGACGGTACTGCTTTTTAAGAGCAATACGTTCTTTGCGCGTGATATCTTTTTTAGTCAGAAAGGTTGGCGCTTCTTTGATTGACTGCACAGCGGAAACTTTTGGGGCCTCTGCTTGGGCGACAGTTACGGGTTCCTGTTGTTCCCCTTCTGCATGAGTGGTGTATGTCCACGCAGGAATGAATAACCCTACGATGAAAAAACGGGATACCAGAGCGAGAAAACGCATACGCAACCTCTGTTCTTCTCAGGAATATGATTAGTTTCAAAATCATTCTGCAGGATAGCATATCACTTGGGGGCCTGCAACGAGGGTGGGCTCTACCAACATTTGCCCGAGTCTGTTATCTTGACTGAAGCAAGCCTAAAAAGGTGTCAGGAATCCAAGGCGTACGGGGAGCAGATGATAAAAAAGACGATCGGACAGATCCTAGTGGAGGAGGGAGTATTATCTCCCCAGGCGTTGGCAGATTATGAACAGGAGGCTCACAAAGAGCGGGCTCCCCTTGTTCGCTACCTCCAGGAAAAAAAGCTTGTCTCTCAGGAAGCCATTGCGCGTGCCTACGCGTACCAGTCAGAGCTTCCGTATTTTGAAAAAATTTCTGACGAAATGGCAGATCCTTCCCTGCTTTCTAAAGTTCCTCTCAAGTTCTTACGCGAGAATTTGATCATTCCCCTGAAAGATAAAGGGGGAGTGTTACTGGTTGTTGCTAACCCAATGAATTTTCAACCGATTGATGACCTTACCCTCCTTTTGGGGCAACCAACTTCTACTGCTGTGGCAACGCCCAAAGTGATTTCTGATGCGCTCAACCATTATTATCCGCTTGAAGGTACCGATCAGATGATGGAGGATTTGGAAGAAGAATCTGATGTTGCGGGGCTTTCTTTTGGAGAAATTGACGAGCGAGATATTTTAAGCAGCGCCAACGATGCTCCGATCATCAAGCTGGTTAACTACGTGTTGTTTCAAGCAGTTAAAATGGAAACATCTGATATTCACATTGAGCCAGAAGAAAAAGAAATCCGTGTGCGCTACCGCATCGACGGGATCATGCGCCAGTTTATGACGATGCCCAAGCGGGTACAAAATGCGGTTATTTCTCGTGTCAAAATTATGGCGGGAATGAACATTGCAGAAAAACGTAAACCGCAAGATGGTCGTATTGAAATTAAAGTCTCTGACAAACGGTTTGATATTCGTGTGAACTTGCTCCCCGTCATTTATGGTGAAAAAGTGGTAATGCGTATCCTCGATAAGGAAAAAGGGTTTGCAGAACTTGATAAGTTGGGATTTAGCCCTCATGACTTTGAGCGAATCACCAATGTCATTGCTCGTCCTAACGGTATCATCCTCGTATCTGGTCCTACCGGCTCTGGTAAAACGACCACGTTGTATTCGATTTTAAGTCGCTTGAATCAACCAACTGTTAACATCGTTACGGTTGAAGATCCGGTTGAGTATCAGCTTGCAGGTATTTCTCAAGTGCAGGTAAATGAAAAAGCAGGGCTTACCTTTGCGGTCGCGTTACGTGCCATCTTGCGTCAAGATCCTGATATTGTGATGATCGGTGAAACGCGTGATGGAGAAACAGCACAAATTGCTATTCAGGCAGCGCTGACCGGTCACTTGGTGCTTAGCACCATTCACACCAACAGTGCACCTGCCACCATTACCCGTCTTATTGATATGGGGATAGAACCATTCCTTATTGCTTCCTCTATTGTGGGGGTAATTGGACAGCGCCTTGTTAGACGCCTCTGTTCTGTCTGCAAGCAGCCGTATACTCCTTCTCCTGAACTGTTAAAAAATCTTGGTCTTAAACCAGATAAAAAAATTACGTTCTACAAACCAAAAGGGTGCGATGAATGTTCGCAGCTGGGGTACAAAGGACGACTTTCCTTGTTTGAAGTTATGACGATGAGTGATGAAATAGCTCGGTTTACCATGGAACGAGCTGCAACAACGGTCTTACGTAAACAAGCAGTCAAAGATGGCATGGTCTTACTGATACAAGATGGTATCAGAAAAGTTGAATTGGGACTGACTAGTATCGAAGAAGTGCTTTCGGTAGCAACGGCCTATGACGAAAGTCTCGATCAATAAATTGGTATGGAAAGTCGAACGGACCTGTTTTTCAAAATCATTTTCACACTCATCCTGGGGGCTGTTGGCTCATTGTGGTATCTCTCGCATAACGAGCGATGTAAAAATCTGGTACAGCAAAAAGTTGTATTGGCTCTTGAACGTGAATGTGGTGTTTCTTTTTCGGGTAAGCTTTCTTCGCTTTCATTTATAAAACCAGCGCTAGTCTTTACCGATGTGACGTGCCGTCCCATTCTTGAACCTCAACAGTGGTGCTTGTCTGTACAAGAACTGACTCTTTCACTTTCCATGATAAAGCTTTTGATCAAGCGTTCGTTCTTTATTTCTGTTGATGCCTCATCAGTTACGCTTTTTTCTCAGGTAAAAGAGGGGTCTGTGTGTTTTGTACAATCTGTGCAAAAAATATTTGCAAAACCGGCAACGGTTTCTGTTCATCTTGATAGCTGTTCTTGTTCCAGCTGGAAAGCTCATCTAGAAGAAGAGCAGGGGAAATGGAAAGCGTCGTGGGGGGGAGACGTGCAGGTTGTTCGAGAAGCAACAGGATACAAAGCAGCTCTTATTCTCCTTCAGGGTGAAGCGCAGTTTGATCAGAAGGTTCCGGTATCACAACTTACAGGAACTGTTGAGCTGATGATGTCATTTGGCAAAACACCTGACCTTACGGTGAATCTTGGTGCACATCTTCCACTTGTTCTTGGTGCGCATGAGCGTTGTTATTTGACAGGCCGATGGGCGGGCAAAGAAGGGCAGTTTTCCTGCGTATCGGATCAAGGATCCTTTTCTTGTAAAACAATTTCTGTAGCGCTTGAAAAAGAGGGGCCACGAGTGAATGTGGAAGGGGATGTCTCATTGGCAACCTGTATGCAAGCAGTTCGATTCCCGTACACGCAGCAGGTCTTTGGACGTTGTTCATTTGGTTTGCAAGGAACGATAGGGGGCACACTTTCTGGTACTGTTTCATTGCAAGAAGGGCGCCTTGCTGGGTGGATGGTGGAGCATGCGACAACGTCATTTGTGATGAATCCTGCAGGTGTTGAAGGAACATTCTCCTATCACCAACAAACAGAGCAGTTGCAGGGAAATTGGGCATGGAGTAATGCACGGCAACAGCTAGTTTTCGAGCTTGCAAACACAACGCCTTTCACTCTTTTTGCAACGCAGTGGTACTTGCCTGGTGGAAAAACCCATTGCAAGGGACAGTACTATCCTACACAAGGGGGAACGTTTACCTACACGGTTCTGTGTGAGCATGCAAAGACAGAGGAACGGTTGGCAACTGAAGGGACCATTACGTGTACACAAGACGAAGTGAAAAGTGATGGGCTTCTTCATTTAAAAACAGGGACCTATGCGGTGCACACAGCTGCTTCTCGGGCGCAAGGGCCGTTTTCCCTGATTATACGCGATGCCAAAAAAGAGGGGGCTGAGCCGGTAGTTTTAGTCGAACGACAAGGAACGGAGATACAAACACGACTAGAACTTTCTTTTATCCAGAAGTTATTGAGTGAATATGCACAGAGTGGAATGATTGCACAGGGAAGATTATTCATGACTGGCACCTGGCAGGGACCACATCTACGTGGATCGATTATGCTTTCAAATGGAATTGTACGGCGCCCGGGGACCTACAATTTCATGCATGGTCTGCAGGCTGATTTTTCTTGTAATATTTTAAAGCGGCTTTTGACGGTAAGGAATCTGAAAATATCACTACAAAAAGGAGTGATAGAAGGGACCTGTTTAAAAGTGGGCTACGATCCGGTGCTTGAAGGAATGTGGGCTCATTTACCACTTACGTTTTCTGACTGTTTTATTAATTGGAAAAAAGATTTGTACATGCTTCTTTCAGGCGCAGTGATAGGCAAAAAAAGTCCTCACGAAGATCCTTCCATTGAAGGATTTGTGGTACTTGATAAGGCACAATTAAAAGAAAATATTTTCTCACAAAAGACGCAAGATCTATTACTCAGTTCTTGGGGAGATTCGTCTGCAGGGCAAAAAATTTCGACACGCATCGCCCTAACAAGTCGCTCTCCTGTTTCGGTTAAAACGGGTCAGTTAGAAACGGAAGCGGTTCTTGCTCTTGAGCTTTCAACCCGTGAGGGTGAACATGAGGTGGAAGGAACTATTACGCTTCAGGGAGGAGCGATTCATTTTCCTGCACATTCTCTGTCAATTGTGAAAGGAAGGCTTATTTTTGTTCGTGAACATCCGCAGGATCCTTTTATTGAATTGGTGGCTCAAGCTCGGATTAAGAAATATCTCGTAACGCTTTCTATTGGTGGCACAGGGCAAGATCCGCACCTTCTTTTTGATTCTGTTCCTGCCTTGTCAGAGGAACAGATCATGATGTTGCTCCTTTCAGGAAGTGAAGAAGAGTCATTTAATATTGCAGCCCCTGCTTTGATTATGCGCAACATGGAAAAAATTATCTTTGGATCATCGTACCGTTCTCGTCACGATTCGTGGTTAGAGCCGTTAAAACGAATACGGTTTGTTCCACGGTTTACCGATCAAACAGGACGAGGCGGGTTTAAAGGAGCACTGGAAATTGAGGTCAGCAAGAAACTTCGGGCGATGATTGAAAAGAATTTTAGTTTGACCGAGGACGTAGCCTATGAAGTCGAATATCTCTTGACCGATGATGTGAGTCTACGCGCAAGTTGTGATGAACGGGGTGATCTGGGCGGAGAAATAGAGATGCGCTTTAAGTTCTAATAGCTTCTCATCATAAAAAAGGAAAAGTAGATGAACCTAAAAAAGTATTTTTTCTATCTGATTATTTTGTATGGCTCTTGCGATGCATTACTGCATGCTAAAAAAGAAACGACCGATACCAAGGAGCAGGTGCGGGCGGTGGTAGAACAGTATTGTGGAGTTCCCGATATCGATATCATCTGGTTTGCGCCCGATAATGGGCGGCTCTATAAAATGCTTATCCGAGGGCTTATTCAAACAACCAGTAACGATGGCAGCATTCAAGTAGCAGCTTTTCGATTTACCGATAAAGACGTAAAAAATGATCTTATCGATGCTTATAATCGTGGAGTAAAAGTTGAGATCGTGTTTGATCCAGGGGCCATGACGTCAACGTTTTACAGCCTTGCTTTTTCTTTATGTGAAGCTGGTATTTCCGTCTATCAGTACATTCCTGTTGGATTGATCCCGTTATCACAGCGAACAGAAGAGGTGCAGCGCATTTCGTATCAGGCGATCATGCATCACAAAACGATGCTTTTTAAAAAGACCTTTGGTGGCAAAGATATCGTGGTGTTTGGATCGCTTAATTTTACGACGGCAGGCTTTTATGGAAACGAAGAGTTGGTGCAAGTGCGCAACAAACCAGAGGTTGTAACTGCTATTGCAGATCATTTCGAAAAGCTCAAAACCCGTTCTTATAAAGTTGAAACGTACCGTTTACCAAGACGGGGAGTGTTGCACAGATTCTCAGAAATGATTCCGCGTACGTTTACAAAAAAACTTTTACCATAAAAATAAAAGCCCTCTAGAGCAATAATCTAGAGGGCTTTTATTTTTACGATTTTTCATATCACTCGGATATGTGAAATTATTTATGTCCTATTGTAAGTAAAAAAGCTTGTAGTTCTTCTGGTGTAAGGTTTGATGTAAGGCCTCTTCTTTTTTGTTCTTTTACTTCTTTTGCAAAATTTGCATGGAGTGTTTGTAGGGTCTTCTTTTGAGCTTTATTTAATCCAACTATTTTTTTTCTAAAATCTTCATAGTTTGGAAATACTTCCCTATACGGACGTGAAATAGTGATTTCTATAAAGGACTGAGGAGAAAAAATTTTGCTTGCTGGTGTAGAGCCTATGTATTCTTCTCCATGAATTTTTCTCATAGGAAGATTCCAATACCAAGCGCGTGGGGGATGCTCTTTAAAATATAATTCAACAGCATCTATTTGTTCTTCTTTTGATGTAGCGGCAAGAGAGGTTTGTGCATAGGTGCAAGCTTGGATGGCGCTTAGTGCAAATAACATAAAATTACTTTTTTTCATTTTTAATCTCCATTTTATCTTCGAACCATCGTTTCAAGCCACTGCCTATACGTTTGTGGTTGCGCAGGAACAGGGCCAGGCGCGCGTTGAGCAACAAAAATGGTGTCCTTTAATCGTTGAATGGCTTTTTTATCCTGAGGTGCCGCGGCTTCTAACTGAACCAATTGGTCTTTAAGTTTTTGCAATCCATCTGGGTGTGCTGCGTAATAATCAGCGTAAGGGTTGGGGGATCCTGGCTTGCGAAGGAATTTGAGATATTCCTGATAGATCCATTCTTTCGAATAGGGTGCTGGCGTAGATGCGTGCAGCTGTGCAGCACAGGCAAGAATAACGATAACTATTTTTTTCATAACAACTCCATTTGTTTATGAACCCTACACGGAAAGAAGGGCTTAAAAAGCCCTTCAACAAAATTGTTTTACCAGCCTTCTGTTACGTTGAAATAGGCGAGCCCCACTTGTATCTGGAAGTTTTCAAATTCCATATCTGCAAGCACAGCTCTGCGATGATTTTTATAAGAGTCATCTTTCTTTTCGTCTCTGTGGGCAGCGTCAGCAGCAGTTTTTAATTCAGAGTACTGTGCCTTTTCTTGTTCAGATAACTTTGCAAATTGTTTCTCGAATGCGGTACCAGTGAGCTCAACCAAAGTTTTTTCCATGCGTACTGCCGGTCCATGAAAATAGAAGGTATGGATTGTGCCAAGGCCGTTGGTTTGAGCAAAGTCAGCGACCTTTTCTTCTGCAGCAAAGTATGCTTCACCGCGTGCTGCATAGAGGTCTTGTAAAAGTGCATAGTACTGCTTTTTTTGTTCAACAGATAATGCTGTAAGATGTTTTTTTCGATTCTTGAAAAATATAAAAGTTCTTCCTTGGAATGGTTCAGTGTTCATGAGCCACATGCGGTTAGGAAGTCTGTTGGCGAGTGTGGTGAAATTTTTTTCAGCGTAGGGCCTTTCAACGACCTTCTGGTATTTCCCAAAAGCCTGAGTTGCAACTAAACATAGCGCGGCAATATATACTTTTTTCATCATAGGTTTGATCTCCATTTTAAACCTCTCCATTTTAGATGTTCACTCTTCAGTATGCCGATTAGATCGCAATGATCGCAATGATTTCATTCTAAAATGTTGATGGAAAGCTTATTTTGCTAGTTGTTTGAGCAATGATTCCATGTCTTCAGGAAGTGGGGAAGAGAAGTGATATTCCTTCCCTTGGAAGGTAAAATGGAGCGCGGATGCATGAAGTGCATGCCGCCCGATAAGCGCAGAGGTGCTTCCATAGAGCTTATCACCTACCAAAGGATGCCCTGAGGTGGCAAAGTGAACTCTGATTTGATGCGTTCGTCCAGTAATAGGGCGTGCTTCCACCAATGCATGATCGGTAAGATAGGACAAGGTGGTAAAAGGAGTGCTTGCTGTGCGGCCTTCAGTGTGATGAGTCATTTTATTGCGTACTGTTTGATGACGGGCAATGGGATAGGTAATGATACCTTCTTTTTCTGGATGCCCTTTTACGATGGCAAGATAGGTCTTATGGATATGTCGATCTTTAAAAAGGGCGCTAAACGTAGCAAAAGCAGGAGCAGTCAGAGGAATGATCATGAGTCCTGATGTTTCCTTATCAAGGCGGTGCACAATCCCGGGACGGTCTTTATAGCCGATAGATGCAAGATTAGAAAACGTAGTCAGGAGCCAGTCAACAAGGGTTGGTTCGGAGCTTTTTTCAGAAACAGGATGAACGGTTACTCCGGCAGGTTTATAGATAATGGCAAAAGAAGGTTCTTGGTGGATAACGGCAAGACCGGTATTTTCAAGCGCTGCGGCGTTGCGCGGTACATCTTTCTCTAGCAAGGGGAAGGTGATGTGAATAAGATCCCCAGCTTTAAGCGTCAAGCCGCTTTTTTTGGCAATACTTCCATTAATCTGTACCAATTTGTCGTCGATAACACGTGAAAAAAAGCTGCGAGAATAGCTGGGAAACTGCTCAATCAAAAAGACATCAAGGCGCGTACCGGCCTTTTCAGGTGGAACAGTGAACGTCTGGGACGTTCCAGGGACAATAAGAGTATGGTCGCTCATCGAAAAACCCCTTTTTACGCTAGTTTTACTTTTCAACTGAGAAAAAAACGGTTAAAAATACCGTGTAGAATGAGGGTAAAAGACCGATTGCGCAAAGTCAAATGGACAAGTAAAAGGTATTGCGATAAGGTTGAAAAAGTAGAGGTAGCATGGCACTGCGATGTACTACTATTCTTGCTGAAAATACGTCGACCCGCTTGCAAGAGGAGAAGGGGTATGGTTCCAGAAAAATTGTTTGGTGAGATCAAAACTCACATCAAGGATGTCATGTCCCGACGGTCAGCCCTCGGAAGATCTTTGTGGGATGAGTTGCTGAAATTGCATCCGGCAGATATTGCTGCTTTTTTTTCTGATCTTCCTGAAGACCATTTTAAGAAATTGTTCGTTGAGTTGCCGCAGGAAATGAACTGTGCGGTGTTTCGTGAATTTTCTGAAAGTATGCAATCGTTGGCCTTATCATTTTTAAGTGATCTGCAACGAAGTGGTGTACTTGCCTGCTTGACGACTGACGAGCTGACCGATCTTTTTGAAAGTCTTTCAGACGAGGATCTTAAGAAATATCTCAACTTGCTCCATAAGAGTGATCGAGAAAAAGTTCTTTCGCTCATGAAGTTCGATCCACAATCTGCGGGCGGTATCATGGATACCGACGTACTTCCATTGAATGATTGGTTTACCGTTCAAAAGAGCATTCAACTGATTCAACGCCTTCAGGTGCACCGTGAACTGCATCGCAAAATTTTTGTTATTAATAAGGACCGACTCTTAGTTGGTCATATTTATTTAGAAGATCTGGTGTTACAAAAACCGGATGCGGTGATTGGTTCGTTCATGCGATCAAACGAATTTGTGGTCCAGGCAGAAGAAGACCAAGAATCAATTGCGTATCGCATGAAACACTACAACCTTTCAATTGTGCCGGTAGTGGGGGAGAATAACTACTTTTTAGGGGTCATTCCAAGTAGTACGTTGGTTGATATTATTGAAGAAGAAACAGCAGAAGACGTGTATCGTATGTCTGCTATGAGCCCAGTCAAAGGGACGTATCTTGAAGAATCATTTTTTAAACAACTGTATCAACGCAGTTATATTCTTATTGTGCTGATGCTTGCACAATCACTTTCCAGCGCCATTATTAAAAGTAATACAACATTGCTTGCAAGTGTGGCGGGCGGGCTTCTGTTTCAATTCTTGACGATGCTGACCAGTACTGGTGGAAACGCAAGTAGTCAGACTTCCGGGGTAATTATTCAAGGTATGGCATCAGGAGAAATCAACAATACCAACTTACGGCGCTTTTTTAGAAGAGAACTTGGTCTTGCTTTTGCTATAGCGGTGGTCTTGGGAGGAGTGGCATTTGCCCGTGCCTATGCAAGCAGTGGTCACATACTGGGAAGTATGACGGTCAGCTGCTCTGTCATGTGTATCGTAGTGGTCTCTATCTTTATTGGAAGTACGGTGCCGGTATTGCTGCGCAAGCTCTCTATCGATCCTGCGTACTGGGCGGGTCCGGTGCTGGGGACAGTGATGGATGTGCTAGGCCTGATGATCTATTGTTTGATAGCACAAGCAATATTCAGCTATTTCACGAACTTTTCTTGACAAATGAGCGAGAGATTTATACCTTAGAAGAACTCTTTTGTAACTTTGAAAAGTACAAAGAGCCGCTAGCTCAGTCGGTAGAGCAACAGCCTTTTAAGCTGTGGGTCGCTGGTTCGAATCCAGCGCGGCTCACCATAGGTCCCCATCGTCTAGAGGCCTAGGACATCGCCCTTTCACGGCGAAAACATGAGTTCGAATCTCATTGGGGACGCCAACTTTCCAGGTTGGTCCAAAAAAAAGCCCGGCTTGTCCGGGGTTTTTTGTTTCTAACCCCTAATCTCTGTCTGTTCCCTCGTAGCGCTTTCTATTTGCCCATGATGTCGTTCGTATGATGGTCATCTGGTATTTCGCAAAGGGTGCGATAACGATCTGTAGATTCAGATTAGATGCGCAAACAGGGGAAGTAACTTGATATCAGTTGTCAGCTCTTTCTCTTGAATTACCGCGTATCAATTATGCCCATGGTGGAAATGACTATGCGCCGGTATGTATTTTTTTGGTAAAAAGAAGATGAGGGGGTGGTGCTAGCAGTTGTCTTGGATATTACAAAGGTGGGCATTGTTCCTTTTCGTTCTTGATGCGCATACACTCACAGAGCGTGCTCGTGCCTATACGCCACAACATATTTCCTTCGGCCTTCGTGGGTTATTTAGTAAAAGATAAACATCTATTTTCGAGAGTAGGAATAACTCAATATGCCGCATAGACTGACCTACACAGTAATGTGGTATGAGTTTATTGATGGTAGAGATAGAGAGAGAGGTAAAAGAAGGGAAATACTATGATGATTAAGCAAATATATCTGGTCTGTGGTGTGGTGTTTGGTTTGAATTTTCTACTGCAGGCGCTCATCCATCACAATTTTTCCTTAAAAAACAAATATGCTCATTGCATCGCCTGCATAGTGGCGATGCGTGCGTACGAGACGGATGTTGAACCAATAATGAGCAGTTAATCAAATAAGAGGGTTTCTAGATCGTCAAAAGCAAGTGTTCCTTGACCAGGTACAGGACTGAGCGGGGATGAAAATTGAGTGGCAGCTTCAACTAAGGCGATCGGTCCAGAAGGAACAGGCGGAAATATGTTCCCCCGAAATGGTCCAGATTCCCTACCAGAGTCACTAATAGTAGCATCGCTTCCATTTCCATCATCGTCAGAATCAGGCTGCTCAACAAAAGAAACGACCCTGCCTGCGGCCCGTCTCATTGCAAGTCGTGCACTCACTCTTGTGGGTGCCGCAAGAGTTTCGCCACGATCATCGCTTTGTGCTTGATCAGGTGTGCCTGCCAATTGCTCTTCAATGCTGTCGTCGTCGCTGTCGTCATCAGATTCTTCTGGATCGCTTTCTACAGGGGCGGGGCGTTTTTTTGTGGGGGCTAAAGAAACTGTGGATTTTTGGGGGGGGGCAGATGAACCAGTTGCAGGGAGATGCCTTTGTGTTTTGCAGTGTGCCTGCAAGTGATCGGAACGTTTAAATGCGCGGCCACATTCACAGTAGTGAGGACGTAGCTCGAGGTGCTTATTGTTGTAATGCCGATCGCGGACATCTGATCGACTAAAAACTTCATCACAAGCAGAACATGCGTGGGGGCCTGGATGTGTGAGAAGAGAGTGAATATATTGCCGTTTGGACGTTATGTGCTCACCATCGAACGTTGCGTAAAATGTTTTTCCTGCATGGAGAAGCTCATAATAGCCTATATGCTGGCCTTTATTGCCTTTTTCATGCTTTACAATACCCCTGTTTTGAAAGTCTTTGAATGAGGGTTTTGTGGATGCTGCTTTAAGAATTGAGCTGCTACCTACACCAACAGAAATAACTAAAAAAAGAAGTTGTATCAAGATTTTCTCCACTATCTAATCTCCAAAAATAAACATGACCACTGTATCGTTTATAAGCTTATCATGCAAGTGTGTTACACGTTTGATGAACTACTGGAAAGCGCCAAGTTGAGGGAAAAGAGCAAGCGTTGTTGGCGAAAGTTGTATCGGTGATGGAAGATCTCCTGTGGAAAGTTGGTGTGTAGCAGGGGGAGGAGTAGTTGGAACAAGGGAGGTACCATTATACTCATCAGGAGCTGCTGTAAATAAGAAATCTTGTACGACTTCCTCGTTTCTATCCTCTTTAGCCTCGTCATTATCTTCCTCATAGGCTTGGCTGTGCCGGATGTGTTCTTCATTATTCTCCTCATATATCGATGGTTCTTCTTGCTCGGATACAGGAAGTTCTGGTTCGAGTAGAGGGCGGGCAGGAGCTATTTTTCTTTGCAGTTTCCTTTTGCGCGCACCTTCTTCTTCTTCCTCATCTGCATAGTCACTGGAGTTGGCCATGCGCAATTCTTCTAGGGTTTGAGTTTTCTCTGCCTTTCTTTTTGCTTGCGTTATCCGTTCGGTTTCTATGAGCAAACATTTTCCCTTGTAGATCTTGCGATGAGTTGTAAGGTGATCTGAGCGACCGAAAGTTTTTGAACATGTAGCACAACTGTGGGGTTGCCGATGTTTATGTACAGTATCGAGATGCCGGGTGAGTTCGTCGTTTCTACAAAATCCTTCGGTGTGCCATTCGCATGTTTCCTTAGGACAAAAGAAGCTGCGTACTTTCAAATGCCGTCCAATAAGATGGTCTTTCATGTGAGACGATTTGCTTGTGGCATAGTGTTGATCACACTCTGGACATGCAAAGTATGTTCCTCGTGAAGTAGAAAGTTTCATGCAGGTAAGAGTTATTGCTTCGTTGAGTGTATGCGGTAAGCGGTAGAGCTTACCTTGTTGCATGATCTGTTCGTAGGGGGGTAGTGGCCATCGTTTTGCAGGTTGCTCTTGCACAGTTTCTTGCTGCTCATAAGCATGTCCGTATACAGGTTCTTGTGTTTCAACGTGCTCACCCTGTCCTGCTTCTGGAGAAAGGGGAATTAGTTCTTCTTGCTCGCTATCGTCTTCTTCGTAGGTGGGTGCGCAAGCAGGTTCTTGTGCTCCGGATGGCAAGTGAGAAGGCGCTGCTTGAAAAAATGATAAGTCGGGAGAAAAGAAGGGAGAACGTGGAAGCGCTTCGTTTACTTGAAGATGAAATGGAGGGAGAGCTGTTGGCGGTATCATGAATGCCGGTTCAGGAGGTGGAATGTGGTGAACACTTACTGCGTCTGAGGCTGTTTGTGTTCCTATCGAAGCTGTGGTGCGGGGATCTTTGTGTCTGGGATTGCGCATCGCAAGTTTAGTGAAATGTTTTCCCATAATGACAGGAAGTGGTGCGGGTGGTAGTACACGTCCATGCGCAACAACAGGGAGCCGCGTTGTCGACCCTTGTGTGCTTTGTGTGTGCACACCCAGACATAGTAGTATGAACCAGGTTGGTATGAAAAAACGTCTCATCATTCTCGTTCCCTCTGTAATACAATCCCTAAAACCCTAGTTTCTAATATAAAAATTTCTTTTGAATGCTCTCAAGAAGTAGGTGCCCCCCTTGGAACTCTACTTTTCTATTTTTTTAGTACAAGACGTAGGTATGCCCTTACGCAGGGCAGGCGCAAAAGGTGAGGACAAGCTCACCTTTTGAAACCAGACACCAGCCGTTCCTCTGGATCCCTTGTCGGCTTCAATCCTCGTTGCGCCCTATCGGTCGACAACACAGTTCCGCCTGATAGGGTACATACATTTTATCATTCACTTTAGAAGTAGGTTTCTCTTGTCAGTAAACACATGCTCTCCATAACGTCATCACCAGCGAAGCGTCGGTGATCCAGTAAAATTGAAAAAAATTCCCGTTATGTCACCCCCAGATAACAGAGTTATCGGTACGGGGGGCTTTAAGATAAATGAACGCAATTATTTCTCTTGAATAACATAACTAGGATTCTTACAAGTCGACTGGATCACCGACACTCACTCCGTATCGCTGGTGATGACGTATGTATCGGTTTGCTTACTCTCAGTACAATCACATGGCAAACATCCCCCCGACATGGGAGAGGGAGAGGATGGCCACTTTTCGTTTATATCCGTAAGATTTAAAGAGATAGTTAAAAAGAGGAAATGAGCATGGAACATAACAAAAGAACAATATTAGTAACGGGTGGTGCTGGGTACATCGGCTCCCATGTCGCGTGGCTTTTGGCAAAACACGGATTACAAGTCATCGTGCTCGATGACCTTTCACAAGCGTCTTTTTTCCCACACCGGTGGGCAGAATTTGTGCATGGGGATTATGGGGACAGGACCGTTCTTGAACGGATTTTTTCAAGTTACCGTATCAGTGCGGTCATGCACTTTGCAGCGTTTACCGTTGTCAGTGAGTCGGTACAACATCCTTTAAGTTACTACCAGAACAATGTGACAAAGACAGTGACCCTTCTTGATACGATGGTCAAACATAACGTCCTTTCCTTTGTCTTTTCTTCAAGTTGCGCGGTCTATGGTAGTCCGCTCTTTATTCCGTTAACTGAGGACCATCCTTGTTCGCCTATCAGCCCCTACGGAACTACGAAGCACATGGTTGAACTGATGCTCAAAGAATGTGAAGCGGCTTATGGGTTGCGGTACGTGGCGCTCCGGTATTTTAACGCTGCAGGAGCACAACCGTATGAAGGCTTAGGTGAGCGCCATACCCCAGAAACGCATGGCATTCCTCTTTTGCTGCGTGCCGCTGCTACGGGAAAACCGTTTTATCTGTTTGGTACTGACTATGATACTAAAGATGGTACGTGCATTCGTGATTATGTCCACGTCCGTGACATTGCTGATGCGCATTACAAGGCACTCTTGCATCTGGTCGTGTATCATAACCCTTCCGATGTTTTTAATTTAGGAACGGGCGTGGGGTATTCGGTTAAAGAGTTGGTGGCAACAGCAGAACAGGTAACCAAAAAAGAAGTGCTGGCCATTGCAACGGCACGGCGCAAGGGTGATCCGGCGGTGTTAGTTGCCGATCCAGCTAAAGCGATGGCGATTTTACAATGGCGTCCTGTGCATTCTGATCTGGGATTAATGATTCAAAGTGCCTGGCTTTTTGAACAGGCGCGGCATGAACTTGATACGGTACGTACCAAAGAAAAGTCCCCGCTTTTTTAAGAGCGAGGACTTTGTGTTACTTAGGTATGTGGTTATTTAGCGTTTGAAAGAGCCACTTGTCTGCCTTCTGTTGTCATAGCTGTTTGTAAGTCACCAAGGGTAGCCGAGAATGCTTTTGCCTTGGCACCTGCAACAGTACCTGCGTTTAACACAAATTTGCGAACATCAGTTTTAGGCAGTGGCTGGTTGTTGAAGAGTGTTTGCGCTTCTGTGTTGAAAGCAACTGCAGCGTCAAACCATGCTTGTGTTGCTCCAGCGTTTAAAGCATCTTTTATAACGGCGGCTGTGGCATTATGAATAGCAATTGCGACTGGATAGTTCGCAGGTGCTGCCGCGGCGGCTGGAGCCGCTGCTTGGCCTCGTGCAAATCCAGCTGCGTCAGCCGCGGTGATTTTTTGTCTGATACCGGCGACGGACTTGGTCATGAGGTCTTGCATGTCGGTGAACGGTCCTGCAACTCCACCTTCAACTTTAAGAAGATCAGCAGCCAAGGCGCACTGTCTGTAGAAGTCTGCAGTCACTACCAGGTTTGTGCCATCTGGTAGAGCAGCGCCGAGATTGAGGCTTGCCAAGGTGAATGTGGCTGGGAATGCTGTAAAGCCAAGTGTTCCTGAAGCTGCGTCCATCAACTGTCCTGCTACTTCTGTTCTTTCGGCCTTGATAGCAGCCTCCAGATCAGCATCGGTATACTTCGCTCCTGGAACTGCTCCTGCTGCACCACCAGCCGCCGTCATTTTCGCCGTGATAGCCGCTGCTGATTGGTTCATCAACTCAGTAACATTATTGAATGGTGTTTTGACGTCACCAAGTTCTCTGAGTTTGGCAACGGCAAGGACGCATTGATTGTAGAATTCAAGGACTTTTGCTTGGTCGTATTTCAGTCCAACAGGTTGGAAGTACGTGCCTATATCACCGCCTGTCGCGAAGCTTAACCCCGTTATGTTCAGACCGTCATAGCCTGCTTGTTTTGGTTTATCTAAAAGTTCTTGCAAGAGATCCTGTTTTGCATCGTGAGCGATTTGATCAATAGCAGATAACATTTCAGTTTGAAGTGCAGCAAAGTCAGCAAAGCCACGACCCGGAGCCACGATGCCAAGTTTATCGTACAGAGCGATAGAAAGGGCAAGTGAGCCTCTGAGAATTGTGGTTTTCCCTTTTAGTCTGTCCAAACTATTAGGAAGTGCCGTTAATTCTGCGTCTGTCATGCCTTGTACATGAAATTTATCGTAGTCAAGGCTTCCCGCAGGCATTGCAGTGATAACGGTGGTCGAAGTGGATGCAGGAGTAAGCAACTGTGTAAGGTAACTACTAAAAGTCCCCAATCTAAGAAGAGTTGCTAATCTTGCAGGAGCCAATTTGTCCGGTTGTGTAAGTGGTGTGCCAGCAACGATATCTGGAATTACAACAGCTGCTCCAGCCGCTCCTGTTTTAATGCCTGCATCGTGAGCCAACTTTTGGATGATTTGCACGATAGTTGTTGCGTTGGCTAGAACGGCTGCTTGTGTAGCTGTTAGATCTGCTCCGGCTGCAATTGTCGGAACGTTGATAAAGCCACCGAGTACATCATTGTTAAGGTTTGTTAAAGCGGTGATGAGTGGTCCGGTTGCTGCGGTTGTCGCTGCACCTGTGGCGGCAGCTTTTGCATTGTCTTCCAGAGCCTTCTTGATTGCGGCTGCCAAGTCGGCACCATTTGCTGCTGGTATCACTGCTGGGTGTATTGCAGCAAGACCTGCATCAGTTGCCAGGGTATCAAGCGCAGTTGCCACATCTTGAGCACCACGTTCAAACTGGACAGTATTTGTAAGGGCTCTACCGGTGAACAATCCATCGCATGATGTTAAGAGAGTTTTGAGGTTAGAAATTGAAGTTGCTGCTCCTGTGATTTCTCCATCGTTTTGGATGATAGCGGTTCTCACTTTGTCGAATAACTCATTGCCATTTGTTGCAGGTAAGCCTGTATGAACAAGTGCGCCAAGACGAGAAAGAGTCTGTGTCATTTGAGTAACAGCGGCAGGAACAAGAGCGAGCTGAGCAGGTGAACCGGCTGCTGATCCATGAACTGCACCGCACTGATCCAGGATTCCATCGAGGCTATTGATTTGTGCCACAATGCTTATGACGTCAGGGTTTGATTCGGCGCCTGCGCCACCACCGGCAGCTCTGAATGCGGCATTTTCTGTGCTCAATGTTCCGATTTCTGAGTTAAGTTGTCTGATGCGTGCTTCGGTAGCTTTGCCAATATTTGTTGCACTTCCAGCAAAAGCAGGGACTGCGGCTATCTTGGCTCCTGCGGTATCCTTATCGCTCGTGAGCCACATGTAGGAGGTGTAGAGTTGGTCCATGAGATAGTTGACTGCTGCTTTAACCTTGGCGTCTGTTGTTGAGACATGATCGACATTTGGTTTCATGCCTGCACACTGATCAGCAAACACTTCATATTCATCTTTTATGCCAGCTGCGCCATAGCCAAGGTCTGCTCGTACTTGACCTACAACAGGAACAAACGCGGCGAATTCAGAAGGAACGGCAGTTGCAGTTGCGAGTCCAGCTTTTGTTTGGGCAACTAAGTTTGCGATGTACGTTTGGATGCCAGTGCTGCCGCTGCCCTTAAGAAGTGGTACTAAAGCATTGATGCGACCAACTAAGGTTGTTTCTACAAAGGCATGAGGGGCACCTGTTGCAGCTGAAGCTGCCGTGTTTACTGCACCATCTGCATCGCGTATAGCAGTCGCTGCCGCTTGTGCCAGTTGTGTAAGCGTTAATTTATCAGCATGGTTTGCGGTAATATCAGCTGCCGATCTCATCAAAGTATCAACGGCCATAAGAGCTGCTGCCGATTGGTCAATCTGAGTTCCAGCATTGGTGATGGCAGTTGCTGCAACAACGTGAGCCGGTGCTACGGGAGCTGCTAGTCCCAAACGAACTGCTAATGAATCGAACGCGCCTTCAACTGCCGTTTTTAATCCACCACCTGTTGCAGCGTGTCCTTGCAAGTAGGTGATCAAGGCACCAGTTTTTGTTGCAAGGCGACCATCGGCAGGGGCTGCCATACCGGTAGTAGTTGCTGTGGCAATGGCCGGAGAAACTACTGCATCGGTGTCGGTAATTTGTTGAGCCATGGCAGTAACAATGCCCTGTACTTGTTTTTCAACTCGTGCATAAGCATTCGAAAACTTACCGCCCTTGAGCATTCCAGTGATTTTCGTTGCAAATTGATCTCTAGCTGCTACCGCTGGATCTTGAATGAGGGGGAAAAGTGTAGCATTTGGAAGCAGTGCTAACATGCGACGTGCAAAGGTAGCTTGAATAACTCCGGAAAGAGGACCAGGTTGGTAAACGGCCGGGTTAGGATCTCCAGCGCCAACTGTGAGTGGAAGCGCGTTTGGAGCAAAGGCAGGAGGTACTACTGTGGCATCATACTGAAGTCCAAGAGTATTCAGAAGTTCTTTTGCAGATTTTTCGTCATCAGACATGGTTGTTGCGAGTGTTCCAATGCGAGCGAGCACGTCAGCTTCCGGTTCAGTCATATAATTAAAGGCAGCAGCTCGTGTTGGTTCTTGTTGTTGGAGGGTTTCACCAATGGTTCTTAGTGCAGTTGCGTGAGTATCCCCGCGTCCTGTTTGAACATTGATTGCGGTTTCCATCTGCTTAGTTGCAATTCCAAGATAATTGGTCGAGAAAATATTGTTTCCAAAAAGGAAGCTGTAGTCAGCGAAATTCTGGGCAAACTGGCCAGCAAAATCGCTATCGACATCACCAGCATCGTCGACAAAACTCACACCGTTAAAATGACGAGGAATTGCCGGTGTTGTAAGTGAATTACCATTTATAAAAAGCAGAATGTCGGAAACAGCATCGTAGTTTTTCTGCGTACAAACTTGGTCAGGAAGAAGCCCGCCATAAGCTTCCTGGAATCTTGCTCTTGCGGCTCCGCTTACACGTGCTTGTTGATTTGGTCTAATTACTTGACAGGTGGTCACAAAGTTCCTGGGTCCTGGTGCGTATTGGCCTGCGGCAAGTTCTGTCTGGGAGGTGAGCCCTACCAGAAGAAGCGCCGTTATCTTACTAAGATTTTTCATAGTCTTTCCTTTTTTAGAACGTTATCTGAACTTTGCTCCAAATGCCCCAGCGATGCAGCGTGGTGTTTGTACTGCTAAATTCATACGAGGCGCCAAGTTCAAAATTCTGAGGGTAAGTGGAGTTGTTGTAATACCCGAATGATGCATAGAGTGTTTGCGAGTACACTGCTGGATGTGCAGCAGATCCAAGATCGAGATCCGTATCAAGGACGTAGACGGGTGTAGCGCCATTAGCGATAAACATACTAGCTGCCTGATCTAAATTGCCAATGGTACGAAGTGTATCAGTGGCACCAGCAATAGTTGCACTTGCGTAGACCGGCTTATTGTAGATAGGAAGTCCAGCTATTTGGACACCCTGGTTATTCCAGGCATGTTTCAGTTGCACGAGTTCTGCTTGACGGACGTAGGTGTTCAAGCCGCATCCGGTGTGCCATGCATCACCAACGTAATTAATGTTGATATCGAAGTTGCCGTTGTAGCCAGGGTGTACAGTCATTTCTTGTGTGAAGTAGTTAATACCCCAGGTTCTGAATGGTGTTACGATCGGGTTACCGACTGCTCCGCCAGCAGCAATTTCATCTTGGCGAGCACTTTCGTTCCAGAAAACTTGCAGGTAACGGCTCCACGGCCTGTTGTTCAGATCGAAAGAACGTTTTTGAGTATTTTTAAAGAGGTACTGACCTTCGAATAACCAGCCAAGCCAGACATGTCCGTGCCCTGCGTTTTCAAAGGAGTATTGTCCATAAAATCCGCCAATGAGTCCGGTGTGGTGGTTGTTACCGGCAATGGCTTCAAACACATAGACACCTTCTGGTCTGTTACCGGTTGGTAGTACCATCCCAGCGTAGCCGCTCATATACAGATCGTTTTGATCGACAAAATCCATACCGAACTTGAAATTTAAATCAGCAACGCGGGTGACTGTTTGTGCCCCGGTGATTCTACCGTAGAGCATCCCGTTTTGTTGGAATGCTTGAACCATTGTTGGAACGGGACGGGAAAACGCTTGGGCTTGCTCATTCCAGAAACCCACAGCATTTTGTGCCGCTGCAAAAAGCGGTGTGTAGCTTGCTGTTTCAACAAGGTCAAGGTTGTTTTTCACGTGAACTACTGGTATTTCCAAGGTCGCCCAGAATCGTTCTAAGACTGGAACTCTAAAAGAAAGGGAAGCACCTGAGAAGGTTTGTTTTGGATTGATAAAAATTTCGGTTGATTGAGCACCGTTGAGCGTTTGGATGTTGAAGTCAGAACCGATCAGTTCTTGGCCGTTTCCAACCAGGTTATTAGCGGTACCACCTTGAAGATCAGGTGTTTCTTTCATACGCAGGCTTTCACGACCTTCGTAAAAGAAGTAGTCGCGTAGCCCTTCGGTGTTGAACGATTTACCGCCGAATGCAGTAATTTGAACGGTGCGGCGTTTGAGCGCGCGGCCCTCGTTATGTGCCTGGTCAACAAGAAGGTTTTCGGTCAGGTTTGAAACCAAGTTCTGTTGCGGAATAGCGGAAAAAAATGTGTGACTGTACACATTGTTTCCGTGTCCTTGTGAGGTGAAACACAGGAGCGCAATCGCAACCTGTTTTTTGTATTTCATAGAAGCTCTCCTTCTTTTTTAGTTTTTGCTTTTTGAAAAAACATATTTTCAGGTGTACCACTCTTCTTATAAAAAATGCAATTAATCCTTTTTGATACTGTGTTGAGCCAAATACATGCGGAGAGTCTGTGCGTTCTGATCACAAAAAAGCCCCACGGTGTGTGGGGCTTTCTTTTTGTTCTGTCAGAAGAAGTTATGGTTTTGGAGCAACAGAACCAGTTTTCTTATTCAGAGCTTTTAAGATGTTCATGTACTGCTTGTCCAAGTAACCGAAGGCGTACGGAGCCTTTGTAGGGCCTTCTGTTGCTAAAATTTCAAACTCTCTGCCGCCGAACTTGCTCTTGTCGTAGGAATAGATCTTGTAAAGCCGTGTGTTTTGCCCTAGGCGTGGAGATTTACCCGTTGCTGCCCCGCCAGGCATTGGAACTGGTGGCGGAGGAGGCGGCGGCGGTGGTCCACCCGCACCAGTTGGTGTTGGAGGGGTAGGCGGTGGTGTCGGGCTTGCTGCTGTGGTTATAGGTTGAAGACATTGGTAGCTGAATCTCAGTGCAGGGCTTTTTTCTAGACTTGATTCTTGTCTTTGGACATCTGCCACGTAGAGTCGGTGAAGATTAATAAAGTCTGCATCAGGGTCAGAGGTAGGAGCTTGCGCAAGAGCTGGTACCCACAAATACAGGTCATAACCACCAGTGGTGTTTGCTATCCCTTCTGATTGTGCATCAGATGGTGCGTAGAGACTCCATGGACCCCAATCAAATTGAGTTGGATCAAGAGGTCTATCATACCCTTTACGCAAAATCCCAATGACCGCTTGAGGTAGGTTAACCTTGTCATACGGAAGTATCAGAGGAAGAGAAAGATCAGCTTTAATTTCTGCAACAAATGGAGATTCCACTTTTGTGTAATCGAGTGCTGGATCATTTGGATTCGGATAATTAATGGTCGAATCATGACCAAAAATACCAGTAACTGGATCTTGACCAATGACAAGTGAGATAAGATCTTCTTTAGCGCGTGGTGCATCATCGTCTGCTAACACTTTAAGAGAACAAATTGCTCCAACTGGACGTGGTAGTGCGCGGGCCGATGTGTAATCAGCTTCAAATTCCGTGATTGTTGTAGTGAGTGTTGAGAGGGGAGGATTATCTCTGTACGTAGGATCAGCAGTGTTTTTCACTCCATAGGTAGGGGTAAGGTCAAATTTCTGACAGAGATCTTCAACGCGCTTTTCTTCCTTTTTGTACGCGTTAAGTGCCGTTGTTAATGGGGAGCCAGCTGCTGTGAGCGTTTTATCAAAGGCATCAATTCGTGCATAAGCAGCATCCTTAGTTAAAGCAGGTCTAGTACCTCGTATGGTCTTAATTTCATCAGTTAATTCGCCTTTTGCTGTCGTATAAGCATCCATGAACGCCTTGCCCTGGTTTGCAGCAAGTTGACTTGCAAGAGTTGTAACTGCGCCACCCTTGAACTCTACATACTGATTGTAGGTGTTTATCATAACAGGAAGATACGTAAGAAGGGCCTTACAATTTCTTTGCAGGTCAAGCACTTTTTTGGCTCGTTGAGAACCTACTGCCTGCTCTTTTTCCAAGGCAGTGAGCCACCCGTTCAGAAGTGTTTTAAGTTGGGATGCATTTGGGTCAAAATTAAAAATATTTGATACAGGCTTTTCAACGTTTCCTTTGTAGGCAGTATCTAAGACAGTTGCATACTGGGCAAGAAGAGCTTCTAGCTGTGTTGCATCTGCATAACCGGCAGGATGAGCCTGAACGATAACGGCAAGTGCTTGCGTGATATCACGGAAGGACATCCATGAACCTTTCAAAGCGAGCGAATCTTTTGCTTCTAGTTTTGGCAATGCGCCATCCAGAGAAGCCTTTGCGCCATTATAGCTTTCAAGTGCTTTTGCAACAGCAGATTCCCACGTTTTTGCAGTAGGCATTGGAAGAAGTCCCGGTCCTCCTGGCGGTGGTGGCGGTGGCGGCACACCTGGTCCACCTGGAAAAGGTGGTGGTGGGGGTGGAACTGTTCCCGGTCCTCCAGAACCCGGCACGGGCGGCGGAGGTGGGACTATTCCCGGTCCTCCAGGCCCGGATGATGGAGGTGTCGTAGCAGTTGTACCAGGAATCGTAATTTGAGGAAGCCCAGTTGCATAGCTTACGATAGTTCCAGCATACGCATATTGAATAGTAGAGAGAAATCCCTTTAATGTATTTAAATCAGCTGCACCAACCGTTGTGGCAAGCAGGTTGAAGACATCTACTGTAGCTTGAGGTCCTTTCCTAATTGCGTCTTGAATCATCTTAATGACGTTTACCCCTACCGTACCGGGAGGCAAGACAGGCCCTCCACCGCCCGTGCCAGCTGCACCACCACCTTTGGTAGGAGCTGCGGGGACAGGAGCTGGATTAGGATCAAAGTTTGCCCAACCTGCTTGTTGTCGAATTTTTGTGATATAACCAGTATTTCCGAATGTCGAGTTAGCTTGTATAAAAGCGCGCATCGCATCTTGGTTTCCTGATCTGAGAATGTTCTGAAACTGAGACATGGCTCCGTGTGCTGTTCCTTGTATGAGAAATGTAACAAGAAGTAAGTAGCGAGGGAGGAATTTCATAGACCTCTCTTTCATTTTTTCATCTCCCTTGTTACGGCGTTATTTTTTCCAGATGAAGTACGTGGGGCAGCCGGTTCTACATTAAAGAACGTGGGAAAGGTTTTCATAATAGCCACCTGGTACCCTGGGTTGTTAAGAATGGGATACTTGGCGATGAGTTTCCGGATGGCAGCTTCGTTTTTTGCTGCAAGTGCTGCTGCAAGTTCTACAGTCATGCCTTGAGGGGCTGAATGTGCGGTAGCAACCATGAAGAGCGCAGCAACAAGCGTAGTTGTTTTCATTTTTTTCATAGGGTTGTTCCTCTAAAAGTAGCGTTCCGCACCGATCCACACAGCCCATCTATTTGCCGATGAGTCGTTAGAGGCATAGGTGAAATTGGTTCCAATCTGTAGACCGCACCCTTTTATTTTTTTCAGATCAAAAATACGGTGTAATGCTGCGTACATGGTGTAATCACTTCTGAAGGGTTGTGAGCAGCTTGAAAGATCAAGTTGGTCCTGCGTCACGTAGATTGCTTGATTTAAGTTATTACCATCAGTCATTGCGTAGTACATGTTGTTAATGCCACGAACAGGGTCGCATTCACCGGGGTTGTTAACTTGGGCATCGGACAGCTTGCCGATCAATGGAGTGGCCTGCCATGGGTTTTTCAGCGTTACATGTTCGTCCTGCTGCCAGTAACATCTAAACCCGAGATCAAGGGCGCCAGTATGTGGAAGTTCAAATGAGAAGTTAAAGACAAGGTCGGTTGAAAAATGTGGGTTTACTTTTACTTCTTGTGTGAAGTAGTTGATACCCCAGGTTTGGTAGCGCATTTCTGAGTTGAAAGTACCGTTTGCTGCATCAAGGAGTCGTTGACTATTGTTTGCATAGATACCAAGGTAACGGGACCATGGCTTTCCTGCTAAGTCAAATGAACGGACTTGCGTGTTAGGAAACAGGAATTGGGTGTTGCTATCAACCGAGATATCAAGGGCAAAGCGGCGTGTCTGGAACTGTCGGGTGAAGAATGATCCAAGGATGATACCAAAGTGTTTGTTGTTACCGACCAATGGCTCAAACAGGTAGATCGATTTTGGTTTGTTACCGGTTGGCAAAACAACCCCACCATATACTTGCAACGAGCGGTCAGGTTCATAGAGGTACGTGTATCCAGCTTTCAAATTGACGTACGCAACTGCTGTGTGATCTTGCGAGCCATCGATGCGACCGTACTTCATATTTGGGTTTTGAAACGCAGCGGTCATGTTGGCAACAAATGGCGTGTTATCAAAACCGAGCGTGGAAGCAACGTTTGTTGGAACAACCGGTCCACCGCCTGCAAAGGTAACGGTTTCTACAAAATCAAGGTTGTTTTTTACGTGAATGATGGGCAACTCAAACGCAAGCCAGAAGGTGTTGCTGATCTGGAAATAGCCAGAAAAACCGACACCGGCAAAGCTTTGTTTTGGTTTGAAATCAAGGTAGCTGCAGAAGTTACCTTGGTTGGTAACGATGTTAAAGTTTTCCGCTACGATGTCTTGGTTATTAACCGTATCAACACTTGGATTGGTACCAAGTTGATAACCTTCACGTACTTTCAGTTGTGTTTTTCCAAACGGGAGCAAGTAGCGTGCGATGTTGGTTGAGTTGGTTGTTGCACCGCCCCAGGCCATGACATTCAAGTAGCATTTTGCTTCTTTTCCCAGATGTTTCAGTTTTGCTTTGAGTTTGTTTTCCTCAACCTCTTCCCGGTCGTAGATAAAATGTTCGTTGAACATGCGATACATCATCGGATCGATAGGCATAGTCTGCGAGATGTTCATGATCGATCGGCTGGTAAAGTCATACGCGTTTGAAGATGCCGTGCCGTTTGATCCAGCAAGTAGTCCTGGACCGGCAAGACAGGCGAGAATAATCGGTAGTTTTTTCATATGGCTCCTTTAGATTATCCGAGTTTTCCGGCGATATTTAAAAGACGTGTCATCAAATAGCGATCAAGGGTTGGGACCGTTTGGCTCAGGTTGCGATTTTTAATGTCATCAATCACTTTTTCAAGAGTATCAAGTGCTCGATACAAGCCGCTCAAAACCGTTCCTACCGTGAGTGATTGTAGGCCGCTGACTGTTGGTTGTGGCATGTTTTTTGTCGTGCTTCCTACACCTCGTAACACTTGTGCCAAGCTTTTTACAGAAAGTTTTGAAAGGTCAGTGGTGAGTTCTGGGATGTTGGTTGTCTCTTGAATCTGTTGTGGAGCAGAAGGTCGTTGGTAAGCAGGTGTTTGAGTGGCAGCATTTACCAAGGTTGACCACCAGGAATCATTATTTGAAGAAGCTGCTGGTGACTGTTGTGAAGTCGGTATTGGACGTGCTTGAGGGGCTTGCCTGCCTGATGTAGGAGATGAGGGAGGGGTTGGTGACGATGGTGTAGCTGATTCTTCTCCAGGAGCATATTTTGTGACTAATGTTTGTAGTTTTGTTGGGTCAAGTAGTGAAGGATCGCTGCCTAGTGCAGGGAATTTGTCATCACGAGAAGGGAACAACTTATAGTAGCGAGTACGAGCATCATCGATAGCAGCTTTGACAGCTTTCAAATCACCGGTATTGTTACTTTCTTGAATTTCAAGGAGCGATTGAAGAGCAAGAACAAAATCCTTTTGAGTTTTTGCACTGTTCAGTTGGCTACTGATTTGTTGCACCGATGCGGCTTGCACCGTGTTGCAAAGAAGGGCTGTTAGACCCATGAGTACGGTAATTTTTCTATTCACACATGACTCCTTTTTTTATTTTGTCATTCTGTTTGCAAAAAATTTTTGTAAGTTTGTTCATTTTTTTTGACAACAAGAACCAGTCTTAGCATCACGCTTTTTTAAGAGTCAATAAGACAGTGCGCAGTTAAGGGGAGGGGTCTCTCCCTTTTGACGCATCCCCTCTCTATTATCCTCGACTCTTTTTACTTTCATCTTTTTCTTTTGAGCAAGACGTAAGTACCCCACGCGTAGTGGGGTACATACATCTTGAACTAAAGGCATACTTTGTGGGCCCTCACAAAAAGGGGCCTTTTGGTGCTGCACGTAGAGTGCATACCTACGTCGTGAACCAAAGAAAAAATAAAAAAAGATGAGAATTAAAAAAGGATTAAGAGTAAAAAGAGGAGTTTTTTAGGAAGGGGGAGTGCTCCACACCTTCTACGCGTTCCTATGTAAAACACGATCCCTATGGCTAGAACCAAAGAGAACAGATAAGAAAGAAAGGGGCTTTAGCAACAGAGGAAGACGGGTAGCTTTCTTTTTCTTTCTGATTTTTTCAGCTTCGTATTGCAAATATCTGCATCGTTCATGGCAGCATGGATGGGACATAACGAATTTATCGTACCACCACTCTTTCCATCCTTTTTGGTTGTGAGGCGTTCTGCCTTCTCCTAAACGTTTGAAAAAGTCAGCCATCCCTTCAAGCATGGTTGGATTTTGAAGTTTTACTGCTGCGTAATCGGCACATTTTTCTTGGTACCGGGAAAGGGTTGCCATACCGAGAATTGTTCCAGCAAGGGTTACGTGTGCTGTTGCTTTCGTTGAAATGGCACCAACGCATCCTCGGCAGAACCCTTCACCTGTGGAAACAGCGCCCGTTGCAAGGGTGTGTCCACACGCTCTGAGTTTTTCGGGGATTCGCTCATTAATGTAAGAAGCGACAGCGATAACTGGTTGAGGCATGCAGCGGGCAAGTGCGCCGTACGTTTTTTGGCAAACAGCCGCTGTTTTGTCAGATAAAAAGCGTATGCCATGAGGAATGGATGAAACCTGACTTAACGAGGTCATGAGTGCACCAACATCACACCGTGCTACTTCCATCCCTGCATATACAGCAGCTGCAAGAGCGAGAGGGACGGTGAAGGAAACATACCGCATCATCCGAGTAGTATCTCCATGCAAAACGTGTGCAATTTCATGTTCGATGATACCATCACGAGCTGCATCAAGCTTAGGATCGTTAAAAAAGGTATGTTTTCCATCTTCAAAGACAAGGAAAATTACTTTCCGACCATACGCAAGAACGGCTGCGTTATCCGTAGACCAGGAACGCTGCCTTACAAAGGATACTTCATAGCCATGGTGTGCAAATTTTTCAGCAATCTTTTTTTTTACTGGGCAGTCGGGAACAGGGTCTTCTTGCGCCCATTTTTGATATTGCTCAAGTTCTTTTTTAACCATCTTCATAAGCTCATGATGAAGATAGATCATGCCTACTGCCGTGCTTGCCGCGAGGGCGGCGCGAGCCGTTTTATAGGTACACCATGATGCAAGGTGGGAAATACCATCACCTAGAATACGAGCGCCTGAAAGAGCGATTGAAGCTCCGGAACAGGGCATTGAGTAGAGAACGAGGAAAAAAAGGGCATAACGTTTCATGCAAACACCTCTTGGTCATCACGGTTCTCGTCATAGTCATTAGATACCAAGTGTGCAGCACCTTGTTTCTGTGCTTTGCTCATTTTTTCTGCTTCTTTTTCCAGATAGTGATGACGGCTACAAGGGCAGGGATGGCTGTGTGTTAATTTTTCATACCACCACTGTTCCCAAGATTTTTTCCGTTTATCTCTGCCATGACTTGTTTTTTTGAAGAATGCTGCCATTCCTCGGAGTGCAGCAGGATCTTTGAGTTTTAAAGCAGCGTAATCAGCACGCTTTTCGTGATAGCGAGATACCATTGCATTAATGAGTGCACTGCTCCAACCGATATTCTTTTCTGCTAACCATTTGATCCCGAGGCATGCGGCTACCCGAGCTCCTACGTCAGGGGCGGTAGCGGTTTTGACGATTTTTTCTCCCACGGCAGCAAGCCCCTCTTGTACCTGTGCAGGAAGGAGCGCAATGGCCTGGATGTTTGCTTGTGTTACCGAACTTTGAACGGTAGCAGGAATGTGTTCTGCAATAAGGGAGCCTGTTTGTGAAATGCCTTTTCTTACCGATATATCAACTGTTTTTGCAAGAGAAGGAAGCCCTGAAAGGGAAGAAAGATTGTGAATAAGAGAGGTGTAATCGCCTGTCAATGCTTTTATGAACGCGCAGGTAAAGCCGGCAGTGATAAGGTTTTTTGTAAAGGAGCGTGAAGCTGCGCGTTGTGCGAGATCTCCATTCAATACGTGAGCAATTTCATGTTCGATGATACCATCTCGGGCAGCATCGAGCTCTGGATCGGTGAAAAACGTATGCTGTCCATCACCAAAGACGAAAAATATAACTTTTTTACCATGGGCAAGAACGGCTGCATTGTGGGTTGTCCAAGCATACCGCTTTGCAAAAAACACTTCATAGCCATGCTGAGTAAATTTTTGGGTAATTTTTCTTTTGACAGGACAGTCAGGAACAGGGTCAACAAGGGTTCCTCGTGCATAGAGATCAACGTAGTATTTGATCATATTGCGCTCTTGAAAATAGGATTGAAAACTATTTGAAAGTGCGCACCCAACAACACCAGCACAGGTAAGATCAGCGATAGGCAGAGATGGTTGGAATTGTTTAGCCACACATGCAGCAATTCCGATGGACGCAAGATTAATCGCCCGTTTTGAAAAAACGGTTGAGTGCATAGCTGCAGCGAAATCCTTCGCTTTACGCGAAAGCGTATCACCAAACCCTTGAGCTTGACCTGCAGAAAGACAGAGTAAAAAACCTATCGTGCGTTTCATAAATAACCTCACATTTTGAGCACCGGCTCCATTTTAAGCCGAAACACTCTTCTGGTACCCCTTAACCTGAGGAAATACCAGATCTGAAACAAATGCTTTTTTCAGTCTATCCCAACTTGGTTCTTTGACAAATGGGTCATAGATAAGCTTGATTAGGAGGGCTTTTGTAAAAAGAGGGATTGGTTGTTATCCTGAAGTGAAGCTCTTATGCAAAAGCATGTCTTCACATAAAAGTGAGTGGGTCAAGGTTATAAAGATGTTCATGGTGGAGGTTGTTCATGGAAAAGGTTCTTTTAGTGTGTTGTGCGCTGGCACTTTCTACCGATCAAGGTGAAGTCTTTCGCCAAGCGGTGATCAAGCCGGCTATGGATACGGCTCGAGACGTTGCTTGTACCGTCTATACACCTTTGTTACTGACAGCTGTGGGAATGTATGCACTTGATCGACTTATGCAAAAAACAGTGGGTAAAAAGATTTTCTTCCCTTCCCAATTACAAAGTTTTTTTTCGAGGCAACAGAGTGCAGGTGTTCGTGGCTTGAAATATCCGAAGAATGGAGGAAAAAACCATGAGTAAAAAATTAACTTTTCTTTTTGTTCTTGCATTGTGTGTATATCATGAAATGCAAAGCGCTTCATTCTTTCAAAGCGTTTTTTCCTCACGCAGTAAAAGTCCGGTGCTTGTAGATCCACGAGTGGGGGCACCTTTTCCTGTTGCGGTAACGGTCTTTGAAACTCTTGTTCCTCATTCGAGTGAACCACTTGCCCCTAGTATTTCTTCCGTTGTTTGCTGTGGAAAGGTTGTCTATGATGCGGCTCATTTAACTGTTCTTGTCGAGTCATTTGAGCGTAGAAAGTTAAGCCGTTCTGGAGGGAATTTCATTATTAAACCACAGGCTGTTGTTTATACCTCTCCTGACATTGTGGAATTTCCGGTTGCCGTCGAGGTGCACGAGGTCACATCTCCGAATGTAGGAGATGTTTTTCATCCCAACATGAGTGTGATTACAAAAATGATTACGCTGGGTTCTGGTGCAGAACTTGAAGCGCTCATACAAGAGCAGGTAGCGATTGTTGGACGGAGAGAGATTCTTATTAAAAAAGCATCAATGGTAAAAATCGTATAAAAAATACCTAGTTGAAGGAGGTTTACGTATGAATAAGGTAATTTTTAAAACAGTATTTTTTGCAGTAATTGGATTATCTGCTACGTCAACGCATGCAGCTGAAGCAGCCATCCTTACTGCCCTTGAAAGAGCCCGCGTTCTCTCTTGTGAAAGAACTGGGATGACAGCTGGTCAAGCATTCGGTAACCACATTGAGAATTGTGTATCAGAAAAGGTGCAGTTTCCAATTAACGTTGTGGTTGAAAATGTCAAGGTGATGGCGCCTTTATCGGAAACAGAAAAATTGCAATTGCAACGTGCAGGATTACCAGCAAATCGTGATTATCCTGCGTTTAGTTTTGTAGAAGAAAGGGTAATCAAGTCAGCTACTGAGCTTGCTCAGTTAGTGGAAACATTGCGTGACTCTCGAGACGGAACGCGCTTTATCATAAAAGAAAGAGCGTACGAAGTTCTGATGACTTTGGACTTCAAGATAGGAAAAGTAATTGAAAAAGATTCTGGCGATAAAAAATCTGCCTAATACTTTAAAATAATTATAAGAAGACTCCTTTTTGTGTATGCTGCCTGTTTGTTTTTAACAGTTAGTGGGTATATAAAAAGGAGTTTTTTTATGAGTAGTAAAAGACAGTGTGCTTTCGGGCGTCTTATGTTCGCCTTGAGTATGTTTGCAATTCAACCGATGAAAGCTATCCAGGATGAGTTGGAACTGCCAAATGCTGCGCATGGACCGTTAAGACTACCTGCAAGTATGACAAGTGAAGAACTTGAACAGGTTCTTGCTGAAGCTGGACCTGGATTGAGTGAGGGGGCGATGGTTGAGGCTACAAGGTTGCTGGATGCCCTTAAAAACCAAGAGGAACAAGCTGCTCGCAGGTTAAGAGAGGGTATTCGCGGACTTTCTCTAACCGAGCAACAGAGAGACTAGAAATACTGCCATTTTAAAGGTAACTGATTCGTTGTACATCGTTGAGCACTTGGCGCTCGCTAAAAAAGAGGCGTTGGGTTCCGACGATTTGTACATCATCGGGTCCTTTACCAAGGAGCATGATAATGCTTCCCGGGTGTGAAAGTTCGTATGCTCTCTTAATCGCAGCTTCTCGATCATGAATGACAAACACGCGATCTTTGTGTTCTGCATGCACTCCACTGACAATGTGGTCGGCAATGGCAATTGGGTCTTCAGTTCGAGGATTATCGTCAGTCACAATCACCACATCTGCAAGGCGTGAAGCCACGTGCCCCATGGTAGGGCGCTTTTCCTTATCTTTCTGACCACCAGCACCAAACAATACAATCAACTGATGAGTGCGAGGACGCATGAGGCCAAGTACTTGTTCAAATGAAGCGGCGGTGTGTGCGTAATCGATGACTGCTAATGCTCCATTTGCAAGGTGGTGCATTTCAAGACGTCCAGGTACCGGGGGAAATGCGATGGTTTTGGAAGTGAGCATTTCAAGAGAAAACCCACATGTGTGTAACAGTCCAAGTGCGGCTATCACATTTGAAAGATTGTAGTTCCCGGGAAATCCTTGGTAGGTGCAGGTCATGGTGCCGGCAGGGGTTGTGAGTGTGGCTTGTTGCTCATGCAAAGTATCTGAGATGAGTGTGGCGTGGTACCGAACATCTGGTTGCAATCCAAATGAGCAAGCGTTTGGGTGAGTTTCTAAAATGCGTCTGCCATACAGATCATCCCCATTTGCCAGTAATGCGCCACCAGGTTTCAGATGGGAAAACAGCTTTTCTTTTTCTAAAAAATACTGCTCCATCGAAGGATACAGTTCCCCATGTTCGCGATCGAGGTTGGTGAAAATCACTCCTTCAAACTCAATGCCTTCAAGCCTGTAAAATGTATGGGCTTGTGCTGCTACTTCAAGCACCACATACTCAACTCCTTTTTCTACACACAATTTTAAAAACTGATGGAGATAATCAGGTTGTGGAGTAGTCAGGGTGCCGGTGCAATCAACATCGGCAAGTTCGTCTTTATCGGTGTAGATGCCAATAAGAGCAGTTGAAAGGAAAGCAACTTTTTTGCCTGCTGTTTTTAAAAGATGGGCGAGCATGGAAACGGTTGTCGTCTTTCCCTTGGTTCCCCCAACACTGAAAAATTTCAGTTTTTGTGCAGGGTATTCGGCTGCTTGAGCACTCAGGTGTGCCAATGCTTTGCGTGCATTTTCAACGTACACAAGTTCAGCCTGATACTCGTCGATCAAGAGCAGTAGTTCAATCAGTGCTAGCGGTTCAGGTGCGAGCTGCGTTCCTCGCTCTACAACAATTTTTGAGGCACCTTGCTCAAGTGCCTTTTGAATATAGGCAGACCCATCTTCTTTGAGTCCTTTAATCACTACAAACGTGCTTCCCTGTGTTACGTAGTCGGTGTGGCACGTAACAGGAAGAGAGGTAAAAAGCTGTTTTTTTTTCATGCTTTTTATCGCGTAGTAAAAAGCTGTTTGCGTAGCGTTGGCAGTAGGTACAGAATGGCTGAAAGGTTGATCAATAAGAGGCAAGCAACAGCAAGGTCAACCATGGTCCATACTAATCCCACCTGCATCAAAGCGCCAAGGCATGCAACTCCTGCAAAAACAAGTGTGAACAAGTTTTCAAACTTTCCACCAGTTAGATAGAGCCAGCATTGACGGCTGATATAGCAGTACGGAACAAATACACCCAAACCGAAGAACATCGAAAGTACGGTCACGATATATTTTCCCGCAATACCAAAGAGTGATTCATAGGACTGAGCAACAAGTACTGCTCCGTCAGCTCCAATAGCATTCCATGTTCCTGAAACGACAAGAAGCAATGAAACAAGCATGGCAACCACGTTAATACTCATGAAGGTGCTTAACATACCGGTAATTGCGTCGTTACGTGGGTTGCTGCTGCCGGTATTACCGTAGAAAATGGCGGCAGTACCAAGGCCTGCTTCACACGCGTTAACTGTGCGTGAAATTGACATGCTGATGATACGTTGAACACTGATACCAAGGCCAGCGCCAAACACTGCTTGAGGGTTGAATGCAGATGAAACAATCAGTTTTAAGGCAGGGATAATTTCAGCTGAGTAGTAACCCAATAAGATAAGAATGGTCACAAAAAAGAGACCGACCTTGAACGGGATAATTGCTTCAGAAACTTTGTTAATGCGTCGCGCGCCGCCGAACATAACGTAGAGCACAAAGGCGGTTAGAACGGCTGCAATCGTCCATGCCGGTATGCCAGTGGTGTGTTGAACCACATTGCTGATGGTGTTGCATTGCATTGCGTTACCACTGATCAGCCCATAGAAAAGGCAGGCTGCCGCATACACGTAGGCGAGTATTTTTCCAAAAGGAAGTTTGTCGATATACAGGAATGGGCCGCCAAGAACATTGGTTGTCTTACTACGAGCAAGGGTTGAGAAAGAAACGCTCAAGAAAACTTCTGCAAAACGAAGCGCCATTTCTAAAAGACCTGCACAGAACATCCAGAATGCTGCACCAGGACCACCAGCATGGATGGCAGTTGCTACACCAGCCAAACAGCCGTTACCAATACCAACGTTCAAAGCGTTTAAAAAAGCTTGAAAGGGAGTCATATCACCCTTGGCTCCTGATGTGTCTCCTTTTCCAAAAGCAAGTTTCCAACTCGTGATGAAATACCGGAACTGGGCGCCATGCAGAGCTATTGTTGTGATGAGAGCAACGCCTGCAATAAAGCCTAAATAGAGGGGAGAAAAACAAATCTGTTCACGCAGCAGAGTAACAAATTCTGTCACCATACGGGTTCCTTTTGGGTAAAAATGGGGCATCTTTTCCGCTTTACTAAGTCATCAAAAAACGCCTATACTGTATTTTTTATACACCAATTATACGAATATGTCTTTATGAAGCTACTTGCCCTTGATCTTGGGGATCGCTGGATTGGAACGGCCCTTTCTGATAGCTCACAGCTTCTGGCCCGACCGTACAAGACCGTTGAAAAATCTGAGCTTGTCCCCTTTCTTACTGCGCTCTTTATTCAGGAGCAGATAGCCGAAGTTGTTGTCGGCAACCCAAAAACGTTGCGAGGGACTGACAGTCAGCAGACCGAAAAGATTGCTCTTGAAAAAAAGAGGCTTGAGGAACTGTTCCCCGACAAGGCCTGGATTTTGTGGGATGAGCGTCTGACGAGTAAGCACGCTCAAAATATGCGCATTACTAAAGAGAAACAGGAGGTGCATTCGGTTGCTGCGGCACTTATTCTTGACTCATACCTCACCTACAAGCTATTTCAGAAAGGTTTACACGACGATTAGAAACTCTGCCCAAATCTGCTAAGCTACTTACCATCCTGGGAGAGTAAAAAAGGAGAAGGAGAGCGTATGAAATGCAAAAAATGCTCGGGGCTCATGGTCTTGCAGTCGTTTTTTGATCATTTTCTGAATTTTGATGGCTGGAAATGTTTAAACTGCGGAAAAGTCATACCTAAGAAAGAAAAGACGCTCGAATTCGATGCTTTCGGGGTGTTTTATCAACAACAAAAATGCAAAAACAAAAAATAGATCCTCTTTTTCTTGTCCTTCACAGTGATTACGATTCGGTGTTCTGTGGGTTGTACAATGGTTCTCACTGTCAGGGGTTTGTTCAAGAACCAAAGCTGACTGCCAGCAAAAATCTGATGGTCAGATGTAATGAGCTTCTTGCAAAGTACGGCGCTTCGTGGACCGATCTTTCATTCATTGGGGTCAATCAGGGCCCTAGTCCGTTTACGACGCTACGTGTGGTAATTACAACGGTGAACGGCCTCTTGTTTTCACACAACATCCCGCTGGTCGGGGTTGATGGATTACAGACATTTGTAAATGCAGTTTCTGAACCAACTTCCGGTCCTGTAGTGGCACTGTTAAATGCCTTTAACAAGGATGTCTACTTTGCCATCAAACAACAGGATGGATCGATCGAAGTTGGCTGGGGATTTTATGCTACCTTTCTTGACGCTCTTGCAAAAAAGTTTTCTGGAAAGCAGGTAACCTTTGTGGGAAATGCAGTGAGTCTCTACCGCGATACCATTGGGAATTTTTTTCCCGGTGCGCATATTCCTGAGCCGCTCCCAGCAACTGTTTCGTTACACGAGATTGCTCGGCAAGCGTTTGTGCAATGGAATAAAGGGCACATGACGCGTGAGCCGTTACTTCCTTTGTATCTTAAAACATTAGAATATAAGCCATCAACGTAGACTAAAGACCTGCTCGAACAAGTCCCATCAGAATAACTGCTGCTTGTTGTGCGCGTAAAATAGTGGGGCCTAGGGCGCAGAAGGTGAATCCGGCTGTTTGGAGGAGCGTTTTCTCGTTGTCGGTAAGGTCTCCCTCAGGTCCAACACAGATAAAAAATTCAGAACCGTGCTTTTCTTGTATACATGTTTGCCACGATTTTCCCGTTGGATCGGCATACCATTTTTGTGCTTGCATGAATGTCTGATTTGTTTGCTGTGTTTCAAGAAATGCAGTCAACGTTGGAATGGTTCGCTGAGAGTTGAATGAACAAGGAGAAAAATTTTTTGATTGTTCAGCGGCGGCGATACTTACCCGTTCTAGTCGATCCCACTCAGAAGCAGATAAGGTGTGGCGCGAACTTTTTTCAGTTGCTACCAAGACAACCGAGGTGACCCCTAACTCTCGACAGGCATAGATAACCTCATCAAGGGCTTCGCGTTTTAGAAGAGGCAAGATAACGGTCAGTTTGGGAAGAACAGGGATATTGTGTGTGGCATTTATCACCTTTAAGACAATCTGTTTTTTTGCGTACTCCATTACAGAGCACGTGGCATGTATTACCTCATCAAAAAGGATAACCTGTCCTTGTAGCGGTACACGCAGTACATGAGAAAGACGGTGCATGAGTGTGGTATCGGTAAGCGTAATGCTGTGTGGGTTGTTCTTGAGTAGTTCTGAAAGCTGGGGCGCAAAAAGAGCGAATTCATGTCCTTTGTTGTTCATGCATCTTCCATCCTTGTGTTTCTTCTGACGCGGCGTGTCATTTGACCATCGGGATCACGTTCTAGAGTAACAACAACGCTCATGCGAGGAATTCTTGCGCTTTCATCTTCATGTGCGTCGTTTTCTAAGAGATCAGAATAAAGACGGCGTCTTGATGTAGATGACCTATTCTCCATGTCTGACTCTAGGGTTTCTTCGGGGTATCCTAAAATAGCTCGTATGCCTTCAAGATGCTTTTCTTGGAATAGAATGCTTGTCCAGTCTATACGCAGAGCGAGAGGTCTTATTTTTTTCTGTAAGGCTGGTATTTTTATCTCAAGAGCTGTAATTCTTTTGCGCAGGCGGGCGCATTCTTTTTCGGTGGTTCGGCAAGCTAGTTCTTCGTCCTCATTTTCCGGAACAGCGCCTTCAAGTAGATGATCTTGTGTTTGAAGGTCTTGTTGGCAGGCAGCAAGTTCCTCTTCATACTTGTTGATTAATGCTTGTACGGTGCCGAGTTTTTTTAGTGGTTTGCGTAATTCTTTCAGAATGCTTTCTTCCTCCCACATTGCTTCTTCAAGCAGCCCTTCTTCGCGCTTCTGGAGTGTATAGAGAGATTCGCTTGAGTGTAAAGATGGAATAATAAAAAACATCCCCAATAAAAATGCATTTTTCATTTTTTGTGTTTCAAGTGTGCTAGGTATCCAAAAAAGGCGTAATACCATCGTTGTAATTTTTCTTCATACACGTAAGAACAAAAAAGCTTCAGATAGAAGGGAATGTCTTTGATTGAGATTTCCGGTTTTCGTTCTCGATAATCTGTTGGGATATCTGTAATCTCAGGTTCTTCAAAGTTATCTTTTCCTTCAAAAAGAGTTTCATCGGAAAAATCATCGGTTGTGCTAAAAACAGACCGCTCTTTTTCTTCCTCCGCCTCTATAAAAAAAGAGGAACTACATACGATCAACGAAACACTCATGATGATATTACGTGTCTTCATGGTACCATCTCCTTACCTAATGATGTGAAGGAGTATAGCATTCAAGGTGTGTATCGTCACTCCTTGAAAAAACCTACTCTTCTTATTTTGATCTTTTTTTCTTTTCTCGTGGGAACACGACATCGGTTCCCCCTTACGCCGGGGGAAGGCGCCAAAGTAATGCTTGCCCATTACTTTGGAAACAGGGCACAAGCATGCTGCTTGACTGCTCATGACGGCAACGACGTTTCGCCGCATCCTTCGGGGGACGGCTCACGGCTCTGCCTGATGAAGAAGTTACTACTTAATTTATGACTGAAGTTGCTTTCGCTAGTAGTCATATGCTTTTCATAACGTCGTCACCAGTCAGAGACCCTGCGTAGCCTTGGCGAAGAAGGGCGAAGCGTTGATGATCCAGTAAGATGAAAGAGATTCTTCATTAGGCGGAACTGAGTTGTCGATCGATAGAGCGCAACGAGGATTGGAGCCGACATGGGGTCCAGAGGAACGGCTGGTGCCTGGTTTCAAAAGGTGGGGGCAAGCTCACCTTTTGCGCTTGCCCTGCGTAAGGGCATACCTACGTCTTGAACGAAAGGCATACTTTGTGGGCCTTCACAAAAAAAGGATTCTTTGGTGCCCCACGCGTAGTGGGGTACATACTTCTTGTGCGTAAGAAAAAAGGGAATAATGGAAGAAGGGGGATGTGTGCAAGGGGTAGCGCTCATCCCCTTGCATGTTATACTCGTTATTGAACGTTTCAAAATGACCAGTTTTTTAGACAAAAGGGCATCATGATACCACGAATAAGAGGGACGCGGGACATTATCGATACACGCCTTATGCTGTGCGCACGTGAGCTGATAACCAAGCAATTGCAGCGCTACCATTTTAAGGAAATTGTTACTCCTGTTCTTGAATCGGTTGCTCTTTTTAAGCGGTCACTTGGCCAGGAAACTGATGTTGTCTCCAAAGAAATGTTCGTAGTGAACTCATCATCGGCAGAAAAGGGTGAGGATGAAATTTGTTTGCGTCCAGAGGCAACAGCGTCTGTAGTGCGTGCTTTTGTAGAAGAGGGTATTCAAACAGTTCCTTGGAAAGTGTTTTTGTTTGGTCCTATGTTTCGGTACGAGCGTCCTCAGAAAGGCCGTTACCGAGAGTTCTATCAATGCAGTATGGAAATGGTTGGCGTTCAGTCGCTTGCGTACGATGTGCAACTGATTGCCATGCTTGACCGTTTGTTTCGCCATTCATGCAAATTGGAAGCGTATGCGCTCCACCTCAATTTTTTAGGATGCCCAGAAGACCGTGTAAGGTTTAAAGAGGAATTGGGTGTGTTTTTAACTGCCCATGCAGCATCGCTTTGCCAAACCTGTCTTAAACGTAAAGATACTAATATATTGCGTGTTCTGGATTGTAAAAATGAGACATGCCAGCAGCTGTATCGTACTACTTCTCGTCTTACTGACTGCCTATGTGAGCAATGTGCAACTGAATGGCAGCAGGTGCGTGAACAACTGGAAGAACTATCAGTTCCATTTATGCATGTTCCTAATCTTGTTCGTGGACTTGATTATTACAATAAAACTGTTTTTGAATTTGTTAGTCCGTTGCTTGGGGCACAAAGTGCTTTCTGTGGAGGAGGGCGTTATGACCAGTTAGTAGCACAGATAGGAGGGAGAGAAGATCAACCTTCTGTTGGAGCAGCTATTGGCCTTGATCGTCTTGTTTTGCTTCTTGAAACAGTACAAGATCAACTTGCTTGTTCATATGAACCCAAACTTTTTACGATTATCCCTTTGTCATCGCAACAACATTCTCTTGCGCTGCTTCTTGCTGATGTTTTGATACGTGAAGGTATTTGTGTGGATATTCTGTTTGACGGATCGGTGAAAAGTATGATGCGCAAAGCTGATAAATCGGGCTCAAAAGCAGTGCTTTTCCTTGGTGAAGATGAACAACAAGTAGGAACGGTAAAAGTAAAACTGATGCAATCGGGCCATGAAGAAGTAGTGAAGCAAACAAGTTTAGCGCAGTACATAAAGGCTTTGTGACAAGTGCTATTCGTCATTGTTCGTATTTGAGCAGAATAGTTGTATCATTCTGGTGGCTCGCATACTAAGAGCAACTGATGAAGAAATGCCTGCAATTGCAAGAAATCCCATAACAAGAGCCGCGGGCGGCTGAATGTCGGTACATGCAGCTCCAGGATCGTTGGAACGGCAGGTGCTGTATGCGTGCAGGTTTATTACGTAGGTAGTAATGGTACCGCCCCATGCGAATAAGGAAAAAGTAGAAATTTGTCGTTCCATTGAGCCGCGTGGGCCGCAGCATAATGTTAACAGTTGACTGGAGTGTGAGTTCTCTACGCAGCAGTTTAATGGGGCCCCTTCTTCAAGCAGCAGGGCATCATCAGCTTGGACTCTGTTGTTACCAGGAAGAAGAGCGTCTGTTGGTAGTGCAGGATGTATGTCTGGTGTAACAAAAAAACCTAAGATATTTATAAGAATAATGCTGGGGAAATTGTTTTTTTTCATAGATGAATTGTTCTTCCTGGTCGTGTAGATGGCAATAACTTTTTTATGATTATGTAGTTTTTTTATTTGCTCTCTTTTCTTTTTCGGCCTTTATCATTTCTCGTAATTCATCGGTTCTATCACATCTTGCTGCAAGACCTGTTACGATAAGCCCCCCTCCTGCAATCATTAGATAAGAGAAAGGATTCCATATGCCTGTTTCTTCTCTTGAGCAATTAAGAGAGTTGTGTGTGGTGGTGTGGGTAGTGCATAAAGATTTTCCAGAATTAGAGACCATATACCCTACTGCTCCGGTAAGAAAAAGGATGCATCCTGGGATGAGGGCTTGTTTCTCGTGTTCTGAAGGAGCATATTTTTCCACTTCATGTTCAAACTCCTCAAGACTCATGTCTTTGGGTAAGGCAGAGCAGAAAGAAGAGTTACTAGTGCCACATAAAAATAATAAGAGAGAGGTTTTTGATATAAAGTTCATAAACAATTCCAATTTTTAAGATTAAAAATAAATAACGATGGTTAGTAGAGTAAAAAACTAATGCCAGCGATGATCAGAGGTAGCGTTTCCTCATAGGTCCTTTACTAGTGCTAATTTTTTATCTGCCTTGCTAGGGCATAAATCGAGGGCTCCATTTGTTGCAAGCGTGGCACCAGTTACTATGAAGCCTATTTCCAGGGGGGCATCGTAGAGACTTGCGCTGTTTCGAAGTTGATGACAACGGTCAAGAGCTGAGGGATTTGAAAGGGGAGCGCACGTTGAATAGTCGTCGGGAACTAATCTAATTAAAATAGAAAGGCAGCCTAGGCAGGTGAGGTTCATACCCCATAGTATTTTCTTTACGGCTGTTTGAATACGAGATTGCTCGCGAGTCACTTCTTGTTCCTCGTCCTGTGGTAGTGAGCTTGCTCCCAGAGGGGTGACCAAGAGCAAAAAATAAAGAGAGGCGGTCTTTTTTATTGGGAAAGACATGTTATTGCCTGTTGTCTTTTTTGGTGTTCTGAGCGTCTAACGCTGAAAGTTGTTGGTATCCTCCAGTAAGAGCGCCTGTTATCGCGAGAGAAAGTCCTGTGCTGATCATCCTTGTATAGATCCACTTATTCGTTTCGTTTCCGTTACAAGGGGAAAACGCGGGAGTTTCAGAATGCGGACCACACAAAAATTGTTCTACATAGTCACATGCAGCATATCCAAGTCCCCCAATAGTAGCTGTCAAAAGTCCAACAACAACCATATTTTGTGGAACGTGCGATGCGGTCTGAAGTTCATGAAGTTTTTGAGTATTGCTGTCGGAACAAAAAGAGGAGCAAGGGATCATGGAAAGGACAAGGGAAAGAAAAAGCTTTGAACTAATATTCATACGGATTCCAAATTTTTAAGGTTTAAAAAACAGAGGATAGCGATTTTTTAAAGCTCTGTAAGCTTTTTGAAAGTAAGAAATATTTATAAGACGATGTATGAATGGCACACTTGGTTTTCCTAAAAAAGGCTTTAGGAGGCTTTTTAAGCTTTACAAAAAATCTTGTCTCGGTACCCTTAAAAATTCGTAGATTCAGTCTCATTACCAAAGGGAGTTTTTCCATGGTTCAACTCTATACCGCACTGTTTGCCGTTATTGGCGTGGGGGCGGTGAGTGTTGGTCTTCTTTTTTCTCAGACACGAGCAAAAGGGGTGACCAATGCAAAAGCAAAAAAGATAGCGGATGCTATTGCGCAGGGGGCGATGACCTTCTTGCGAGAGGAATACAAAATTATTGCAGTGGTGGTAGCGCTTATAGCTGGGGTACTTGGTTACACGCTTGGTGTAGTTCCTGCGGGTGCCTTTGTTGCAAGCTCAGTACTTTCATTAGCAACCGGTTTTTTGGGTATGCGTGCAGCAACTTCAGCAAACGTACGTACAACCGTTGCAGCACAAGAATCGGGTGAGCACCGTGCATTCCTGACCGCTTTTTTTGGCGGTGGTGTGATGGGCTTTGCAGTAGCAACTTTTGGGCTCTTTGGTATGACCGTTGTAATGCATCACTATGGTCTTGCAGATAACATTGTCATGATCTTGACTTGTTTTGGTCTCGGGGCGAGTGTTGTTGCATTTTTTGCTCGTATCGGTGGTGGTATTTACACGAAATCGGCAGACGTTGGCGCTGATCTTGTCGGAAAACTTGAACTGGGTATTCCTGAAGATGATCCACGTAATCCTGCAGTTATTGCAGATAACGTGGGTGACTGTGTTGGCGATACCGCTGGCATGGGTGCCGACATTTATGAATCGTATGTCAGTGCAATGGTTTCAACCGTTATTCTGGGGTTAACGCTCCATGCAGGAGACAGTGCGTATGCAGTGTTGCCATTGGCGCTTTCTGGTATTGGTCTTGTCAGCTCGGTGTTTGGATTACTTTCAAATTTGGTCTTAAAATTTGGTCCTGCTGCTATGCTTCGTAATGCAACTTACGTTGCCGTTGTCGCATTTTTGGGTGGTTCGTACTGGTATCTGAAGGCGAATGATCTTCCAATTGAACTGTTCTATGCTTGTGTAATTGGATGTCTTTCGGGGATTGTTATTGGCCTCGTGACTGAATATTACACTGGTGGTGCTCCCGTGAGGAAACTTGCACAAAGTTCAGAATCAGGTGCCGCAACCAACATCATCTACGGTCTTTCTTTGGGGATGGAATCGGTGTGTGCACCGGTTGTTCTTCTTGGGGCTGCAGTAGTTGCTGCGTATATGTTTGGTGGACATGATTTGTATGCGGTAGCGCTTGCTGCAGTTGCTATGCTTGCTACCGTCGGTATTACTATGACGGTTGATGCGTATGGTCCTATTGCTGATAATGCAGGTGGGATTGCTGAAATGTCTGGTATGGGCAAAGAAGTTCGTGCCATTACCGACAAACTCGACACCCTTGGAAATACCACTGCTGCTATGGGCAAAGGATTTGCAATTGGTTCAGCGTTGTTGACAGCACTTGCCCTGTTTTCTGCCTTTAGTGAAAGTGCGCATATCTCTCAACTGAATGCGTTTGATCCATGGGTCCTGCTTGGCATGATCATCGGTGGAGCAATGCCATTCTTGGTTTCTGCATTCACGATGCGTTCTGTGGGTAACACGGCCTGGAAGATGGTGCTTGAAGTGCGTCGTCAATTCACTGCGATCCCTGGCCTAATGGAAGGGAAAGCAGATCCTGACTACGAACGTTGCATTGCGATTAGTACCTATGCCGCATTGCATGAAATGATCTTGCCTGGTGTGATAACTATCGTTCTGCCAATCATCGTTAAATTCACCTTGGGCAATGAAGCGCTTGGCGGTCTTTTGGTTGGTGCAACTCTGACTGGTATCATGCTTGCGCTTATGATGGCAAACGGTGGTGGTGCTTGGGATAACGCAAAGAAGTACATCGAAGCGGGTAATCTCGGCGGAAAAGGTTCTGTAGCGCACAAATCTGCGGTCGTTGGTGATACGGTTGGTGATCCGTTTAAGGATACCTCCGGTCCGGCGCTGAACATTCTGGTGAAACTGATGGCGATTGTTTCATTGCTGTTGGTGGGAATGTAAAACCGCCTTTTACAAAGATCCTTAAAAAGCCTCTGAATTTTCAGGGGCTTTTTTAATGCGGTAAAAATGAGTTTTTGACGAATATGGCTTTTCTAATGGTGTTTTTGATAGGACTAGCAGTGTCTTTCAACCGTTAGAAAGGACGTAGTATGAATAAAAAACAAATTGAAGGAGTGAAAGAAGTTTCACTCAGGGCGATAATAGTTGCAGTGCTCTTGGTCCTTACCTGTGTTCTTGATGCCCATGCACGTACGCTTGAAAAAGTTACGTTTACCTATAATCGAAAAATAGCTGTTGATATCCCTGCGCTTGCCCAGATTTCTCAGGAGGTCTCTCAGTTTCTTTCGACGGTTCACAAAAGTGCGTATGTGCAGGTTGATGAGGGTAAAATTTTTCAGGGTATCATTTCGTTTGATGATGTGAAGGCAACAGCAGACTTTCTTGCAAAGACGGCGCGTGAAAATCCTGCCTGGCTGAAAACGCACTGGTATTACAACACCTTCTTTGACTTTTATCGTTTGTATTCTGATGGGACCTCGTGTCCTGCAAAAATTGGCAAGTTACCACGAGGTTGGAAGGGCGCTCCCGAGCATCATCGTATTACGACGTATCGTGTCTGCAAAATTCCCGGATCTCAGAAAAAAACGAAGAAGCATATCTTTCCGTTGTATAGTCGTCCGGTTGATGAACAGGGAAAAACACCAAGTCACATTCGTGAACATAAAAAAACACTGACTCGCTTTGCATATACGCGTCAGCAAATAGTTGATGGCGCATTAGAACCGGGAAAGGCGCAGGTCCTTGCCTGGGTAACACCGGAGGGGTACAACGAACTAGTGATGCAAGGAAGTGCCGTTATTGATTTTGAAGATGGATCGCCGCTTACAACATTTCAGGCAGTGGTACATAATGAAAAAAATGTAGGTGATAAATATTGGTTTATTGCTCCTTACGAAAAGAAAAAACCTTCAAAAAAATATCCGGTAAAAGTTGATCCAGTACCAGGAGTATCGTTTGCGGGAAATATACCAGAACTTGGTTTTGGAAAGTTGCTGGTGATGGTTGGTAAAAATCCGCTGACGTTAGAAAAAGAGATGCGGGTTGGGATGCTTGTCGATACAGGGCATGCGTTTCAGGACAATCTGTGTAAGTTTGATTTGTTTACGGGATACTTTGAAAATCATGAGCAATCTGCTTCACACGCTCGCCAGTATCCGCATACAGCTGAAATGTACATTTTGATTAAAAAAAGAGGGAGAAGGGGTGTAGCGTCACCCCTTTGATACCCCTCTTTTCCTTTACAACCCAAAAGAGCTCTTAACTTCTGCAATCAACATGTCTTTTGGCATCGCTCCAATCTTCTGTTCGTGTACTTTTCCTTTTTGTAGAAAGACGATAGTAGGAAGGCTGGTGACAGATCCTTTGGCAAGGTGTTCTTCTTCAGCTTTTCTCATGACATTCAGGTTGTCACAATCGATGCTGTAGAATGCAACTTTGCCTTTAAATTCTTTTGCGACATCTTCGTAATAGCTTGCAAGATGGTTACATGCCCCACACCATTGTGCAGAAAATTTTATGACACAAGGTTCTTCGCAATTCTTGATGTAATCAACGCAACAAGGATCGGTTACTTCATAGACGATAGCCTCTGGCTTGCAGGGCTCAGCGGCCTTTTTTTCTGTAGGCTCTTCCGTCGTTGTATCAAGGCCGGTAGCTGGTTGTTGCATGCTCTCCATTGTGGAAGGCTTACGAGATTTAATGAAGTAGAGTGATGCTAAGCAGATTGCTGCAGTAGTAAGTCCAATAAGGAGCCAGGGGGTTTGTTTTTTACGCGTCATAGCAATTTCCTTTCGTTTAAAAATTGCACGTTACAGAAAACATTTGGAAAAACATCCTACTTTTAGGTCACATACTTGTAAATTTTTACGATCGACAAAATGGTCAAATGACTAATAAAGAAAAAAATATGAAAAAAATGTGTAGAAAAAAGTTGAAATGAGCTATATGTGCACACCATTAAAAAGTTTCAAAAAGAAAACTTTTGTTTTGTGTGAATTTTAGAAATTGAAGAATATGCGTTTTAAAAAATAACAAGAAATTTATTTGATTACCAAAGGAGAAATGGGTACAGTGATCTTCCATCTTTTACAGTACTGTTAATACTCATTGAAAAAAATATAAAAATTTTTCCGCTTATTTTAGGTAATAAAGTAAAGAGAGGAGCACGAGAGAAAAGTGGTTGTTGCAATGCGCGTGTAAAAGGGTCGAGAGTAACCGTCAGTAGAAAGGAACAGAACATGGATAAACGAAAAGATTTTTCACTGCATATTCAATACGGAATTGCTGGAGTTGACGGACAAGAGGGAGAGCATGGAGCTGTTCCTTTGTTTACGATCAGTAAACGGAATGGGCAGTTGGTTCCTTTGGATCAAGAGAAGATCTATCTGAGCCTTCAGCGAGCGTGCCAAGGACTTGGAAGCGCTGTTTCTGTCCCATTAATTCTGCAGGAAGTGGTTAAAAACCTTCACGATAATGCGACGACAAAGGACATTGAGGATGCTCTTGTCCTGAGTGCGATATCGTTTATTGAAAAAGATCCAGCGTATAGCAAGGTGGCGGCACGTTTGTTACGTCAGAAGATTTCTAAAGAAATTTTCGAGGTTTCTATTACTGAAGAAACGTACGCGTTTCATTACAAGAAATCATTTGTTGAGAGCATTAAGGAGCAGGTGCAGCTTGAGTTGTTAGATCCTCGTATGCTCGAATTTGATCTTGAGTTTTTGGCAGAAAAATTAGCTATTGAGCGCGATGATTACATTGAATATTTGGGGCTTTTCAATCTCTATGAGCGATATTTTTCAAAAATTGGTGAACGCCATGTCGAATTGCCACAAATGTTTTGGATGCGCGTGGCAATGGGGCTGTGTCTTTTTGAATCAAATAAAAATCAATATGCAGTTGAGTTTTATGAAAACATGTCAAAATTACAGTATGTTCCTGGTACGCCGACGCTTTTACATTCAGGTACAGCACATCCGCAGCTTAGCTCATGCTTTTTAACGACTATCAGTGATGATCTTCATCATATTTTTAAATGTATGGGCGATAACGCACAAATGGCTCGCTGGTCTGGTGGTATTGCAAATGACTGGACGCCGTTGCGTGCAACAGGTGCATTTATAAAATCAATTCGATCAGGAAGCCAAGGGACTATTCCATTCTTAAAGATTGCTAACGATGTGAATGCTGCTATCAATCGTAGTGGGCGTCGTCGAGGAGCAACGGTTGCCTACATGGAAACGTGGCATCTCGATATTGAAGACTTTCTTGATTTACGCCGTAACACGGGTGATGAACGTCGTCGTACGCACGATATGAATACCGCAAACTGGATTCCCGATCTTTTCATGAAGCGTGTGATGGAAGAAGGTGAGTGGACGCTCTTTACGCCCGATGAAACACCAGATCTTCATGACTTGTATGGTAAAGCGTTTGAAAAACGTTACCAAGAATATGAAGAGCTTGCGCGTCAAGGAAAGATGAAAATTACCAAGACGATGCCTGCTGTAGAGCTGTGGCGTAAGATGCTTACCCGTCTTTTTGAAACCGGCCATCCGTGGCTTACCTTCAAAGATGCGTGCAATGTTCGTTCTCCTCAAGATCACGTTGGTGTAGTGCATAGTTCAAATCTCTGTACCGAAATTACATTGAATACGTCAGAAGAAGAAACGGCAGTGTGTAATTTAGGTTCGATCAATTTAGGTATTCACACGTCTGATGAAGGGGTGATGAACTTTGAAGAACTTGAAAAAACGATTAAGACATCGATTCGTATGCTTGATAATGTGATTGATATCAATTTCTATCCAGTCAAAGAAGGAGCGACGTCTAATAAGCGTCACCGTCCTATTGGGTTAGGGATCATGGGTTTCCAGGATATGCTTTTCAAGATGAACATCAGTTTTGCATCACAGGAAGCATTAGAGATTGCTGATAAAGTGGGTGAATTTGTTGCGTATCACGCGATTCTTGCATCTTCAGAATTGGCAAAAGAGCGTGGAGCGTACTCAACGTTCAAAGGTTCAAAGTGGGATAGAAACTTGTTCCCAGTCGATACGATTGATCTGCTTCAAGAAGAACGTGGTATTAATATTCCTCTTTCTCGTGGTGGGCACCTTGATTGGACGCCAGTGCGTGAGCATGTCAAAAAATACGGCATGCGTAATTCAAACACCATGGCTGTAGCCCCTACCGCGACCATTTCAAACATTTCAGGATGTTTTCCGTGCATCGAGCCGATTTATAAAAATCTGTACGTCAAGGCGAATATGGGTGGTGAGTTTACCGTTATCAATCGTTACCTTGTCGATGATTTGAAGAAGTTGGGATTGTGGAATCATGACATGGTCGATCTTATCAAGTACTACGATGGGAGTATTCAGCGCATAGAAGCAATTCCTCAGGAAATTCGTAGCAAGTATCTTGAAGCATTCGAAATTGACGCGATGTGGCTTCTGGAACTTTCTGCTGCCCGTGGTAAATGGATTGATCAAAGCCAATCTCATAACGTATTTCTCAACTCAGTTTCAGGAAAAGTGCTTGACACGGTGTATAAGCGTGCATGGCAATTAGGCCTTAAATGTACGTACTATCTGCGTACACTGGGAGCGAGTCAAATTGAAAAAGCAACGCTCGATGCCAAAAAATTTGGATTTACCCAAAAAAGAAGTTATGACGCTTCTCTTGCTTCAGGGGCTCCTGTGCAAGAGGCATTTGCTCCTGCGCAAGTGCTTTCTCAGGAAGAAGTAAAGGCGTGCAGTCTGGAAAATCCTGATTGCGAAGCATGCCAGTAGAAAGGATATATATGAAAAGAATGAATACTTCGGGGATTATCTCTAACTCAAAGACTGATCCCAATAAAATTTTACCAATGCGTTATTTGTGGGCTCGCGAACATTACAAAAATGGTATTGCTAACAGCTGGACCCCTGAAGAAGTTTCAATGCAAAAAGATGTTGAACAGTGGAAGGATCCGAAGTTCCTTACAGCAGATGAACGGCATTTGATTCTGTGGAATTTGGGCTTTTTTTCGACTGCTGAATCGTTGACAGCTAATAACTTGGTGCTTGCTGTGTATCGTCACGTGACTAACCCTGAATGTCGTCAGTACCTGCTGCGCCAAGCGTTTGAAGAGGCAGTGCACACAGACACGTTCATTTATTGCAGCGATTCATTGGGACTTAACCCGGATGAGTTGTATAACATGTATCTCACGATCCCTTCGATTGCTGAAAAAGATAGCTTTGTTATTGACCTGACAACCTCGATCTTTGATCCAACGTTTGAAATCCATGATCTTGCATCATTACGAAAGTTCCTTCATGACCTGATCGGGTACTACGTCATCATGGAAGGGATCTTCTTCTATGCTGGTTTTGCCATGATGCTTGCGTTAAAACGTCAGAACAAAATGATTGGCATTGGCGAACAATTTGAATACATCATGCGTGATGAAAGTATTCATCTTGCTTTTGGATGCGATCTTATCAACACGATCAAACGAGAAAATCCAGACGTATGGACCAAGGAATTTCAAGATGAGATTGTTGAACTTATTCGTAAGGCAGTAAAGCTTGAAGCAGCCTATGCATTTGATGCATGTCCTCGCGGTCTTCTGGGAATCAGTACTCAACAGTTTGTAAATTACGTTGAGTATATTGCTGACCGCCGTCTTGAACGAATTGATCTTCCTCGGTTGTACAACAAAGAAAATCCGTTTCCATGGATGTCGCAAGCGACCGATTTAAGTAAAGAGAAAAACTTCTTTGAATCACGTGTTACTGAATATCGTAGTGGTGGTTCGCTCGAGTGGTAGAAAGTTTTGGTGGAGGTGCCGTTAATGATGGAAGGGCTGGTGGCGAACATCGGCCCTTTTTTTTACCAAAGATTCAACTACACTGGTGATGTTTTAACTATTTTTACGAGGGTGTGTCATGAAAACTCGTCTGAGATTAGTGGCCTTTGTAGCTGCTCTTGCGTGTGTGTTTTTAGTTTTTTTTAAGACGAAAACGAAAACACCTACTATTGCCGGATTTGTGAAATCTGACATTGAAGAAGTTTTGAAAATAACAGGATTAACATATGACGGTACCATAAGTGATTTGGTTGCAGTTACTCAAAAAGGATGGTTACGTCCAGCGCACCAGGAACGATGGGAAATTCAAGAACATCCTTATGAAAAGAAGCGTGATCAATTACTTCCGGTCTTTGTTCGCATGGGATTAGTAAATGCGATGGAACTTACAAAATCTTCTTATGACCATATTCTCTTTATGCGGGCTACCGTATTTTCCATGAACTCTCGTATGGAAAAGCTTAAGGAGGTTGTATCTCATCTTGCTTCGTATCATGATATAGCATTGCTTTCAGGATGCCGTTATTTGGTGCAGGGTGAACGAGAATTTTTAGAAAAACGAGGGTGGACAAATCTTCCTGAAACTGAGGCTGGGGCACTCAAGCGTTTGTTTGAGGAAAGTTTAACGTTCTCTGACAAGGTGGTGCTTATTGATTCCCCGCAAAAAAAATCTCTTGATGGTGTAATGGTTCGCCCTACAACAGCAGATACCGTTGAGGATTGGCTTAAAACACAACCTAAAAAGGGAACAGTTTTAGTTATCTCATCCCAGCCATTTTGCCATTACCAAAGAATTGTAACTGAATCGTTGTTGCCATGTACTTTTGTGGTTGATGTTGTTGGTGCGCAATCACCTGAAAATACAACCATGGCAGTCTATCTCGATATGCTTGCTCGTACGCTGTATCAGTGGAACAACGGGAACAAATGTGCCCAAAAAAACGAGAAAAAATAAATCTGAATAAAAAACTTTCGATTAAAAAAGCCTGCAGTAAGCGGGCTTTTTTTAGGTGTTTCTTGTGTGTGTTCTGGTGAGTGCGTTACAACTAAGAAGGAAGTTGAGGATATAAAAAAAGCTCTAAAAAAGGGGGAATAAGCCATGAAACGACAGCAGATATTTCTAGGTATGTGGTGCTTTTTACAGATGGGAATGATGCAAGGAATGGAAGTGAGGCAAGCCGCTCAGGTTACAGATGAACGGTCATTTCAAGGTCTTGCTGTTCAAGAACATCACGCATACGTCAGGCGACTTGAGAAGCTTGTCGTGCTTCAAGCGCAGACTTTAGTGGACCGTGATGCGCATATTGAAAGACAACATGCAGTGATTATTCGTCTGCAAGAACTGCTCGAGGCAGTAAAACGAGAGGATGATGTACTGGATTGTGCGCTTTCAAAAAGTGGAGGCAATGGTCTTGAGGGGTTATCTGATGGAAAGCAATAACAGGTAGAGAAAAAGAGTGGAAGCTGGGGGATAGTAACAAAAATCGTTCAAAGGGGGACGGTATGGGACGAAGGTACGTGGTACTCATGGGATGCTTGATGGCAAGCGTTAGTATACAAATGATGGGAGCTAGTTCGGGAGCAGTTGACCGGGCGACATTAGAAAAAATGTTGGACGAACTTGCGCAACAAAATACTCAGCTTAAAGAGGCCTTGGAAAGTGTGAAAATTGCATCTGTGCAAGGTAGCGCTGCACAGGGATTACATCAATTGGGATCACAGATCGATGCACACCATGCATTGGTTCAAGATCTTGCTAAGATCCACGGAGTTGTTGACTCACAGAAGGAAGATGAGCATGACGCTGCTGATGATGGGTATGATGAGGACGGTACGACGAATACATAACTAGAAGCAGAAGTTCTTAAAAAAGGAGGGGGAGTTAGTATGCGCAAGAAGATGGGTATGGTGCTGTGGGTCCTCTCTTGGGTAGCAATAAGCCGAGCTGCAGAACCTGATACAAGAGATGCTGAGGCTCAGACTGAAAATATGGGAGATCTTGTAGGACAAAATAGAGACTTTGCCGTTGCATTGGCAGATATGAGAGTCCAATTACGGCAAGTTATGACTCGCGCAGCAAGAAGAGAAAAAGAGCTTCAAAGGCAATTGGATGAAAAAAGTGAGATCATTAATCGTCTTTCTGAAGAACTTGATGCTATTGAAGCGGAGGAGCATGATGATGATGCCGATACCAGAAGAAGAAGCCCTAAAAAATACTCTGTACCCCGCAAACAAGAGGATGCCAAGGAGGTAGATTGCTGCGAACAGACCGAAAAAGAGGAAAAAAAAGAAACTGAAGATTCTAAGGCAAAGGAGAATGATTGCCCATGAAAAAGATGGTGATGTTCGTGCTTATCTTGAGTAGTACACAGTTAGTACGAGCAAGTGCTCCTGGTCTTCCAGGCCCCGAACCTTTTTCACCTCAAATGGGTCCGTGGGGCCCTCCTCCAGGATCGGAAATGCGAGGTGCGCTTCCCTATTCCACATTCGTTCCAGGAGCCTTTTTTCACTCTGTCGGGGGGCGTTCTCCTTATCCTTCCACAGATCCTCGGGAGCAAGAGATTCACCGCTTGAATTTTTGTTTGTATCAAGCAGAAGGTGCGCTTGCTGGAGCACATGGTGAGGTATTTCGTCTTTCTGGACTTTTAGCGGCCCTTCAGAGCCAAGTTGATCGATTAAATGGAGAGAATGTGGTTCTTCAGGAGCAAGCGGCTCGATTAGATGGAGAGAATAAGAAACTGGAAAGTGATTTTGCAAAATTTTCATCTGTAGCTGCTATTTGGGGGTGCCCTGAGTGGTCAGTAAGTTCTTTGCTTGCCAGGCAGCCAGGTTTGAGTGAAGGAGAAATATCTACTGAGTCCGGAGTAGATGACGAGGCTCAGAGCGTATTGCTGGAGCTTATCAACAAGGATGGAGATGACGCTTTTAAAGGGGACGCGAACGGATAGGAAAAAGCTTATTCAAGCTCAATCTTCTTCGCCTGAAAGAGTAGAGGCGTTTTACATTTTTTCAAAAAAAAATTATTATAATGGAATATAAATAACTTATTAGGAGTTGGAGGTTATAATGAAGCTATTTTTACCTTATTTTTTACTGTTCTTTGCGGTTATTCCTACGTATGCGGCTCAAGAGCTTGCAGGTGTTAAGGATGAACTAGTGCAAAGTAAAGCAAGAATCAGTGGTCTTATGGCTGACGTTGCTCGGCAACGTAGACTTTTAGTTTTTGAAGAACAAGGGCTTGATCAGCTGGAGGGCCTTAAAATAATTATTCAATCGGAACTTAACGATGTACTACGAAGAAGGAATGGGGGACGTAGGCGTGTTGTTCTCGGAAAACTTTCTCAAGACAATCTTGCTGCAACTGCTGCCGAGGAACGAGAAATTCGCGAGCAGGTAGTAGAATGTAGCAGTGATATAACTATGAGAAAAGCTAACATTCAGACTTTACAAGAGACGATTGGAACGTTGACGGCTGACCTTACAGCGTGTCTAGAAAGACGACGGGCGCTTGAGACTCGCGTTGTAGAGCTTTCATAACGTAATGAAAGAAAATTATTTGGAGATTATTATGAAAAAAGTAGTTACGGGACTTTTTTTGGTTGGAGCGGGTGGTTTTGTTCAGGCTGCGCAATTAACAAAAGAAGCTATAAATACAGAACTCAGACAACTTGATACGCAGGCCGAGGCGCTCTGGGAGGGAGAAGTAAACCTTAAACAGGAACTGAGAGGTTTAATGCAAACAGCCGCGCAGCTAGAAAAACGCATAGAAGTAGGGCGTGCTGAAGGAGGCAACCTTTCATTGCAACAACGTGCTCATTTTCACGTATTGCAACGTGAAAATGAGGTAATTCGATATTGCATAGCTGATCTTAACCAGCTTATTAGAAAGAAAGAGTCAGATCGTAGTTCGATTATTGACAGGCAGGCGTCCTTGCTAGATTTGTTTTCTCGTGCGGTGTAGTCAGGATTTGCCTTAAAGCTTTATCTGAGAAATATTTTGTGAAGGTATTGGTTCTGTGCTCAGAATGATACCTTCTTTTTTTGTGGTTGCTTCCAGTTGCTTATACTGTTCTTTGTATTGTTTTGATCGTCTGCCCGGGTAGGCTATCAGAATTCTCTTTACAGGCGCATGGTTGCACAACGTTGCAAGGGCTTCAAGTGTGCGTACGGTAGGGTAGGAGCAGGTAATGGTATCAAATCGTACCGAGCCACATCGTTTGATAATTTCTGAGAGAAAGGTGTACTGAACCCATGTACCTGCCGACTTCTTTTCTCCCAATGCTCCGTAATCGATAATTGAGATTTTCCCCTGAGAACATGTTATAGCTACCTTCTTTTTTATACAGGTAACGATGCCTTGGTATGGAAAGAATGCTCGCATTTGTTGGTAAAAAAAAGGAAGAAGTAGCAGCGGAATAAGAACTTTCCAACTATTTTTTTCTCGCCCCCACTGTTTGTGGTGGAGTACGATACACGCCATAAGGCTTACTCCAACGCAAAAAAACAATCCCCAGGTATCGATGGCATAAAGCCACTGTGTTGAGCCCTTATTTAAAAGAAACAACCAGAAGGTGTGCAGCTTTTCTAAGAGGTAAAAGAGCGGTGTATTAGGGATCTGAAGAAGTTCTGAAAAAAAGAGGACGGTAGAAAGGAAAAGGAAGAGAAAAAGGAAAGGGGTAAACAGGAGATTTCCAACCACGGTTGTAAGAGAAAAGGGAAGACCCCAGGCGACAAGGACAGGGAGTGCCATGAGTGACAGAAAAAGTTGTACGTGAAGAAAGTTGTAAAACCACGAAAAGGCTGTTTGTTTGAGTTTGTTCATAACATGATTATAGCGACTGAAAGGGTAAAGTGAAGTGTGTGTGATGCGATTAGTAGGTCTTGTGCTAGGGCTAAGTGGCTTCGGAGTGTTTGCTGCCTTACCGTCGTTTATGGAAACAGACCTGATAGAAAGAGCACCCAGGGAACAAGGGACAGGAAATGCATTAGAAACGCTTACATCCGCGTATGCCTCATCAAGTGAGGGAGGTGACGGGGTGGAAAAAGTGCCTGATCCACAACCGTCAGCAGAAGAGATCTTCGAAGAAATGAAAAATACACAAGCCGCTTCTACGAGTGATGAAGATCTTGATTGTTGTGAAAGATGCTACGTTTATTGTTGGGAACCATGGTGGTTGCAGCGAAAAGGTGGGGTCGAGGGATGCTGTCGTTTTCTTAGCTGTGGGATGGCTCAAGATGAGCCCTGCGGCCTTTGTACGGTCTGTAACCCAGAATATAGAAGAAGGAGAGGGGTGAAAAAGCCAAACGAAACGTTAAAGAAAGATGGCGAAAGGGAAAGCAGCGTCTAACGCCAGCAATTCACAATGCGGTCTCGTAGAAGAATACACACATGATAAAACGCATTATGCTGATAAAAACCTTCTTAAGAGGCTATTGTTTGTGAAAGTCGTGTGTGGTTCGTGATTCTCGAGATGTGTCTTTTCAAAATAATTTGTTTGGGGTACTTTAGAACTGTATTAGTGCATTACATGAAAGGAACCTTATGATGACGTATATCGGCGGGTGGCTCTTTTTTGGGCTTTTATGTGTTGTATTTGAGCTTTTAAGCCCAGGTTTTTTCTACTGTCTTTCGTTTGCGTTAGGTACGCTCCCTGCAGCATGCGGTGCATGGCTTGAACTTCCGTTCAGCTGGCAAACAGGCCTGTTTTTTGGTGGCTCACTCATTTCTTTTTTTCTGCTGTACGTGTGTGTACGCAAAAATGCCAAGCTTGATAGCCATTATAAATCGGCTGTTGATGCATTACCTGGCAAAAAAGGTGTAATTGTTGAGAAAGTGTCTTCAACCCATATCGGACAGGTTCGTGTAGAGGGACAGCTGTGGGCTGCTCAATCAATGCATGATGAACTACTTGAAAAAGGTACTCTTGTCTTGGTGGTACGAGTTGAAGGGGTACGTCTTATTGTCGCTGCTCGAAAGGCAGCAGAGGGCGATCTTTAATGGAATTTTCATATGGTTGCGGAGGAGGATCTTTAATGGTTATGGAATTTATGTTTGTAACGGTAGGGATAGGGATTGTTTTTCTTCTCATTCTCCTTGCTCGATCCGTGTACATTGTAAAACAAAGTGAAGCGGTCGTTATTGAGCGTCTTGGTAGGTTTCATCGCTTACTAGGGCCAGGTTTACACGTGGTTATGCCATTTATGGATGGTCCGCATGTGTCCATTTGGACGTATGTGCAGCTTGTGGAAAAGAATCGGTACTATCGTTTTGCAAAAAGTATTACCCGCATTGATTTGCGTGAATCGGTGTACGATTTTCCTAAGCAGAATGTGATTACCAGAGATAACGTTAATATCGAAATTAACGCGCTTCTTTATTACCAAATCACGAGCCCAAAAGCGGCGGTGTATGAAGTTGCCAATCTGCCTGAAGCAATTGAAAAATTGACGCAGACGACCTTGCGCAACGTTATCGGATCACTTGATCTTGATGAAACACTGGTATCTCGTGATCAGATTAATCATAAGTTGCGTATCATTCTTGATGAAGCAACTGATAAGTGGGGCGTTAAGGTTAATCGCGTTGAGCTGCAAGAGGTAAATCCGCCGCATGATATTCAGCAAGCGATGGAAAAACAGATGCGCGCGGAACGTGACCGACGTGCCATGATCTTGGAAGCTGAAGGTAAGAAAGGTGCTGCTATTTTGGAAGCACAAGGCGAACAAGAATCCCAAATCTTGCGTGCCAAAGGCCTTGCAGAAGCGCGCATTGTTGAAGCTGAAGGTCAAGCGCAGGCCCGTTTAAAGGTTGCTGAAGCTGAAGCCCAGGCGATTAATATGGTGCAAAAATCGGTTCCAGGAGGTAATCCACTTCCGTACTTGATTGCGCGCGAATATATCAAAACACTTCCTGAAATTACCAAAGACAAGAATGGCAAGATGATTATTGTTCCGTACGAAGCGAGCTCAATGATCGGATCACTTGCAAGCATTAAAACTATTTTTGAGCAATCATCTACCAAGTAGAGCGTGAGGTTCGGTTTTTTTGTTGACCGACAGGTGAAAATATCGAATAGTTGCCTTTTATGAGATTATGAACGAGCTGGTGAATCACTGGCTCGTTTGTCTTTGTGCGGTTTACAGAACAGTTCTTTTGGGGCAGACTTGCTCGGGTAATGATGCAAAGGAGATTTTCAGATGAAAAAGGTACTTGAGTACTTCCTAGTGGGTGTTCTTATCTGCTGTGCAATGGCCGCCAACGCTGAACAAAAGGGTGTGGTGTTTGTTGGTCTTGGATATGAGAGTGAGGGGAAAAGCAAGTTAATCGATGGTATCACACAGCCGGGCGATGTTGTTGTCCGTGCCCAGGGTGCCGGGATAATTGGTCATCACGTAAAAGTGGGGGGGAAAGAGTACGATCTTCACCACATTCCTGTTGGGATTTTAAGACCAGGGGTTAAGTGTTACTTGGCAGGTGGGATGGTGCTTGACGCGCCTCTTTTTTTTAAGGAGATAAAAAGCCTTGAGGAAAATGGGATCACTGACATAAAGGATCGCCTGCGGATTTCAACAAACAGTCATTTACAAATGCCCTATCACCGGACAATAGACAGCTGTGCGCGTAAGGCTGGGCATGTACGTGGAAGTTCCATTGCTCGCGAGGGGGTACATCCTTGTGCTGCCGAAAAAAGATTTGGGATTGGGATCCGACTTGCCGATCTTTTTTCAAAAGATTTTCCAGAACTTCTTAAACGAGCAGTTGATCATTCAAATGAGATCATCGTGAAGCTCTATGGCGGAGAGCCTGTTGCCTACAAGCCGTTACTTGATGAATATCGAAAATATGCAAAAGAGTTTGCTCCCTATGTGCGTGACCAGGTTGAACTCAAATTGAATCGTATTCTTGCCCAAAAACGCGGACCGCGAGTGATCTTTGAAGGGTCCCATGGAACGTTTCTCGATGTTTCGCACGGTAACTATCCTTTCGTTTCCGCTGGAAGCACGATAGCTTCTGGTATTTGTGCAGAAGCAGGCGTAGGGCCAACGCGCATTGGACATACGGTGGGTGTGGTAAATGCCTACGCAACTCGTGTAGGCGAAGGTCCTTTCCCGACTGAGATCAAAGACGAGAAAATCGTAGAAATGATTCAGAAGAAGGCAAAACGAAAAAGTCCTGCTGGGGTAAAGTTGAGATTTGGATGGGTTGATGCAGTGATGGTGCGTCAGGGTGTTATGATCAACGGGGCAAATTCGATCGCAATTACTCGTCTTGATGACCTTGATGACTGTGACCATATTAAGATGTGCATTCACTATAAGTTGGGCAATAAAGATTTTGATTATCTACCGCCTATTTCTAAGGATCTTGAACGAGTAACACCTCACTACATTACCTTCCCAGGTTGGAAGCGTCCGATTGGAAAAGCAAAGAACTTTAGCGAGCTCCCTCCTGAAGCGCGCGATTTTGTTAAGAAACTCGAATGCGTGTGTGGTGTCCCAGTAAGTTATATTTCTGTCGGCCCAGAACGAGACCAACTGATAGAAGTGGTTGCCAATCTGTTGCCAGAAGGGTCAACCCCCTCTGCACAACAGAAATTGGCATAAATTTAGCGTCGTGTATCCCCCTGGCTGAAGCTTTAGCTGCTAATGAGTGGGCATGCATCAACGATAAGTGGACATTGTTGGGTAGAGCTTGAGCATCTACTTGAATGGGGCGGCACAATGAGGATGCACAACAGCGCTATGATGGCATACTTGTTTATCATGTTTTTCCTTACATACAAAACAGATTAAAAAATAACGGGAAAGTAAGAATTACTTCTGAATGACCGCGCGATAAGCGGTATAAAGAGGCTGGGCCTGGTAGGTATGCCACTGTTTGGCCAGAGTGCGACCGAAAAGAGACAGGGCAGAGGGCGCGTAAGCGCAAAGAAATGAAGAAAGAAGAGAGGAAAAACGATGCCCAAGTGGCGGATTATCTTCTGGACTATGCCTATCGTATAAGTACCGTAACATGATGGCTCCTTTTTTAAAGAGGTTAGTAAAAACACTGGAGTTTCATTCTAATGATCTTATGTTGGGATGACAAGAACTTCTCGTCTGGATCGCACTTTATAGCGTAGAAAAGCCGATAAATCGTACTAAGAACGACAAGTTTGGCGTTCGAACTTTGGATCACGGTGTTGAAGCGGAAAAATGAGCGGATAAGCTTTTTTTAAGGATGTAAAAAAAAGGGAGCTTTTAAAAGCTCCCTCTAAATATTAGAGATGTCTTTTAAAATGCATTTTATTCGTTATCAATATGATCGCCGTCATCTTCGTCGTCGTTACAATCTTCTTCTACGAAAATGACATTTTCCTGTTGTTCCATTGATCGTTTCCATGATCGTAGGGCCTGTTGTCCTTCAGGTGAAGCAAGCTCTTCTTCGAGTGCTTCGGTGAAGAAATCTTCTTGGAGGATAATAGTTTCGCGCAGTTTTTTAAGGGCACCTGGTTTACGTTGGATGACTTTTTCAAGAGCACCTAAAAATCCCGAAAAGCCTTTTGCAAACTGCTCAAATCCCGCGGCTGCTAATTCGGGATTATCTGATTTTTGTCCACTTGCCATGGTAAGAAGACCAGGGATGACTTTAAGAAAGTTACCTAAAATTTGTGGTCCGTAATCGGGTTCTTCTTGTACTTTGACAGGGCTGACAGGCTCAGAGGTTGCCTGCGGATGAGCAAGGCATGGAAGGGTGAGCAGAGCAAGACTTGCAGCAACTACTAACTTCATTCAAACTCCTTTTTTAATGGATAGGATATGAGTTTTTAGATCTACACAGTAGCAGGATCTAATGGGAAGAATGCGTGTCTTTTTCTTTGAAGATCAGTACCTGAACGATACGCTTTTCGGTCGATTTTTGAATCTGGAAAACGTAACTTTTGTAGGTAAGTCGTTCCCCTTTTTTTGGTAGATGCTGGAGCTGTTCAATCAAAAAGCCACCAAGGGTTACCGCGTCTTCAGTATCAAAACGTATGTTGAGAAGAAGTTCAAGTTCATCAAGGTCAACCCCTGCGTACACTAACCATCCTCCTCGTTCGAGCGGGATGATATGTTCTGCCACTGATTCGTGCTCATCGCTGATATCTCCGACGATCTCCTCGATTGCGTCCTCAAGGGTCACCAGACCAATGATGCTTCCATATTCGTTGAGCACCATAGCAATGTGACGACGCTGTTGTTTGAATTGGCGAAGAAGCTGGTTAACCTTCATGCTTTCAGGGACAAATGAGATAGGGCGAACCAGGTCTTTTAACGGCTTTTTCTCACCTTTAGAAAGCATCAAAAAGACATCTTTCTGGTGGACCATACCGATAATGTTATCTGGTTTGCGTTCGTATACGGGAAGACGAGAAAAATGATACTTTGAAAACATATCAAGTGCGTCATTAAGCGACGAAGAAACATTGAGCGTTACCACATCTGCTTCAGGAACCATGATTTCTTCAACGGTTGTGTGTCCAAGTTCAAAGATGCTGTGAAGCATTTGGCTCTTATCAGTATCCATTTTTCCTTGCTTATTGATGTAGTCGATCAAAAACTGGATTTCTTTTTCAGAAGCTATCGCCTGTTGTTGTCCTTCTCCCTTTTCTCGTAAAAGGCCGGTGATGAAGTTTGTAAGGGCAAAGAGAACGACCACAACCGGGTACATCAAGAAATAGATGATGCTGGTAAACCATAACGTTGATTTAAAAAGGCGTTGCCCATGGGACTGCGCCACGTTCTTAGGAATAACTTCCCCGATGATCAAAATGGTACCGGTTGCAATAGCAATCCCCAGCGAGAACCCCAGCCCTTCAGAAAGATGTAGTTTGGCAAAAATTTCTTCCATGACATGGGTAATCAATGCTGCGGCCGTTACGTTTGCAATGTTGTTTGCAATCAGGATAGAAATCAGGACTCGTTGTGGCTCTTTTTCAAGGGCGGTGAGAAGCGTTTTATAGCCCCCCGTACTTTTTGTAAGTTCGTTGAGATTAAAAAGTCGCAGTGCCGTGATCGATGTTTCAAGGAATGAAAACAGCGCACACAGCAAAAGAGAAATGCCAAAGTACGAAAGTTGTAAGGTTATTTCAGGAGTCACGAGTGAACCCATATTTTTTACCTTCTATGCGGTTATACCTGCACCTTCAACGAGAAGGCGCTCAGTACACCGGGGGTTGTAACTAACTTCAATAAAAGAAACTACTGAAACTTTTCTCAAGACCCAATTGTTTCATGGTGGGTTCAGTAATTTCTTTCACCGTTTTATTCGTCCGACTCGTCATCTTCCTCAACTTCTCCCGGAACAAAATCGAGCTCTTTTTCAAAGAATGACTGAAGTTTTTTGCTACGAGATGGATGGCGGAGTTTACGAAGTGCTTTCACTTCGATTTGACGAATACGTTCACGAGTAACCGAGAAATCTTTTCCGACTTCTTCAAGCGTGTGCTCGGATGCGACGTCGATACCAAAGCGCATCTTGAGAACTTTTTCTTCCCGTGGTGCGAGTGTTTTCAGTACTTCCCGGACTCGTTCTTTAAGATCGGAGTTTGCGACTGCGTCAGCAGGGGAGTAGTCCTTATCGTTTTCGATAAAGTCTTTGATGAAAGCGTCTTCGCTATCACCGACAGGAGTTTCAAGAGAGATTGGTTCTTTTGAAATCTTGATGATGTTCTTAATTTTCTTTTCATCAAGGTTCAGCTCTTTTGCAAGTTCAGCGTAGGTAGGCTCCCTGCCATTTTGCTGTACAAAGATGCGTTTGATCTTGTTGATTTTATTAAGTGTTTCGACCATGTGAACAGGGACACGAATCGTACGAGATTGATCTGCAATAGCACGTGTTATCGCTTGCCTAATCCACCAAGTTGCGTAGGTGGAAAACTTATACCCACGTTCAAACTCAAACTTTTCAACCGCCTTCATAAGACCGATGTTGCCCTCCTGAATCAGATCCAAGAAATGGAGCCCGCGGTTTACGTACTTTTTCGCTTGGTTTACCACAAGGCGCAAGTTTGCTTTAGCAAGTTCATCTTTTGCAAACTTGTCATCTTTTTGGCTCTTTATCAGTTGGCGATAATAAAGCGTGATTTGTTCAAGTGGCAGACCAGCTTCAGCTTCTGTTTTCTTGATTGACTTGCGAGCCATACGGATTGAAATTTCTACTTCTTCAATGGTCTTGCGGTCGTCCTCTGAGGGATTTTTCATTTTTCTGAGCGCTACCAGTTGTTCTTCCCCATCGCGTATCAGATGCTGACGCTCTTGGATTTTTGAGAGGAACTTTTCAATGCGTTTGCCAATCTTTCTAATAAACTTGTTGGCAATACGGATCGACTTTATTGTTTCGATGATCGCCTGTTTATTTTCTTTGACCTTGGCAAGCATTTCTTTCTTCATTTTGTCCGAAGAAAGTTGGCTGCGGTATGTCGCGTAAATTTTTTCTTCGTTCTTGATCAGATCTTCAATTTTGGCAATCGTTTCAAGGAACGCTTTCTTTTCTTCCTCAACCTTAGGAAGGTTTTCTTCATCAAACTCAGCAAACTGAATGATATCTTTAAGTTGGAGCGCATTCTTATGAAGTTTTTCTCCGATGCTCAAAAATTCTTTATGGACGAAGGGGAAATGAGAAATAGCATCGATGCAAGAACGTTTACTATTGGCGATTTTATCAGAGATAACCTTTTCAGTTACCTTGTTAAGAAGAGGAATTTTTCCGATATCGCGCAAATAACACTTAACACCATCAGTGATGTAGGTGGATTCTGCTGCTTCTCGGGCAGGACGTTCTTCGTCGTCCGATTCTTCTTCGTCAGCATCAAGAAGATCTTCAGTATGAAGACTTGTTGCAAGCTGTTCTTTCATGACCACTTGATTGCTCAAATCATCTTTTTCAATGTCATGCAGGTCAGATGCCGGTCCGTGCAGCTCTTCTTCCATTAGAAGTTCGATATGTTCTCGTTCAAACACTTTGAAAAGATCAGAAGTTTCTTTTTCAGTAAGTTGATTGCGTTCATTAAAAGCGATGACTTCTTCATAGGTAAGATTGCCAGCTTCGCGTCCTTTTTCGATAAGGGCTTCGATCAGTTCGCGCTTAAAATCACTATCTTTGCGATCTGCTACAGCACCTTTTGCAGGAGCGGCAGGGGCTTTTTTGGTGGCAACCTTCTTTGCCGTGCTTTTTGTCGGCGCGGAAACTTTTGGTGTTGCTGAGGAAGTTTTGGGAGCTGCTACTTTGGGGGTAACCGTCTTAGCAGGAACAGCTTTGAGAGCTGGCTTTTTTGCTACAACAACAATTTTTTTAGGGGACTTTGCAGCTGTTTTTGTCTTTGCAGGCGCTTGTTTTTTGGTAGGGACAAGCACGGCCTTCTTCTTGGCCGCCTTTTTTGGAGCTGCACTTACTACCTTAACAGCCTTTTTAAGACTAGTTTTAGATTGAGTCGTTTTTGTACTTTTCTTCGGTTTTTGTTTTTTTATCGCCATATGCAAAAGCCCCTTACGTAGTAATTTTTCAATTTCAAAAGGATGATCCGTTGGTGTTTGTTCTGTGTGCCTTTTTTTATATGAGTCCCTTGTGTAACAACCTTTTTTTCACTTCCAAAAATGATTCGACGAGTGTGCGAACGCGCTCAGAATCATGCTCATCCTGTGCCTGGGAAAGCTTTATTTTGGTAAAGCTTACAATTTTTTTCCAGTATTTTTTTTCAAGGAGCAGGAGAAGTTGTTCAGTATCGTACGATTCTTCTTCCTGCGTAAACAGTAACTGGTTAATGGCTGCCCTTTCTGCGTCAGTAAGGAGTCCAAAAAACGAGTTAAATTGTTGCCCACCCTGCGCGCCGCCTTGCGGCAATTTCTTCACAATTGTCACGAACGGCTCTGGTAAATATTCTACGAGGTCCCTCACCCGCTGATTCTCAAGAAGCTCGATCTGATTGAGTATAGCAGAGATAAAATTTTTTTCTAAACCGGAAAGGTCAAAGTCGGGTTGGTTAGAAACTGAGCTTTCCTGGTGAGAGGCAGGCTCGGTTGGGAATGAGCTTAATTCTTGTCGCAGTGAAGCTAAAGGAAGGCTAAAGACGTCAGCTGCTCGCTGAAGGAGAATTTCTCGCTTTAATGGGTCTGTCAGCTTTTTGATGACTTCTAAGAAGCTACGGGTGGCCTGAAGTTTAAGGGTAAGTGGCTTCTTTGCATATTCCTGTCCCAAAGATGACAAAAAGAATTCCAGGACATCCTGAGCCTTTTCGATATGCGTAGAAAGATCATGGTTTGCTTCAAAAAAGGAGGCGGGATCTTTTGCTTCAGGGATAGTGATTACTTTAATTTCGAGATTGAACTGCCAACACAGTTGGGCAAGCCGTAACGTTGCCTTGTGCCCCGCATCATCAGAATCATAAAGAACATAGAGGGTGTGCACATGGTGTGAAAGTGCCTTTAAATGTTCTGGAGTGCACGCGGTTCCTAACGTTGCTACGGTATTGGGGTAGCCGTGTTGAACAAGTGCGATGCAGTCGGTGTATCCCTCAACAAGAAAGGCGCTTGCTGTTTTTTGCATTTCTCGTTTGGCAATGTCAAAACCGAAAAGTAAGGAACCTTTTTGAAAGAACGTATTTTCTTTTGAGTTGTAATATTTGGATCGTTGATCATCTGCTTTGAAAATTCTGCCACCAAATCCACAGTAGTGACCAAGGTGATCTTTGATGGGAAACAGAATGCGCCCTTCAAACGGGGAGTAGGTTGTTTTGCCTTCATTGAGAATTCCCGCGTGTATCAGATCTTCGAGTAAAAAGTTACGAATAGCTGCTTCTTTTAAAAGAGACTTTATCGCTCGTTCACCTTCGGGAAAGTAACCGATTTTGAAAAGGTCGATGCTTTTTGATGAAATGTTTCGCTGCTGCAGATAGGCAAGGATATTAGGCGCTTTAAGAAGGTGTGTGTGTCCCCATTGTGCTACAAATTCGCAGATGGCAAAGTAACGTTTTTTTTCATCAAGTGAGGGAGCAGCTTCTGAGGTAATGCGTTCAGGAAGTTCTATACCATAGCGTTCGGCAAGTTGTTTGGCAGCTTCAATTTGGGAACAATTTTCAATTTTACTGACAAACGAAATAACATCACCGCTTGCTTGGCATCCAAAACAATAAAAGATTTCACGATGAGGGCTTACCGTAAAAGAGGCAGTACGTTCGCTGTGGAAAGGACATTGACCTTTCCAATAATGACCAATTTTTCTAAGGACCGTGTGCTCACTGATAATATCCAGAATAGGAACACGTTCTTTTATGAGGGTAAAAAGGTTCATGCGCGTATTGACCGTGATGAACGGTTGAAAAGTGTTGTGTGTGTGGCTGTCAGGAGAATGATCACGCCGGCAATGCCTGTTCCTACTGCTGCTAATTGAGAGAAGGAAAGGTTGGTTGCAACGAAGGTGCGGTCTGCCCGTAAGAAGTCTACTAAGAATCGTTCAGTGCTCATGAGCGTGAGATAGAGACCAAAAAGTTGTCCGGTTTTTGTACATTTTTTTTGTCCCCAGAGGATCAAAAACAAAAACAGAAGGAATTCAAGGCCTGCACTATACAGTTGTGTTGGATGAATCGAATAGTCCGTAGGGGCAAGGCATTCAGGGTTGGTGTACGTAACGGCATACCACCCATTAGTTGGTAATCCATAGCAACAGCCAGCAAAGAAACATCCTAAGCGTGAGATGGCAAAGGTGAGGGGAATGAAGATACAGGCTCGATCGAACGAAGCTATGATAGGTAAGCGATGGCGATACATGTAGGAACCAACAACCAAAGGGACTGCAATAAAAGCACCCAGTACTGAAAAACCTGCATTCCAAAATGCAAAAAGATCTGATGAACAGTCACCATCTACGAGCATCTCAAAAATGAATAAAAGTTTGCCTCCAGCAATGCCTGATGCTATTCCCAGCCCAACCAAAAAGAAGAGTTGATCAAGGGAGAGCAGTGTTTGCATTTTTTTATCACGAGCAAGACCTAGGAGGGCGACAACCACGCCAACCGCAATCATAGTGCCGTAAATGTGAAAAGAGAGAGGTCCAAAAAGGTGTATGCTCAGGGGCATAAAAGGCCTTATTTTTGTAACAGTTTTACTTTTAAAATGAGTAGAGACAACGCTGCAGGTGTCATGCCAGGGATGATACTTGCTTGTGCTATGGTCTCTGGTCGGTGACGTGTTAATTTTTGCCGTAATTCCATAGAAAGTCCATCGGTAGTTAGATAATCGAAATCAGACGGCAAGCGCATTGCTTGGTAGCGCTTAAGGCGTTCAACTTCTAACTGTTCGCGTTCAATATACGGACCATACTTGATGGATGCTTGAATTGTCTGGCAAGCCCGAGGGGAAAGTTTTTTGCCTGTGAGTGCCAGTACCGTTTCTTGCGACTTTGTGTTGTCTCCGAAATGATGGAGAAGGTCCGAATGTTTATGTGCTGCTTTAAGACTTGCAATGGTCTCTTCGATATGAGTTCGTTCCGTTGCAAAGTCTTGATAGAACTGTTCAGGGATCAGGCCAATCTGATACGCACGCTCAGTAAGACGTAAGAATGCATTATCTTGTCGAAGAGTAAGTCGATGTTCAGCTCGTGAGGTGAACATGCGATACGGTTCATCAACACTGAGTGTTGTAAGGTCATCGATCATGACTCCGATGTATCCTTCCGTTCTATCCATAATAAAGGGTGGTTGGCCATGTGCGGTTAACGATGCATTGATACCGGCAACAATTCCTTGTCCAGCGGCCTCTTCATAACCGGTGGTTCCGTTGATCTGCCCAGCCAAGAACAATCCCGGGACTGCTTTAACTTCTAACGTTTGTTTCAATTGGTGAGGAAGTACAAAATCGTATTCGATCGCATACCCAGGGCGTGTGATGATTGCGTTTTCAAAACCTTTAATGGCGCGGATATAGGCTTCTTGTGCTTCAAGCGGTAATGAGGTGGAAAGGCCGTTAGGGTAAATCCAATCGCTTGAAAGACTTTCTGGTTCTACAAAAATTTGATGCGACGTTTTTTCAGGAAAGCGGGTGATTTTATCTTCGATAGATGGGCAATAGCGTGGGCCAATTCCCGAGATTTCTTTGCGTAAAATACGTGAAAGATGTGCGTTTTCTCTGATGATATCGTGTACTCGTTCATTGGTGTGAGTGATATAGCAATCAAGTTTTACAGTGGTTGTGTGAGGATAGAATTCAAAGAGGTAATCAAGTGCATCTGACTCTTGTTTTTCCATTTTTGAAAAATCGAGCGACTGGCGCAAAAGGCGTGGAGGTGTTCCTGTTTTAAGTCTGCCCAAGGTAAGACCAAGATTCTTAAGTGACTGTGTTAGTCCAAGAACTGGTTGTTCGTCTTCTCGTCCCGATGGGTAATTTTGAAGTCCTACGTGAACGAGCCCATTTAAAAAAGTACCGGTAGTAAGAACGGCTGTTGGGCTGTTAAGTTGTCTACCATCGGCCAGGCGAACACCAACAATAGCGCCGCTCTCATTGGTCAAAAGTTCCTCGGCCATTCCTTCAATAATGGTCAGATTTTGAACCTCTTTGAGCCGTCGCTGACTTTCTTTGCTGTACGCATCTTTATCGATTTGAAGGCGAAGCCCATGAACGGCAGGGCCTTTAGTGGTGTTGAGCATGCGAACTTGCAGATAGGTTTTTGTGCATAACTCAGGCATCAATCCGCCCAATGCTGCTATTTCAAAAACGATATGTCCCTTACCGATTCCCCCAATGGCGGGATTGCAGGGCATATACCCAATCTTTTTTTCAGTAAGCGTAACAAGAGCAGTTTTTGACCCACGACGTGCTGCCGCATAAGCAGCTTCAACTCCGGCGTGTCCTGCGCCAATAATTACTACATCGAAATCGTATTGAGTCTTATTCATTTTTTTACCTGATTTTACCCACAGAAAAACCCCTAGAACAGCGCTGTTCTAAGGGTTTAGTGTACAAGAGAGAGAGCCTTTCGGCTAGTAACCTCCATCTCCCCTCGTTAGAGCTTTTTTAGGCGCGTGCTTTAAAGAATTCGTCAGCAACGCCTCTTTGCTTGAAAATAGGGTACTGCTTGATGGCAGCAAGGAGTGCTTTTTGAGTACGTTGGTCAAGCTTGAGTACGAGATGCTTTGCTTGCTCGAGTGATTTTGTATGTGCCACAATTTCGGCACCTATTGCGGCATCGCGCTCAAAGATACCCTTGTCAGGATTACTGTTATTTGCAGCTTGTTCTTTGAAGGATTTGAGCATAGCGGCGATTCCAAATTGTGCTCTTCTGTTCGTATCAGTTGTTTCTTGGATAACTTGTTCCACTGTTTTAGTGGTAACCGTAGGAATGTGTTCCTTAGGTGTTTCATCTTTTTTTTCTGTAGGGATCGAAGAACTTTTTGATGGCTTGGAAGCTGAAGTATCTGGGTGACGTTGTTCAGATGACTTTCTTTTCTTGAAAAGAGTTACGTGGCCTACAGACGTGTCTTCATGAGCTTGTACCGAGGTTGTAAGACAAACAAGGGAAGCCAGCAATGATATAGAAAATACGCATTTCATGGTAGAGATCCTCATAATTGAATTGATTTACCTAACCTCACACGAGTAAATCAAAGTACCTTATCTAGAATACTTATGGAGTCAGGATAGTCAAAAGCCCCCCTCCCCGGATTTATTGATTTAAGCGGAGGTTCTCTATATCTTGGTTTTTATTAAGATTCGAAAATAAGCTTGCAAAGGAGTTTTTGCCCATGTTGTACCATCTCGCCTCTGCTTTAAAGGGGTATCTGCCCGCTCTTAACGTTGTTCACTATATCAGTTTTAGGGCAATGGCAGCTCTTTTAAGCTCTTTGTTTTTTTCGTTATGGTGGGGTAGTTCATTCATACGTTTTTCGCGAACGTTTTTACGCTCAAAGGCTCGGGAGTTCACGCCACACGCTCACCGAGAAGATAAAAATGATATGCCCACGATGGGGGGAATCTTTATCGTTGGGGTAGTGGTGGCAACCATGTTTCTATGGGCTCCATTGACCAAACCTGAAGTCTGGCTGTTTCTCCTTTGTCTCATTCTTTTTGCCTGTATCGGAGGATGGGATGATTATGCAAAATTAAAGTTCAAAAGGGGTATCAGTGCTTCACTCAAATCTTTTTTGCAGGTTATGGCAGCAGCTTTAGTGGCTATGGTGTGGTACTGGCTCTGTGCTCCTTCAACAGCCCTGGTCTTTCCCTTTTTTAAAAACCTCCAGCCGGAACTTGGTATTTTTCTCATACCGTGGGCTATCTTTGTCATGGTAGGAACGAGTAATGCGGTAAATCTAACCGACGGCCTTGATGGCCTTGCTATCGGTTCCTTGATTACCACGTTTGCCACGTTTTCCATCATTTGTTACGCAGCAGGGCATGCGCTCGTTGCACATTATCTTCATATTCCTTTTGCTGGAACAGCAGAGTTTGCAGTGGCAGGGGGAGCACTTGTCGGAGCATCGTTAGGATTTTTATGGTACAACACCTACCCGGCTCAGATTTTTATGGGAGATGTTGGTTCCCTTTCTCTTGGTGCAACGCTTGGATTTATGGCACTTGCTTGCAAACAGGAACTGCTTCTACTCCTGGCTGGTGGTCTTTTTGTTGTTGAAACACTTTCAGTGATTGTGCAGGTACTTTCCTATCGCTATTTAAAACGCCGCATGTTTAGGATGGCGCCGCTCCACCATCATTTTGAATTACTTGGATGGGGTGAAGCAAAAATCACCGTACGCTTTTGTATCATTTCATTTGTGTTGTGTTTACTGGCGCTGATGACCCTTAAGTTACGCTGATCGCTTTTTACTGAAATAAAGAAGTGTTCCTAAAATGACGATGGTGCTGTAAAAGTAGAGCGGTATGATGTTGGTAAAGATAAAACCACGAATACAAAAACCAATGCCAATGATGCAGCTGAGTACGCCGAGTATGCTGACGGTTGACCGAGAAATCTTGTTGAGTGCAAGGGTGCTGATTGCATAGGCAGTCATACCAGAAAGTACGCTTGTGTATTGTAGAGGGATTTGCGCTCCTTTTGAAAGTGCAAGAAAACACAGACACAAGAATCCTTCAGTCAAAATGCAAAAATAGGGAATCTGTGCGCCACTGCAACGAGCAAATGAGGCAGAAGCAGGCAAATAATTGTGTTGTGCAAGTGTGTGCAAATTCCATGCGTTACTGAATAAGATTCCATACGCTCCCCCAAGAGCAGAGGCTGCAATGGCAAGAGAAAGCACTGGGGTGAGTACGCCAAGCAATGAAGGAAACGCTTTTTGTATCAACGCTGGAAACGCATCAACATAATTTGCCTGAGCGGCTAAAGAATCTCCCAGTGCAGCATAGAACAAGAATTGATAGAGCATTAAAAGGGTCAGTACGACGACGAATGAATAGATGATGGCGCGACTTGCGTTCTTTTGTGGGTTTTCAATGACCTTGCTTAATGAGCAACTTGCTTCAAATCCTAAAAAACAAAAAATGACTAAAGGAAGCGAGAGAGGAATACCTTCCCAGATGACCGTTGGGGAAGCAACATGTGCATAATCAAAAAGCCAGAGCCCAACTCCAAGCGCAAAAAAAAGCGGTACTGATTTGGTAACTAAAAATAGGTACTGAATCCTTTGTCCCAAGCGTCCACTGAACATATTGAGAAAAATGAAAAGGCAAATGATAGCTACATCGAGCGTAAAAACAGAAACAGAAGCAAAAACAGGAAAGCTTTTTTGCAAGAACATGTTAAATGCATGAATGCCTAATGTCGGGGTTGCCAGTTTGCCTACAAAATAACACCAGGTGCTGATAAATCCCCAGTAAGGGCTTAACGTAGCTCCAAACTGGTAGAATGTTCCTTGCTCATAAAAGTCCATGAGGCGAGCAAGAGACAGGACAAGAGGGAGCATAAGAAGGCCTGCCAATCCATAGAGTAAGGGAGCAAGGCCACCTACTTTCTGCGCCAACATGACGGTGTTGATGAACACCCCGGTTCCTAGCATGATGTTGATGTTGACAAACATTGCCGCAAACAAGGAAAGCTTGTGTTGATGAGCCATTCCAGTACCCTCGAACTTTAAAGACCCTATAGAAATACGCTTTTCAGCTATACCATAAACTTTTTAAAGTTACTATTGCGCTTACCGTTGCACGAGTATGATGAGGCCTATTTTTGTACTGACGCTAGAAATAGGGCGATCGAGCCGGCGACTCCGGCGTTCAAAGATTCGACGTTCCCTCTCATAGGAAGCGTGAGGTGTGTGTCACAGTCAGTGACCCATTGGTCGGGAAGTCCATGTGCTTCATTGCCTACAACAAGCAACGTTTTACTGAGGTTCAGTTCTTCGGGTTGTTTGCCTTCTCGTGCAACCAAAGCGCACAAAGAGAGATCTTTCTTGTTCTTCACAAGCTCATCCCATGACAGGCGAAAAAGCTGCACGTGGGCCAATGAACCAGCTGTTGCTTGTACTACTTTTGGTGAGTACGGGTCACAACCTTCAATGATGACAACTGTTTTGTATCCGAAAGCGACTGCAGATCGAATAAGTGTTCCCATATTTCCGGGGTCGGTCACCTGTGCAAGCACAATGCCTTCCGAAAGTTTAGAAAGGGGTGGCTCAGCAGGAAGAGAGAAAACAGCAAGAATGCCACTAGGACTACTGCTTGCGCTGATGCTTTCCATTTGACGAGCAGGAATCGATTCAACCGAAAGATGAGCTGGTAGATGTGCCAATAATTCTAGTTTATTGCTTGCCACATATAAAGCCTGAGGTACAAAGCTAGCCTCAATAAACGTTGCAATGGTGCGTACGCCTTCTGCAATGAAAAGACGGCTTTCAGCGCGGCCCTTTGGTGAATGTAGGGCGCGTATTTGTTTTATAGTTTCAGCAGTAAGAGCCATTCATGTGTCCTTCAACATAAAAAAAGGGACAGAAAAACTGTCCCTTTAATTCTAACACAAGATCAGAAGCACCGTGTTATTTCTTTCTTGCTTGTACTTGTACTGCTTGTGTGCTGTTGTTAGTGATTTGCCATTTACCTTTGATTCGTTTTGTTTTTCCGTTTTTTGTTCTTGTAGCTTGGGTCACTGTAACGCCGGCTGGTACTGTTGGTTGCGTTTTTGAATACACATAGGAAGTTCCACCTGGCTGTACGGTTACAGAGGAGTGCTTGTATTTAGCTTCTGAGGTTGCAGTAAATCCAAGAGCAAGAAGGGTAAGGGCAAGTAATTGTTTTTTCATAGGTTTTAGTTTTTTTTAGGGGGTTTTAGTTTTTTGGTTCAACGACACGATATGGATGGGCTAGTGCCTCTCCTTTTTTACTTCTTTTGATCATAAGTTTGACGGTACCTGGTTTTTCGCCATGAATCGTCCACAAGCGGCCACCCTTATTTTTGATGGTGACGATATCGGTCGACTCACCAGGAGCTACTGTTATTTCATGAGCATGTACACGAATGTCATGATCAACTTTTACAGGAGTTGCCCAGGCATTTTCTTCGTGATGTAAAAAGTTAGGCGTACACAAGGTAGTATTTGCGTATGTTATCGCCCCAAGAACAAGAATACGTAATTGTTTGTTCATTCTCGTTTCCTCTTTTTTACTCGTGATGACTTTCATGATGCATTACAACCGCATCATCTTCTTCCTGGTGTCCAGCATGATGTTTTGCGGTGCTTTCTTCGTCCGTGCTTACCATTTCGCTACGGTTGGGTTGTTTCTTTTTGCTCTTTGTTGTCTTTTGTTTTTTAGCCTTTTTATCAACTACCATACCTTCGTCGTTTGCTTTTCTCTTCTTTGATGCTCTTACTGTAATGACAGCAGGTTTGCAGTGGTGGTGAGCCTTGTCATGATCTTCTGAGTAACCGCTTCGTCTCTTTTTAATATGAACGGTTGCGGTACCAGGGTTTAAGTGCTTAAGGAGCCACACATCTTTTTTGGTTTCTTCTAGTTCCAAGACAGGTTGTCCTGCTACAGTCGGTGCTTCGTCTTCAATCCATATTGCAGTGGCATAGACAGTTTGAGTAGTGTCTTCAACCACATCTTTTTTAAACTTTCCCCATTCTGCCATGATGGCAACGCCCATCCCGTGGGAACTTGCAATATAGCCAAGACTAATGAGTGCGAGTGCAAACAACTGTTTTTTCATGATTCTATCCTTCTTTTTTTAACGGTTTTAAGAACTTTTTTTAGTAGGAACTTAGATTCCATCTTCTCCATCTCGAATTTTTCTCACTCCGGTTTTATCGGTGGGGGATATGACCTCGACGACGTGTTCACATGGGGGCTTATTCTGATAAAACGAGGAGGGCATAAAACGAATGATATAAGTCCCGGGATGTGGAAAGGTGATCTCGTAGTATGGTTCAGGTTGATCATCTTCCTCCCCCTTCATAAGGATGGGGGTCTTGTTGTAGGGAATTGAGGTATCTTGTTTTCCTGGAACTTTCAAGAACACCTCGAAACCAACTTCAACTTTTTCGATGTCAGAAAAGGGATTAATGCACTGTTTGATGTGAAGAGTATCACCACAGACCATCATTGCAGGGATTTCATCCATGTTAAAAGCATTGTAAATGACAGGCTGCACCGTAGATTTTTGTACGGGTGCGGGAAATGCAAGAGCTGCAACAAGCAGGAGGGAAACAATGAGTAAAAAGAGATGGTGCTTTTTCATAATCATTCCTTACTTTTCTTCTTCATTGACTTCATGAGAGGGGACTTGGTCGTGTTCGGCGGCTGGTTCCTCTTGCTCTTGCTTGTCTTGTTCTTCTAAGTCGGAAGCAAGGGAATCATTCGATTCGTCATCGGATGTTGTAACTTCTTCGGTGGGTGTTTTTAATGCAGATTCAGTTGATTCTTTTTCTTCTGCAGTTGCTTCTCCTGGAAGGTTTTCGTCAGCGCGTAAAAAGCTTGCGAGAGCGCCTTCTTGTTCAAGCGGAATAAGCGGCCCTTGCGGGTGTTCTGCAAGGTATGGAACTACTGATGTATGTTTTTCTTCTAAATCTTTTGATGGTTTAGTTTTTTCTTCCGTTGCGGTTTCTGTCTCAGTCGTACCTTTAACAAATACTGGCTGTTCAAATGTTTCTGTGCCTGTTGAATAGGTGATTGTCGTTTCGCCTGCTTTATGTGCAGTTAAAGAGACGGTCCATTCAGGTTTTTCTTTGCTTCCCTTAAACGAGAGGGTTACCCCAACAATGGCAGGATTTGCTGATTGCGCGCTGCCACCTGCAAAGCTGGAGAGAATTTTTGTTTCTCCGAGAAGGAGGGTAACAGGAGGATGCGTGGTGATCTTTTCAAGAACAGGTGGTTGAGGGAGCGCGAGGCTTTCACCCGTTTTGCTTGCTTCACTGATAACGTTGCGCAGATCATGCATGAACCCTTTGAAATGTTCTTGCATGGTGGCAAGGTACTGATCTTCTAGCATTTTTAATTTTTCTACAGCTGACGAGGTTTGTTCTTCGGGAAATTGTGTGCCTTCCATTTCAGTAGGTGTGATGGTTACGTGATAAGCCGGTTGAAGGCTTTGAGGATGAACGCCGGTTCCTTCAGCCTTAAAAATGGTGAATGATCCTTCATGTATTGTTGCTGGAATGGTGATCGTTTGTTCTGTTTTTCCGTGTATTACGGTTGTGGTCAGGTAAGAACTGTACTTTTTATCTTGGATAACATAGTGCATTTCTGCTTCATTACCGGTTAAAGGTGCGAGTTTTGCAGAATGGCCAGGAATAATGGCAAGTGTTGGAATTGACGCAGTGCGCTTGACCGTTGAAAGGTGCTCGTGTGAGGGCGTTGTTACAGGAAGAGACTTTTGAGTTACATGTGGTTCTGCGTGTTCTTCTGAATGAGACATTGGTTCGGTATCAAGATGAGATTCTGGGTGTGTTTCAGGTGACGACATGAAAGGATTTTCTGTGGTTGTGTCATGCTCTTCCACCTGTGCCGAATGATGAACTGTTTCAACGTGTGGCGCTTCGTCATGTCCTGAGGATGGTTCAGAAGCTGGAGTAGCAAAAGGATTTTCTTGTGCGTGACTAGGTGCGATGGTTGGTTCATGCTCTTCGGTTGATGAAGCTACCGGACCAAATGGAGAGGCAACGGGTAATGAGCTTTCATGAGGGGGAGTTATGTGAGAGCTAGCAAAAGGGTTTTCTGTTGTCAGAGATGGGGCGCTAGATGGATGTGCAGAATCTGCATTAGAAGAAGCTGGTGGGGGAGCAAAACCAAACACTGGGTGAGAAGGTTTTATTTGGGTGCAAAAAAACGTCACAAAAGCCATACATAAGCTTATAATGCGCAACTTCATTAACTACCCTCCATTTTTCTTTTCAATTCTTGAATGATCACATTTACAAATTTACAAATATAAAATATTAAAAAACAATAAAATTGTGAAAGCGGGTTGTTTTTAGCCTTAATTTAACTACAAATTGTTGGCATTGTTTCAAATTGAAATATGATTATGTATCATTAGGGATAAGAGATGGCGCCAAAAAATGGGCTGTTTCGGAACGATTAATTTCTCAAAAAGGAGATTATAATGAAGAAAAATAAGGTGCTGTTTGCCATTGGGCTACTTTTGGTTGTGGGGCAGACCCAAACCGGGCAAGGTGGAGAGGCGGTTCCCGCTGTGTTTCGTGAAGAGATTAATGTGCTGGGATCTGAAGGCGGACGTACAGGTTATGCTATGACTGAGGTCCCTGCCATGACACGTGAGAAGTTTGTGGAACGATGGGCTCAACCAACGAAACAGAATCTGACACCTAAACAAGAAGTTGAATTAAAAAAATTAGAACAGCAAAGAGATGCTATTTACAAAGAATTGGATGCGGTATGGCATAAACGAGAAACAATGGCATCTACAAGATTTAACCAAGTGCCATCGAAGTTGCAACGCGCAGCTTTGAATGTGCTGGCCAAAGGTTCTGCGGCAGACATGCACAAACTTGTACAATTGGGACTTGATGTCAATATGCCTATTAGAGAATACACCTTATTGATGCAGACCAGTGATAGAGAAATGATGAAGTGCCTAATTGAAGAGTGTCATGCTGATATAAATGAAGTGGTATGGCAGCCTCGCTGGGGACATTACGTAACCGCCCTTGATTGCTCAAACTGGGCGTCTTTTCAAAGTAAAGAGGAAGCTGCCATCCAAGCAAAGGTGAGCGCGTATCTTAAAAGTAAAGGCGCCAAAACAGCAGGAGAACTTGGGTTTTGGTCTGACTATAATGGGGATTACGTCCTTAGTTCTGAGGATGAGTCTATAATCAGCTTTAGAAATACTGTGGCAGCATTGAATAGTAAGCTTGCGACCGTTTGGTCTCAAATAGAAAAACTGACTGGTGAAAACCCTTTCCGTTTCAGGGGGATTTTTCGTGGACCAGTTGAGCGCGGACCAGTGATGATGGGACCAGAGAGGCCAAGACCTGTTTTAATTCAGTCTCTCATTAGTTACCTGGTTGATCACTTTAATGCAGACAGAAAGCCAGTTGAAGCCCTTCTTATGTTGCTTGACCAGCTTGTGAAAAGTGACTTCTTCGAACAGCTTACATTTGAACAACAACGAGAGTTTCTGACAATGGTCACAAGGGCAGCACTTAATCCTGTTGAAATGGTGCGTAAATAATAATCGTCTCAGCTGCATAATTGAAAAGCGGGTTTTCTGATTGTTCAGAGCCCGCTTTTTTTACATGCACCCATCAAGAATAGCCGTCCGATAGGAAGCCATTTTTTGCATCATAAAATGCAGGTTATGAATACTTGCAAGGCTATAGGCCGTAAGCTCGTGGGCCTTAAAAAGATGGCGTAGGTATGCAATCGTGTAATGCGTACAAGTGTAACAAGTGCAGGTTTCATCAATTGGCCGGAACGCAGCATGGTACTGCGTATTCATGATTTTTACGGTCCCTTGATTGGTAAATAAAAGGCCATGGCGAGCGCAACGGGTAGGGTGTGATGAGTCCATTGTGTCGATTCCAAGTTTGATGCATGGTTCAAGTGAGGTAAGATCACCAATACCAAGCAAATGATTTGGCTTATCAGAAGGTAAGTGAGACACCATGCCTTCAAGCATGGTAAACATTTCAGCATGCGTTTTGCCGAGTGATCCTCCAATGGCATAGCCTCCAAAAGGATGGGTCGCAGCAAAATCGCAACTTTTTTTACGAAGCTCCTGATCGATACCTCCGTGGATGACCGCATACATAGTTTGGCCTTTTTCGTCCTTCATGTGTTCATCAAGAGAACGTTTTTCCCATCGATGGGTGCGTTCAAAGGATCTGACAAGAGCGCGCTTATCAACGTGGTAAGGCGGAAGTTCATCAAGGGGAATAATGATGTCAGCACCAAGGTCTTTTTGTGCCTGTACCGATGATTCAGGGGTTAAAAGGATAGGCGCACCATCACGGTAGGATCGAAAAAGAACTCCTTCTTCATCAATTCTTAAAACAGAATTTTTTTGCTGTTTCTTACCCTTACTTTTCAGTTCTTCGTTAACTGTTCCGTACATTAAACTGAAAACCTGGAAGCCACCAGAATCAGTAATCAGTGGCTGTTTTCGATTCATGAACGTATGTAAGCCGCCAGCTTGTTTAACAAGCTCAGTTCCGGGGTGAAGAATCAAATGATAGGTGTTACAAAACATTAACTGGATGCCAAGGGCATCAGTGTATGCGCTATCGACTGCCTTAAGAGTAGCATTCGTTCCAACAGGAACAAAGTTGGGAGTATCGATCGCCCCATGAGGAGTATGGATTCTGCCAACGCGAGCACGTGACTTTTTTGATTGATAAATAAGTTCGAAAGAAAAGGGAGAGTTCATGAGGCTTTGTGAGGTTTAAAAGGCAAAAATCTTCGACAAAAAGTAACGAGAGGAATCCCGGAGAAGATGGCGATACATTTGATGGTGTAGCTGAACACGATGACTTGTGCGACTGAATAGACGGTGCCAGACAACGCAATCAATGTGAAGGCAACGGTATCAAACAGTTGGCTTAACACGAGGGCAAGAATCGTTTTGGTAAAAAAGCGTGATGTTCCCCACCAGGTAGAAAAAAGGTGATACAGCGAAAGATTAATCGCCTTGGTTGCTAACGCAATGATGCAGGAGGTTGTCATAATCCAGGGAAGGGGTCCAAGAACTGCTAGGTATTCACTTTGAGTGATGTCATGGATGTTTGGCTGATACCAGAGAAAAAGTTGAGCCATAACGATGAAAAAGAGCGTGATATACAAGCACAAAGAGATCGCTCGTTCGGCTTCTTTTTTTCCGTAATATTCGTAAATGAGGTGAATGGCAAGGTCAGAACCGATAGCAAGTGCATCACAGGTGACGACATCAAGACCAAACAGGGTTGTTTGTTTTCGTACAAAAAAATTACTTAATAAAGCACACAGCGTCACAAGGGACGTAAGCCCGCCTAAGCCAAAAAAACGAGCTCCGATTGCAAACAAGGCAACGGAACTACTTTGAGCAAAAAAAATAAGTTCGTTAAATCCACATGAAAGTAACATCTTGTCCCCCGTAAAACGCTCAGTATATCGTAAAAGAAGGGATTTAAAAACACGCCAGGAACGTTGGAATGAGCTCAGGCTGGCGTGAGATAAGGGGGAATGATGAAAAAAGTGGCAATGATAGTTTTATTGGGAGGGTTGGCGGTCAGCTCTCTGGTATGTTTGCCAAAATCTGCACAAGAAGAGCAGCTTAAGGTGTGCGCTTTATGTGGCGCCTTGGCTGTAGCGCAAGAAAGCTTTTCGTACCCTTTTATATGTCGGGCATGTCTTGTCGCAAGAATGAAAGGCATTTTAAAGCCACACGCTCCTACTTCTATAGCAACAGAAGATGGAACATCTGCGATTGTGCCAATGCATCTACCAAAGTTACAGCATGCAGGAGCAGCAGCTACGGATTTTGCCATAGTACCACGTCACTTAAGTTATGCAGATACGGCAGAGGAAGGGGCCTCTTTGTCGTCTGCCGCTGGTGGTGGCAAAAAAGATCCCTTTAATCACATACTTACTTTCGATCGATTTCAATCTGTCGCAAGGCGTACCAAACAAACGGTTCTGGTACGTCCTGAGAGAACAGGGCAAGAGCGAAAAAACAAGGACGCGTTCAAACGTTCCATTGAAGAGGAAGCACACATGAGTCGTGAGCATATGTGGAGCTATCTGGTGGCACAAGATCATACGTTTGTGACGGTGCAAAGTGCACTTCTTCCGCATCCATATCGTGAAAAAGCGTATTTTACACGAAAACCATTTACCAAAATGCTGTACCGAAATGGGTGTGCTGTTTTTGTTCTTCCGACAGAGTACGAGGTTCATGATTTTTCTTGTAATAAGACAATGTTTTTCCCTTTCGCAAAAAAGGATGAGTTGGAACATTATCTCTATAAAAACGGACATGGGGGACAATTCAAGGAATATGTAGTTACTGTTCCTTCAGATGGAAAAAAAATGAAATCAACAGGATTGATTCCAACGCTTCGCTATGCATTGACGGATGACAGAAGGACGGTATTAGTGGGAAATGATGGGGGATACATTCTTAAGTGGGAATTAGGGGCGCCAGTAGAAGATGTTTTTGCACGCGCAGATGAGGTTGCTGTTGTTGCTGATGGTCATCACTTTGTTCAAGATTTTTCTCGCCATGAGGAAGAAGAAGAAGTGACAGTTCGTGATTACCCACTGGATGTCCTTGTAGTTGAAAAAGCACAACCGCGTGATCTTATGGAGCAAGGTTTTGTAAGAGTAGGAGCGCCAGAAATGACCGTTGATATGTTTATGCGGGACTTGGCGTCTGTTCCTGATTCTTGTACGTATATGATTTATCAACCAAGTACCCTGGAAGAGTTGGCTGTCCATCTTAGAAGGTCACAAGAACCTTCTGGGGGAAAGAGAAAATTTTCTTACTCTTTAACGATAGAACAGGACGAAGAAACACAGGAGCAGGAGGCGGTGATTAAGGTTATTGGAAACGTGTTACTTGATAATGGTTGTGAAGATGCATGGAAGGAAGAAATAGTTCTCTACTCTCTTCAAGATCGGGCATGGTATCGAGATGGTCAGGTGGTGACGTGGGATCATGAGGATCTGATTAGTTTTGACTATGAAAATAAAGAGGCAAAACGCTTTGTGCTTCCTGAAGGGGTTACGCGGGATAATGTTGCTGCAAAAATGCCGGAATTGGCATTTACCGAACTACGTCAGGCAGGCGCTTGAGGAATAAGATTAAAATTCAGGTACTCTTGCGCGTTTTTTGCAAGAAAGTGTAGTGTAGAAAGGAACTTTACGCATGTTGCGAGCGTTGGGCGGGGATAAAAACGGGGGGAAAAAGGATGAAAAAACGGTGGTTATGTTGGTACCTGATGATGGGCTCATTACACCTTGTTACGCACACCGCCCATGCGTCTCCCGTTAAAACAGTTGTTGCCTGTTCTTTGTGTGGAACCGCCCTTACTCCCTCTGAAATGCAACTGAATATCCAAAAAGGCGTGAGCCGCAAAAAGTTCCTTTGTCTTTCCTGTTGGGCTTTCAAGGGAAAGGGTAACGAGGAACAAAGTAGTGCCCTGTCTCCAGTAGCGCCTCCACCATCCCCAGCTTCTTCTTCCCCCACTTCCTTTTTTTCATGTGATGATCGTGTTGTGGGTACTGGAAGCTCATCATTGGGCGATGAGGCTTATTATGGGAGTGAGGCATTAGTGCGAGCGGCAGATCATGTGGTGGATTGGGAATTTGAAGATGGCCCTTTTGCTCAGAAAAGAAAGCCGAGGAAAAAGGTACAGTATGGTAGAAGAGGCCCCGTAGTTGTAAAAAGACGCCCTCAAAAACCGGTCGCTCCACAAAAAGAACAACCTGTGGCCGCTGTTGCACCAACCGTAGCTGATCAATCCACTCAATCTATTGCGTCGTTCCCTTTTCATATGCCGAGGTGGTGGTACTTCTTTCCTCAGGTTCCTGGTACGCCTCGTAATTCTGAACTGCAGGTTTTTTATGAGGATCAACATGTTTTTGGTACCGTCTCTGAACATCCAGCACAGGAGTTGTGGTGCCAAGGTCCTAAGGCAGTTATTGTCACTAATGATGGCTACACGTTTTTCGATATGGAAAAACAGGAACGGATTTTCTTTCCGACAAGAGAAGCTTTAGATGCTTACACAGCAAAAGAAGGAATTACTTACGAATTCAAGGTTGTTTTGCAAGAAAAAAAAGAGGCACTTCTAGGTGGATTTGATGATGTTTGGAGGCGAATCAATCAGTCATTTGATGAATTTAGCCGGAGTATGAACGGAAGTTTTGATGAAGCAGAAAGAGAACATCGTGCACGGGTTAGTGCATATGAAGCCATGGCAAGTGGATTTTCTAAGAAGCATGATACAGGAGCTCAGGATGCTTCAGAACCGGGTGAAAGTGGAGGAAATTCATTGGAACAACAGTTTTTACATATGACTATTAAGGAATAGTTAGGTAGGGGGAGCAGATGAAGAGGGGATTGTTTTTATTGGTAGGGATGTTGGCATTTCTTGTGATATCCGTGAGTGCCTACGTGTCTGAGTATGCATCTACAGCGGTGTGTTCATCGTGTGGGACAGTACTTATGGGCGCTCAGTTATTGAGTGCTGTGCGATCAAGCAGTGGAGGAAAATTGTTTTGTACTGCATGTATGAAACGCATGAAGGGAAGGAAGGAAGGAACTGCCACATCGCCACAGTCAGCTCAGAAGGGAGGATCTCCGGTAACTTTCATTTTTTCCGATGGTGCATTTTCTCCAGCATCACCACGGCCTCTATCGCCCGCTCCAGCTCCATCACCTGTTTCTCCTCTGATGGTTCCTGCATACCGAAGGGATGCGGCACGGGGACTTCCTACTCAACGAAGCGCCTCAGCTCCTCTTGCAGATCGCCCAATAACAGCTGAAAATGCGGCTGTTTTAGGGGCGTTTTTGGCAGCAAGGCGTAAAGAGAAAGATCCAAATGCTTTTAGTGAAAGAGATGTATTTATATCTGAGCCAACTACTACGAAAGACTTCAATATGATTGCCTTATTCGAGCTTCTTTACGCAAAACGAGTGCCTGCTACTGCATCGAGCAAGCAAGAGTATAGCTGTGAGTTCCATTATGGAACGCGGATAGTTGATTTCACTGCTCCCGATGGAAAGCATTCGTCATTTGAGATGTCGAAAAAGAGAGTCCCTTTCGTGTGGAAACAAGTAGGAGGGAGCGTGTTGTTGTATACAAATGAAGATGGAATAACGGTGCGGGACCTTGAAACAAACTATGTACACCATTTTCCTTTGGATGTGATGCCGTACGGAGCCTTGAAAACGCTGGGGTCAGAATTAGGAATTACCCGTGTTGAGTCGCTTCCTGCCTATGAAGAAGCAAGGAGAGCTTACGAGGCAGCATTAGCTGAACTTCCTTCTCCAAGTTTTAAATAAGAGTTGTTATGTTTGCTTTCTACGTCTATTTTTTAAAACTTTAAACTGAGGAAAGTGCGCATGACCTTACTATCCATTATTACCGGTACGCCATGGTGGGTGTGGGGTGTTTTTTACTATCTGCTTATGGTTGGTATATCGAGCCTTAAAACACGGCATGTTCCCTTACTCAGGCTCTTTATTGTGCCTGCGGTCTTTTCGTTTCTTGGGGTTTTGGGGATACATAAAAGTTATGGATTTAGCCCTCTGACTTTGACCTGTTGGATAGCGGGGATTGCAATTGGGATAGTGCTTGGATGGATCTTTGTAAGAAGAAGTGGGGTCAAGGTAATTTGTCATAAACGGTGTCTGCTCTCTATTCCTGGAAGCCGTTCCACTTTAATCATTCTCTTGGGCTTCTTTTTCGTGAAGTATGCCCGAGGTATGACATTTGCTTTGCATCCAGAACTCAGGTTTATCCCAACGATTATGATTATTGATCTCGTGGTTATGGGATTTTTTCTTGGCTTCTTGGTTGGCAGACTCGCCTTTTACGTTCGAGAAATTACACGGCCTCAAATCTAATCTAATTTTTAATTCTCGCACAGGGAGTTGTTTTTCCTAGTGAAAAAAAATGATTTTGCTATCCTACCCGGTAAAATTAGACAGTTCATTTTAAAAAGACCAAAGGCAAAAAATGACACTTTCCTATCTTATTGAGCTCATGACTCAACCGTATGGGGTGTGGGCTGTTCCTGCTCCCTTTTATGTGTGGGGAATTCTGCTATGCATGTTGAATGCAGTAGCAGCGACTATCAAAGAAATTGAATCACCACTGTGGCAGATACAGGTGTTGGCCTTTCCCGTGATGCTAACGGCGCTTTCTCTGGTGAGTGTGTTTTTTTATGGTTTGGTGTTTATTTCACCAGAAAATCTTTTTGTGTTGGGAATGTCATCACTTTCAGTGACGGTTGCCCTTGGGTTTTACAAGGTAAATCGATGGATTGGATATTTGCTTATGTCTGGACTTTCAGTAGTTCTTACGATTGCTGCGATTCAAGCATTGGGGCGTGATTTTAGTTTCCATGAGTGGACAATTTTTGCTGCAAACGGTCTTGAATTGATGTTCTGGTCTTCTATTTTTCGTAAAGATCTCAATGTAACGGAAGATCCACTTCTGATTCCTGGCAACGTAACGATGGCAGTTTTTTTAGTTGCGCTCTTTATTCAACTGCTTTTTTCAAAGGTTATGCCGTCAAATGAGGCATTTCTTCCGGCAATTTTTATTGGTAGCTGTTTGTGCCGCTTATTCTTTGCACGCATGTACCAGGTTTTTAGGAAATTGTTCCCTCACGTATAAGCGTAGTGATTAACGATCAAGTAATGGGTACTGTTTAAAGCCGACAAAAATACATTCCGGATGTGGGGTAATCCCGAACTCATCTTTCACTTTTTCTTGTAGCCGGCACGCAAGCTGTATCAGATCGGATGAAGTTGCGTTGTTTTTGTTCACTAGCATGTTTGCGTGTTGATACGAAACACACGCTCCACCCACTGTTTCTGTTCCTTTTACCCCTATCTTATCAAGATAGAATGCAACAAAGATGAGTTTTTTGTTGTTTGAAACAAGAGATACTTCATCATCATGAAAGTTTCTAAAAAAGCTGCCGCAGGTGTGTGAGGAAGGATAGCGTGAAGTTCTATGGCGAATGATTTCATATCGTCTGCCGCGAGCGTAGGCCGTTTCTGCTTCTGTTGCGCGTGCAAGTTTAAGCGTTACTGAAATGACAAAATGTTTTCCTTCGATCAGCGTTGACTGGTTGTACCCATACTTGAACCAGTCAAGATCAACATCAAAAACGTGGTGTGTTGCAATGTCGATGACTTGGGCGCCTACTAAAAAATGACTGAAAAAGTGCTGAAAGTAGTGCAGGTTGATGTACGCGGCACCACCAAGCGTTCCGGGAATGCCGCTAAAAACTTCAAGGCCAGTAAGTTGGTTGTCCAAACTTTTTTCGATGCAGTCATTGATAGAAAGTCCGGCAGGAGCAGTAACGAGAGCGTGGGTAGCATCTGATCCTTTATGAATAATTAGTTCCCCTGAGCGTGGACGGATTACAAGCCCATCAAATCCTTCATCGCTGATAAGAACATTCGCTCCCTCGCCAAGCAAAAAGATTGCAAGGTTATGTTCTTTGGCAAATGAGAGAGCTTCCTGGAATTCAATAGGAGTTGCGGGTTCGCAGAAATATTTTGCGGACCCGCCGGTTTGAAACCAGTTTTTATCTTTGAGAGAAACATTCGTTTGTATCGAGAGGGTGCTGCTCATGGGACTACTCTTTCTTAATCAGCTGTCTACTTATTTGCCCTGCAAGGTATCATTTTTTTGTGCAAGAATTTCTTCAATGCGTGCAGCTTTTTTTCTGATAACAACCATTTCCGATTGCACTAAAGAAGCACACTGAGCGCTGCATGATTCTTGAAACTTTTTCTTGCAATCAAGACAGGTCAAGAACTGTGCGTTACATTCGGCGTTCTTGCAATTTACGTAATGATCAGAAGCGTTCTTACAGAAGGTACAAGCACCAAGGACTGAGTCATTTACCTGATGAGAGATGCGGGCATCAAATACGTAGTTTGAACCTTTAAAAAAGCCATCGGGAAACTGTTCAATGTACCGATGGATGCCCCCCTGGATGTGCATCACTTTCTTTGCAACACCCTTCTTTTGTAGGTAAGCAGAAGCACGCTCGCATCGGACGCCACCAGTACACACCATGAGCACTTCTTTTTCAGCAAATGTTTCAAGGTTATTATCAACGTATTCGGGGAACTCCCTGAAATACCGGGTATTGGGAGCGATTGCTCCTTCAAAGGTACCGATGGTGGTTTCGTAATCATTGCGTGTATCGAGGATCACCAGATCTTTTGAGCGATTTTTCATAATTTCATGAGCTTCTCGTGGAGTGACATACGGAGCAGCCTCTGATGCTTTAAGCTCTGTTGGGTCGATTCCCATCACCACAATTTCACGTTTTACCATGGTTCGAAGGCGAGGGAAAAATTGTTCATCACCGGGAGATGTTTTAAAGTCGATACCGCCAAATAAGGGGTGAGCGTTCATTGTCTCGATGTACTCATTAATACTCTCATCAGATCCACCAAGGGTTGCATTGATCCCTTCAGTTGCAAGAATAACCCGGCCGCGCAACCCCAATGAAGTGCAGAGAGATTTCTGCCACTTGGCAATGGCTTGAGGGTCTTGGACGTCTACGTATTTGTAAAAGAGGATTATTTTTCCCATGGGTATCCTTACACGTATCTTGTTGATTTGCGCTTGATCAGAGGTTGGCGTTCAGTTATTAAAGAACTTTAAGTGTAGCATAGGGTATTAGCAAAAAACAGAGGGGTCAGAGCTGTCCAAAATAAGCTAAGAAAGGGGCAATCGTTGTGGGAAGATAGGCAAGATCCGTAACCTAGGCGATAGGGAAACGTTTTTATCACACCTGAACTGAGGGGGACAGGAAGATGAAAAGAGGGATCGTTGTTGTACTTTTTTTAGGAAATTCAAATGGAGATCTTGAGGCAGCTGAAGGGAGAACCAGAAGTTCTGCCGTGGGTATGATGGCAAATATGCGGCTCGCACCACGTGCAAGAGCTCTACCGTCACCTGAAGAGGAGGTTGTGCTGCCTGTGCAACAATGGCCTGGTGCGAATCCCAAATCAAGTTTTTTGATTATGCAGGAAGAGGAAATAGAGGATGAAGTTACCCAGCAAGATGTGAGACGAGCAAGAAAAGAGTGTCGTTCTCCTTGGAATCCTCGTATTGCCTACCAAGACGGTGGCAGGACAATGCTTCTGACGTTCTTTCCCCCCGGTGACCGTCCACGAAGGTACGTGGTTGAACTTAACGAAGGAGTTTTTTCTGGGGAAAATTTCACTGTTGATATGACACAGCAAGCAATTCGCTCTGGTTTTCAGGTAGGAGAACGTGGTCTTAATCCAATCGTTGCCAATACATCGACCACCCTTGAACAAAAACAAGATCTTGTGAGGGACCTTGATCGAGGAGCTCGCTTGGTGCAAAAAAATGCTGAAGAAAGATGTGGTCGCCATGCAAAAAATGTTCGCCTCTACCGTACATCATTTCCTCTAGAAGAAAGAGGAGAGATAGTATTTTTTTGTTGTCGTGCTCTTGTTAATGGTCGACCGGTGACGTTTATAGCTGAATTGGCCAACCTAGACGATATTGATTCCTGGTTAGTAGGTTGTGGAAAGGGAAGTGAGGAAGGAGTTGCCGACCGGTTTATTGCGTCGGTGACACTTGAGCGTCCCTAGCAACGGTAAAATATGCGTAGTATTGAAGCATTATTAGTTAAGCTAGGTCTTCTCTAGTTGGTTCCACGTAAGTGGCTATAAGGCGTGTGATTTGCGCATACTGAGGTTTTAGCCTATTCTAAAATCGTTAAAGTAGGTTCTAGAAGAGGATTTTGCCGATGAAGCTTTCGTTGCGTTGGGTGTGTGATCATCTTGCCATTGATTGGAAAAAAATTGACGTTACGGCCTTGGTTGCGTGGTTCAACACGACCGTTGCTGAGATAGAACATGTTGAGCAGGTGACCACTGATTTTTCTCTCTTTACGATGGGGCAAGTAATACAGATCTATCCTGAAACTGTTGAACTTTTCTTGCCTGAAACGAAAGAAACTATCCAACTTCCTGCCCGTTCTGATGCAGCAGTGGAAGGGTACTACCTTCTTAAAAAAGATGGATTTGCTCGTGTCTGGGCACGCCCAACAGATTTTGGCGTAGAAAAAGATGCATTGCTTCCTCGTTTTTCCCTAACCAAAAAAGATGCAGCAGGTGCATGGAAAAAAGAATGCGAAGCGACCGATTATATCCTTGATATTGATAACAAGTCGATTACGCATCGTCCTGATCTTTGGAGTCATCGCGGATTTGCACGAGAAGTTGCTTCATTTTTAAAGACTACCCTTCGTCCTGAAAAACAGTTTCTTGCAGCTGTTCCTGTCAAGGATGGCAAAGATTCATTTAAAGCTACGAAACAAATTCCTGTTTCCATCTCTATAAAAACACCAGCGTGTAAACGCTTTGCAGCGCTCTACTTTGATGAGTTGGCTTACACTCCTTCTGCTTTGTGGATGGGATTTCGTTTGATGCGTGTGGGACAACGTCCGATAGATTACGTTGTTGATGCAACAAATTACGTCATGTTTGATATTGGTCAGCCATTGCATGCATTTGATGCTGATACTTTTGCTACGGAAACATTCGGCCCTCGCATGGCGCATAATGGTGAGCAATTGGCATTGCTGAGTGGATACAACCTTACGCTTCAACCAACCGATATGGTGATTGCAGATCATGACAAAGCGTTGGCGCTTGCAGGAATAAAGGGCGGTGTTGCTTCGTCAGTCACACAACAAACACGCTCTGTACTTCTTGAATCAGCAACCTTTGATGGAGGAACGGTTCGTCTTGCTTCTGCATTTCATAAAGTTCGAACTGAGGCTTCTGCGCGTTTTGAGAAAGAACTTGATCCATTTCAAAACGTGGCTGGTATTACGCGGTTGGTAAAACTTCTTCAGGAGCAGAATGTGCTCTTTCATCATGCACCATTTGTGGTATCACTTGGTTCTTTGCCACAACCAACGGTCATAAAAATTTCTCAATCGTACATCGAAGAGCGTCTCGGGATTCAGATTAAAAAATCGGTCGTTAAAAAGCTGCTCGAAGGAATCGGTTTTGCAGTTAAAGAGCGCAAGCTTACTGATGACACTGCATTTACCATCACGGTGCCTTCGTATCGCGCTACAAAGGATGTAAAGCAGCCAGAGGATATTGTGGAAGAAGTAGGACGGCTGATTGGTTATACTACCATCCCAGAACAACTTCCTGTCTTTGAAAAACTTCCGCTTGCTTTGCGACTTCGCCCTGGTGTGCGTCTTGAGCATCCTCCGGTTGCAGATTGGTCTGACCGTTTAGCGCGTATAAAAAACTTTCTCGCCTTTACTGCTCGCATGAAAGAAGTACAAACGTATGCCTTTTTGGATAACGACTTTGTAAAGAAAATGGGATGGATGGTACAACATCCAGTGAACCTTGCAAACCCGATTGCAGAACAACGCACTACCCTTGTTGATTCGTTGCTGCTGCCGTTGCTGCAGGCAGTGAGTGAAAATAGTGCAAACCATGAGCAGTTGGCGTTTTTTGAATGGGATCGCATCTGGGGAACTTCAATGACGGGTAATAAAACTCATGTGCTTGAACGATCCTCGTTAGCTGGTGTGTTTTACCAGCGGAAAGGGGACGTTGATTTCTACCGCACGAAAGACCTTTTACAAGACCTTTTTGCACTTCTTGCGTTGCCTGTTTCCTGGAAAAATTGTGCACATCGTCCTCAGTGGGCGCATCGTTATCAAGTGGCTGATATTGTTTGCAATGGCAAAGTCATAGGAACTGCCGGAAAGGTCAGTTCAGTGATGATGGCAAAGCTTGGTGGTGGAGATGCGTTTGGATTTGAATTGGATGGCAATGCATTGCTCGCTTACGAACCTGCACATGCACAGATTCTTCCTCCGGCAAAATATCAAGGCAGTTTCTTAGACATCAGCATGATGGTGCCAGTAGGAACAAAAGTTGAACTTCTTGAGCAACTGATCAGCCATGCTGATACCCGTATCGTGCAGGTACAACTGCAGGATGTGTTCCAAAAGCCTGAATGGCTGACAGAAAAATCGGTGACGTTCCGTTTCTTTGTGCAAGATCCTCGTGAGACTGTGTCAAAAGAGCTGTTAGAAACAGTTTCTGCGGCGGTTAAAAAGTCGGTAGCAAGTGCAGGAGCAGTGGTACGATGAACTTTTTACGCCATCTTACGTCTTACTGTGTTTCCTTCCACGTGCAGCTGTGGAATTTGTTCGTTGTGGACTACTTGTCAAAACGATGGGCGGTACAATCCCTTACTGAACCATGGGCCATTACCCCCTTTCTTTCTTTTGAATTGAGTATCAATCGAGGGATTTCATGGGGGCTGTTTTCAAGTACCAATCCCTACATTTTCTGGGGAGTTACAGTAGCAGTTGGCCTCTTTCTTGCTGCGTTTGCGTGGTATGCGTCTCAAGATCGAGAGAAGGGTATCTGCAGTTTTGCCCAAATGCTGGTAGTAGTGGGGGGAACGGGAAACCTTTTTGATCGCGTGTTCTATGGTGGGGTAGTTGATTTTATTCATGTTCATTACGATGCGTGGTCGTTCCCGAGTTTTAATAGTGCTGATATCTGCATAGTGGTTGGCGTTTTTTTGATGGTTGTTCAATTGTTTTTGAAAAAAAATGCGCATGATCAGCCACTCAGTTAAACAGTTTCTGGCAGTTGGTGTTTCTCATATTAAACGACTGGTTGCTCCACCTTTTTGTGCCTATTGCAAACAGTTCTTGCAGGCTGATGAGGTGTTATGTGAGCGATGCCTTGCTCGTATTCGGCCAGTTGTTTCTATGCCGTTTCGTATTACCAAAAAAAAAGAACTACGTGTCCATGCGATCAGTGATTATGAGTATCCGCTTCGTTCTCTCATTCAGCAAAAACAGTACGGCAATCGTAACGCAGCACGTCAATTAGGTAGATTATTGTGGGAGCATGCACCGCTCGAACATGTTCCATTTGATATTATTGTTCCCATTCCGTTGCATTGGACCCGCTACGCCTGGCGTTGGTTCAATCAATCAGAAGAAATGGCGCGTGTTATCAGCAGATACAGCAATAAACCGGTAGTGAACCTTCTTGAACGTTCAAAAAAGACGCTTCTCCAGGCTGGTCTTTCACGTGAAAAACGATCACACAATGTTCGTCATGTATTTACGCTCTCTCAAAATGCACACCGGTATGAACGAGCACGAATATTATTTGTTGATGATGTGATGACGACTGGGGCAACGCTGTATGCTGCCTGTAAGGCACTACGGCCTTTAAAACCTACACTCTGTTCGGCAGTCGTTGCATGTCGCGTGATACAATCGTAAGGGCCTCTAGTAAAGCGTCTTTTTGAGCGTGAGTAATCGGATTGGGCTCAGCCTCTTCTGCTAGTGCACTGATTTGTTTATGTAATGTGGCTAAGAGATGCTCCTTTTTAAGACCTTTTGCGGTAGTAGAAAATATTGCCATCAAAATATTTCTTGCAGTTTCTGTGATACGTCTGAGTTCTTTTGATGTTTCATCTTTGCTAAGGGCTTGTGCTGTGTAAGCAAGAATGGTTGTACTTCTCAGTACTGTTTCGCGGTTTGTCCATGGTCTAAGAGTATGTAAGTATGTTTCAAAACCTGAGTGCAATGCGTTATCAATGCATGCTTCAAACATTAGGCAGATTTCTCTTGATGAAGTATTCCGACGAAAATGAGTGTCATAAGGGGGGCATTGCATTCCTGCTGCAAGAGTTCGTGCATACAGTACCCTTGCATTCATCTGGTAATACCGGTGGTTATGATGTTGCGGACAGTTTGTTTCTCGAAGAAAAACGTCTTTTACCCCATTAGGGTTGTCTGGTCGTACTAATGCAATGGGAAGTCTTTGTGTCTTTTGATCTATCGTCATGAAGGGATTTGATAGAGAAGGATCGTTTTTTCTTTCTGTTCGTATATGAGCTGCAATAGCTGCTACACACCGTTCTGAAAGCTGTGTTTGTGCAACCAAGGAAAGGAATGATTCCTCTTGGTGTGTTTCCCAGGGAATAAGAGGCCACTGTTTAAGTAGTTGGAGGAGGACTGTTTCATTGTGATAGTTGAGTGCTTCTACCCAGAAAGGGACAAACGAAAGAACAGGTTTACTGTGTGGTAGTCGACCTCTTCGAACGGTAATAAGGGAGGGAGAGAGGAGAGAGAATTCGAGATTTGCTACAGTAAAAAAATTTGGAGGAAGAGGGTTCCCTTCTTGTAAATCATGTAAAGCTGAATGATAAACAGCTGGATCGCCATTGGTAATATGAGAGAATCTGTCTGGAGCCATTCTAAGAGATTGAGTAAGTGCTTGAAGCCCTGTACATAACGTCATGCTTACAAAAAAAATAGCTTTCATCTGTTACTGCTCCCCTACTTGATAAATACTATGCCATATCCCTTCTCACACCATTTTTTGACTGCTTCAAATTCTTTTTTAAAGGAAGGATCGAGTGCGGTCAATTGTTTATATTTGTTTTTGCTGATACGCACGAGTGGATCGATAGCACGGCATTTTGGTTTGAAATTACATTCTCCCTTACCATAAGGAACTGCTTTAAATTGGGCGTAGATGTTCTCGCATCGCTTGAGAATGTCTTTGATCGTTTTGTTTTTCGATGTCTGTAGTTTTTTAAGAATTTTTTCGTCTGTTCCAAAGTGGATTTCATCTTTTGTTATTAATTTGTCTTTAAGCGCAAGCTGCATGGCTTGAGTGAATAACTGGTAAAAAGCATGGTTGTATTCAGATCCCCACACGTAGCGGGTAAAGGCAACTGAAAGATCAGCAAATTTTCTTGCAATAGCAGGAGTGGTAAAAAACCATTGGCCTTTTTCAAAATGCAGATCATTAACAATTTCCTGCGCATCTTGCTGATTAATGCGGTGGAAGATAACGCCGGTATGGATGTTGTACTGAATGCGGTCAGCACAGAGATGAGGAGATGGTCGTTCAAGTGCCGTGTACGCGTGGTTATCGGGATTGAGCATTGTAAGAGAAATGCCATGGTTGTTGGTGATTGCTGGAATCTTCATTTGCTCAAGGAACCATTCATGAATTGAATCTTGGTAACAGCCGTTGTGCGTTACTTCATCGTGTTTGAAAAGAAGATCTGCAAGATGAGAAAAAGCGGTGTGTGATGCATCATGCAATAATCCGGCAACTTGTTCTTGTACCGGGGCGCCAGCGCGTTTTAACAATGCCCACACTCCAACGCAATGATCGTAACGACTAAAGTAAGGAGCAAGGCCAAAGTACCTGGTAGGTCCCGATTGATCGATTGATTTGAGACGTTCCATTGTTGGTGATGCGAGAACTTCTTCTAGAAGAGGATTATCCATCTCTTCATATCCCCATATGGTGAACACCTTTATTTTTGCAGCAAGTGGTACTACTAAAAAGAGCGTGCCCAAGAGAAAAATAGCAGAATGTTTTTTCATATAATCCCTTCCCTAAGAGTTTCATGACGCTTCTACTGTAACGGAAAGTGGGGGAAATAACGAGCATTTGCGAGGGGTGTATTGCCACCCCTTCTTAATCCCTACTTTTTTACTCTCATCTTTCTTTTGCACAAGAAGTAAGTATGCGCTCTGCGCGCAGCACCAAGGGGGTACTTGTCTACCCCTTTGGAATCAGGACACAAACGTGCCGTTTGATCGCTTTTACGGCTCCAATCGTTCGTTGCGCCCTGTCGGTCGACAACTCAGTTCCGCCTGATGAGGAGTGACTAATGTGGGGGCTGAAAAAATTCACTCTTTCCGAATTGGAGTTGCTTTTGCCTGTGACCCTACACTCTCACAACGTCGTCACCAGCGATACGTAGTGAGCGTCGGTGATCCAGTAGCATTGTAAAAATCATTATTGTGTCATTCCCAAAAAAGGAGATTTATCGACCGAATGGTAGGGAAATCTTTAAGACAAATAAATGACATCTTCGATACCTCAATAAAGAGGAATTTGTTCTGTTACGTCTGGATTCCCGTACCACTTACAGAGTCTGGTCAGAGCGCTTTGCACTCTGCTGCGACTCTGTTCGTTGGGAATGACACAAGGAAGAAATTATTCCTCATTAGGCGGAACTGAGTTGTCGCCCGTCAGGGCGCAAGGAGGATTGGAGCCGACAAGGGGTCCAGAGGAACAGCTGGTGCCCTGTTTTAAAAGGGGTGGGCAAGCACCCCTTTTACGCTTGCCCTGCGTAAGGGCATACCTACGTCTTGAACGAAAGGCGTATTTTGTGAGAGCCCACAAAAAGGGACCGCTTTGGTGCTGCGCGCAGAGCGCATACATACGTCGCGTGCAAAACAACAAGGCAGAAATGTTCAAAAGAAAGTAGGGTTTCAGAGGGGTGGCGATACACCACCAGAGCTGCTTTTTGCAACTTTATTATTCTGTGTTACGTTAGAGTGCGTACTTTTCAGAAACATTGTAAATCCTTGTATATAAAGGAAAGGGAGTAACAACGATGAGTAAACAATCATTCAAAACTAAGAGTTTCTATGGCCTTGCTGTAGCTGCCTTAATGGTGCTCTCTGGCTGTGACTGGTGCTGCAAGAAGAAGAGCTGTTCGACATCTTCTGTTTCAGCTGCGTCTACCCCTGATGCAAACGATAAAAGCACGGTTCTTTTGACCATCGGTGGAAAGCCAGTAATTACGGAAACTCAATTTCAGGCATATTACAACCAGTTCCTTGCATCGAATCCTCGTCTGCAGGGAATGATTCAGTTCCTTCCTAACGCAAAACAAGAAATCTTCAAAGGCATGGCTAATGAAGAAATCGTTATGCACTGGGCTGAGTTGAGTGATGTTGCATCAAATGCTGAATATCAAAAAGAGCTTGAACAAGCTATTAAGATGATCAAGCGTGGATTGGCTGCAAAGCAATTTGAACAAAGCGTAGTTGGTAAAGTAGGTGTCTCTGAAGCTGAGATGAAGGATTACTATGAAAAGCATAAGAATCCTGAGTTGGTGGTAACCCCAGGCGGTGTAAAAGCCCTTGGCGTAGAATTTGGGACACGCGCTCAAGCACAAGCTTTCATGGATAAAGCAAAAGGCAATGCAGCAAGTTTCAAATCTGCAGCCGATGCTGAAAAACTGAAAGTTCGTGAATTCAATGCAATCAACGATTTCAGCTTTGATGTTGACAAAAACATCAAGGACAAAGTGGTAGCGGTAAAAACCTTCCCATCAGTCATGGTTGTAGAAAGCTCTGACAAAAAGTTCTGGGTTGTTAATGCTGTCAGCAAAGAAGAAACCAAGTACCGTTCATTCGATGAAGTTCGTGAAGGCCTAAAAGCAGTGATTGAACGCGAAAAGATGGCAAAAGTGTGGACTGAAAAAATCGATGAACTTAAAAAGAAGTATGATGTTGTTGAAGACATGGCTTTCTTTGAAAATGCACCGGTAGTTCCAGCTGGTCAAATGCCGATCAGTCAAGAAGATCTAGCAGCTTTTGTTGAACAACAAAGAGCACAAGCTGAAGCGGAGCAAGGTGCTTAATTAAAAACGTTGCATATACAACAAGACAAGGGGGAGTTCTTACTCAGAACGCCCCCTTTTTTTACTAAGGGATGGTATGGAAAAGGATGTGCGGGTACCGGGATTGCTGAAGACGCAGCTCTTTGCGTTGCTTGTTGGGATGCTTGCGGTGCCGAGTGTAATGCAGGCTCGAGAAAAAAAGGTGAAAAAAAAGGAGGCGGTTGTACGTTCTTCTAATGCATCACAAAAACAGCCAAAAAAAGCTGTAGCTAAAAAAAGGCCTGCGGGAAAAGAAGTCAATAAGATAGCGGTACTTATTTACACCAACGTTCCTTCACAGGTGGGGGCTGATAGCAAAGAGTTTGAAAAAGTTCCCGATGTGGTCATTACCGAATTAGATATTCAAAGACCGTCTATCGATGGTAGAAAGCGTACTGCTCAAGAGCTTGTGATGGATAATCTGATGTACTGTGAGGCGGTTTATTTTTATCGCATGGTGGTTCCAGAAGACGCGGTCGATAAATACATTAACTCGATCAAAGAACAACATCACCTGACCGATGATCGCTTGCGGGCAATGTTTAAAGAAGTTGGGTACACCTACGAAGAAGGGCGTTTCCAGCTTGCTATGGGTCAGGCAATTGATTCACTCATTAATTTTAAAGTCCGTTCACGTCTGGTTGCACTCGAAAAAGATGTTCGCGACTATTACGATGCGCACCCAGAGTATGAAGAAGCTTCCTACCGTATTAAAAAAGGATTTATTCCGGACACGCTGTTCAGCGAAGAAGAATTGAAAAATCTTTCGAGTGCCATGCTTGATAATCCTGCGATTCAATGGTCAACGTCATATTGGCTTTCAGAAGATGAAATGACCGATGAGCGCAAATCAATGCTCCAAGATATGAAGCCGGGTGCCTATTCACAGCCTGAGGCAGTAACGGGTGGGTATGAAGTAGTACGCCTGCTGACGGTAAAAGCACGTGCATTAAAATCGTTTGAAGACCGTTATCGTGAAATCAGCATGCTGCTCCAAGAACCGCAGTATCATCAGCTCCTTGATGAACTTAAAAATGAGCTTCTTGAAAAATATGAAGTGGTTTATTTTTCTTAAAATCTACGAGGAGAGGGGAGAATGGTAACGAGATATGTGCTTCTTGTCGGGGGATTGTTGTCGATCATTGGCTCTGTTCAAGCGGAAGAGCAACCCGAAATGCCGCGCATTGAAGAAGGGTTTGTAGCTATTCCTGATGGTTCCATTTTTTATAAAAAACTTTCTTATCCAGCAACTGCTACGGCAGTTCCCTTGGTGTTTATCAATGGCGGACCTGGGCTTTCTCACGATCACCTTGTAGATATGGCTAGGCGACTTGCTGTTGATCGTCCGGTAGTGGTGTATGACCAGCTTGGTTGTGGTAAATCAGTTACAGCAGCAGGTGTGGAAGTTGTCTGGGATGTGCCTCGGTTTGTAGAGGAACTTGCATGCCTCTTGGATCATCTTGGAGGTGATCGTTGGTACGTACTTGGGCATTCATGGGGTGGTACTGTTGCGTTGAGTTACACTGCTCATCATCAAAAAAAGGTTGCAGCATTGGTCCTTTCAAGTCCTCTTATTGGGACAAAAGAGTGGGCGGAAGATACGCGTGAATGCCTTACGTTGATGCCGGCTGAACTACAAGAAACTATTGCACGACATGAAAAGGCAGGTACCACCGATTCGCCAGAGTTTCAGAATGCAGCTCAGAAATTTCAAGATGCTTTTTTGTGGCATTCCGGTCAAATGCCGCCATTCGCAGGAACCTTTAATTTGGACATGTATCGGATTATGTGGGGGCCGTATGAGTTTGATGCGACAGGAACCCTTAAAGATCTTTCGCTCTGGGGTGAATTGGAGACAATTTCTGTTCCCATGCTGTTTTGTTACGGACAGTTTGATTGGACTCGAGAAAGGACGGCGCGTCGAGTGACACAGGCAAAGCGGGTTGTTTTTGAAGAGTGCGGACATGTCAGTTTTATGGAGCAACCACTGGTGTATGCTACTGAGATAAGAAAATTTTTTCAGTCATGTGATTAAAAAGAAGACGGCTAATTTTGTAACCGGAAAGGAATGACAATGAACACAAAAAAAACAACTCTAGGTCTGTTGTTATTAATGGGGACTGCGCACTTTGTCGGGTGCAAAGCAGGTGACAAGTCGACTACAACAGTGGCGACAGGGCAGAAAAAAGTTACCCCCGCTCAAACGCATACTTTGGTAAACGTTCGTGACTACTGCGGGGACGGGATTATTGTTGATCTGTGTTTTTATACCACCAAAAATTTCATGAACAAAAAATTCTACAGTCACAACGAACCGTTTTTACATAAAGATGCAGCTGTCGCCTTGGCAAAGGCGGTAAAGGCTGCTCAAAAACATGGCTATAAATTGTTCATTTCTGATGCCTATCGTCCTATGCCGGTGCAACGGGCATTGTGGCAAGCACTTCCTGATGAGCGATACGTAGCAAATCCCGAAAAAGGTGGATTTCATACGCGGGGTATTGCGGTTGACATTACGCTTGTCGATAAAAACGGACACCAGCTTCCGATGCCTTCAGAAATTGATGATATGACAGAAAAAGCGCACCGAAAAAATTATGAAAAACTGCCCCAAAATATCCGTGAAAATATTCTGTTGCTTGAAAAAATCATGGATGAAGCAGGTTTTGAGCCATTTGCCTTTGAGTGGTGGCACTACAATCTCAAGGGGTGGAAAAACTATCCACCCTTGACCGTAACGTTTGATGAGTTGGTAGGCGCATAACGTTGAGTTTCAAATGTTTAACTGACGACGCATCCTGTTGCTCGCTCGTATCGATCCAATTCCTGCGTGGCAAGGACTTTATCTTCTCGAGTTAAAAAACTTGCCTCAATTGCATGTCGCTGACAGGCAAGTAATTCCTGATCGGTAAAGCCAAGGTTTGCCTGTACAACAACGGCTTCTTGTTGTTCGGTCGTATCCCTGAACAGCGTTGGGTCATCAGAGTTACATGGATAGAGTCGTACCCCTTGTTGAAAAAGTGTGCGTGCAGGATGGTCGACTATTCGGCTACTTTTTACTGCGCCGGTACAGACATTGCTTGTTGGGCAGATTTCAAGATGCACCTTGCGTTCTTTAAGTAATGCAATAACCGCTGGGTCTTCCCCTGCTCTGATTCCGTGCCCAACGCGAGTAACGCCTAGTTGCTCAATTGCATTTTTTATGTTGCCAGCGCTTCCCCACTCTCCTGCGTGAGCGGCACAACCCAAGCCTGCGTCTCGTGCAAGAGTAAATGGCTCAATAAATTGTGTGTAATCATCAACTTCTTCCTCAGGGCCTGAAAGATGAATACCCACAAAGTGTTGGAGTTTGCCTTTTTTGCGTTCCTCGATCAGGTGACGTACGTATTCTGTTCCCTTTTGTCCTTGAGCGGGAGCTGCACCTTTAATGAGGGTAAGTAACGCTCCGGCGCGCATGTCCATGCGACTGTGCGCAATATCAATCGTGGTATTGCACGTTTCAAGCATTTCCTGCCATGAAATTTCTTTGTCCTCTGCCAATTGTGGACTCACGATTATTTCCATGAGTTTGATCCCTCGTGCATGTGCGCGCATGAGTGCATCTTCCATCAAACAATAAAAATCGTAAGGTGTCCTCAAGACTGAGCAAAACCCAAAGTATGCCTTATTGAAGGTCTCAAAGTCATATGTCCTTTGAAAATCATACACGTCATCAGGAAGTGTGGTCTTATTTCGTTTTGCTATCTCTTCCCACAACGTTTTAGGAGCTCCTGCCATTTCAAGATGGGTATGGAGACTCACAACGATAGGAAGGGGAGATTTTTGTGCGCAAAAAAGCGTAAAAGGTAAGAAAAATAGAAACATTTTTTTCATAAAACGACATCCTTTTTGAGTCGGTGATTTGTGAGTGATGGCAGTGTACTGTATCGGAGTCAAATGACAATGGAGTGTCTCAGTCTCATGGTTGAAAAAGTTGGGCTTATCATTACAAAACTGCTGAAAAATCTATTGGAGTCGTGTAGTCCTAGGGGCTACGAAAAAATGATGATGGTTCTAAACGGGGAGGGGACTCTAGAGAACACAAGAAAAAGAAGCGCGGAGGTTACTAAAAAAGAAATGTCACAAGTACTTTTTAAGGAATAAACATGAAAAGAATCGTTTTATTGTTCGTTTTTGTTGGTGCTGTTGGTCAAATCGTTGCATCAGATGCAAGCCCTTCTTCATCTCCTACGCCAGTTGATGATGCTGCAGCCGCAGCGGCCCTTACTTCAGCAGATGGAAGTTCAGCAGCAGCAGTTTCAACTGACGATGCTGCAACTCGTCTTCGTCATGCAGGAAAAAGAGATGTTGCTCCTGCAGCAGAAGCTGATGATTCTGCAGATGATCAAGAACCAGTGTCTCCAGTAGCACCGGCATCTCCAGCAGTCGATGCCGCCACAAGAGATGGTGGTGCAGCAGTAAGCGATGATGAAGATGCAGATGCCGCTGCAGCAGCTGCCGCCATGGCTGCATTGAGCACTGCTTCAGCTTCAGGCGACACAGACCCAGCTGCTCAAAGCTAACCAGATGTTTTAAGTAAGCATCTGCTTACACAAATATCTCAACAGCCCCTGCAAAACGCGGGGGCTGTTTTGCAAAAAAAGGGGAACGTAAGGGCATGTTTATTGACCCAATGAACAAAGAAAATGAATAACTGCCGTAAAGATTGGGAGCGGTTGCAAAAGGGGAGAAACTGGGATACTAACTAAGGTCCTGGTTATTTGGGAATACATACCGAAAAAGATCGCACATACATGTACTGGGGAGTAGGTAACGTTCTTTTATATCCGTAATAAAAGGAGAGAAGATGAAGAGAATAACACTTTTTATCCTTTTGATGGTGGTTTTGGGGGTTCAGGAAGTAGGGGCGGAGAAAAAAGAAAGCGGTACAAAGGCGTTTTATGCAGAACGTTGCAAGCAACAGACGGGAGCGGCATTGCCATTTTCGTGCGCCATTCCAGGAAGTTCTATTGCATGCTTTACCGTTCACATACCAGCTCCACATAAAGAAGAAGACCATGAGCCTGAAGATGACGAACATGAAGAAGATGAGCTTGCTGAAGTGAAAGAAGAGGACGAAGAGACAGAAGATATGGACGAAGATGATGAGGACAAGAACAAGTCTTCTGGTTTGTAAAAAAAAGTTTCTTTTTGTGAAGGCCCACAAAGTATGCCTTTAGTTCAGGATGTAGGTATGCCCTTCCGCAGGGCAGGCGTAAAAGGGATAACTATTTGAACACCTCTTCTTTTTTCGTGAGAACACGACATCTGTGCCCCCTTACGCCGGGGGAAGGCGCAAAAGGGGTGGGCAAGCACCCCCTGGCGCTCCCCCATGCGCAGTGGGGTACAGGCGTCTTGAACCAAAAAAAGATGGAAATAAGAAGAAGAGTTGTTCAGAAAGAGTGGGGTTTTTGGTAAGGGGTAATGTACTCCCCTTGACGGTGGATTTTTATTAAACAACGGTATATGCTTCCCGAGCTAATACGTTAACCATGTAAATAAAAAGGAATCATCATGAAAAAATTATCGATACTGTTGCTCATGTCAGCCTTCTGCGTTGTAGGAAGTATCCATGCTGCTAGCTCATCTCCTGCCAAGCCAGCTGAATTTAGGGGTTTGAATTCTAAAGCATTAACACTGATGACTGTTGCTGCAAGTGGTGCTGCTTACAAAATCTCAGGTGATCGCCTAAATCTTCTTGCCGCGGCAGCATTGCCTTCTGCAGTAGAAGCAGCGAGCGAGTGGCCACTCAAGACGGGAAGTCATCTGGTTAAGGGCATTAGACAATCACTTGAATTGAAGGCTACAGGGGATACAACTGTGACGACTGTGCCAAAAAACCTGCAAGACGCAAAAAAGAAGGCAATGGGTAAACGAGCTGCAAACCTTGCGATTAACGGTGCCGGGGCAGGTCTTGGTTGGTATGTTTTGTCAAAAGTGTTGGGACAAGAAAGAGCCACGGCATTGGTATGTGGAACAGTGGTAGTTGTTGGTGCCGCTTCCGCAGTTAAGCGTGCTGTTGATGGGCATAATGACGACCAAGCATTGATGTCGTTTGTAGCGAAGAAAGACGCTGCTGCTCTTTCAGGTGAGGGTAGTCACTAATTACTAGGTCAATGCCTTAATAAAAAATAAGGGATCTTGCGCCGGATAATGGTGGAAGGTCCCTTAGTGATTGATAAAGAGAGTGAATTGAATGGAGGGTCTCGCAGAAAATGCGGAGGGATTGCATGAAAAAAAGTATAGGAATGTTGTTACTCGCGTGTATTGCTGTTTCAGATAGTGCATGGGGTGCGGCGAGGAAAAGGGGTAGAGGCGGTCATGGAGGCCAGGGGCACCAGAATAGAGTTCCATCAATGATGCCATCGGATCCTCTTGACCAACAAGCGGGGATTGGTGATACAGCGGGAACTATGGCTGGTGTGGCAAGTTCTGATGCGGTAGTGAGCGATGTTGGGTTGGTAGCTGCAAGATCGCGCTCAAAGTCACCAAGAACTATGCCGTTAGATGCAAGGCCTGCCTGGGGAGCGGGGCCAGCTAGGCGTACTCCTCCCAAGACGGACCACCTGGGCGCAACAGCTGGTAGAAGTCCGTCAACAACGCCACCAGCGCGATCATCTTCTCGCCCTAGCTCAACAGGGCCGGAACAAAGGCAGAGACCGTTATCAGCGGGAGCTGGGTCCACAGCCGCTGCAGCGGCTGCAAGCATGCCGGTAATTGTTGCAGGTGATGGATCCGGTACAGAAAGTATGGCTGTAGTAACGCCGCGTCCTCGGGCAAAATGGAATAAAGGAGAGGCGGGAAACAGGGTTTCTATCACAGATGCTGATGGTGAGGAATTGGATGCACGAGGGGAGGACGGTACTGAATCCAGTGGAACTTTAGATCCTGCAGTAATTTCTTTACCTCCCTCATTCGATGGTGATGCAGCTCTCGGTTCCTCAACTCAAGCTCCGATTGTATCCACGGCAGCAGTTGCTTCAGCTGGTGCAGGTTCTCCTGGTGTAGGAGGAAGGAGCAGTACAAGCCCTTCTGCGTTTTCATTAGTATCTCCGAAAAGATCAAATTCTCCTTTATCCGGAGCAGGACTAGCGGGAGCGGGCATAGCTCTTTCGCCATCTTTTGATCATGATCAAAGCGGTGGTGGTAAAGAAGACGAGACTGAAGAGGCACTCCTTGGGAATGATGGTGGTGCAGGAGATAGTTCTGGAAATGGTGTAAATCCATTGGCAAGTACAGCAACTTTAGCAGCCGTGCCACTGACATCAGGGCTTCCAGCAGTAACAGACACGTTACGTCCGGAATTTTTTATTGGTGAGAAAGATGAACACCAAGAAAGAAGCGGCGATGAGGCTGATGGAGAAGATGAGGATGGTACAGCTGTAGGTGGGCCAAAAGGGGATGGTGGGGTTGCTGGATCAACATCAACGCTAGTAACAGTAGTACCACAGTTACCACTGCTACCTACCGGTAATGGAACTGGCGGGTCGGCAGCTGCGGCTGGTGTAGATGGAGGACAAGGTGGTGTCGATCTTCTAAATCCTCTTGATCAACTGCCTGGTGCAACTGGCGGTGGTGCCGCTGGGGATGGTTCTGCCTCCGGTGCAGGATTCGTTGGAAGTCCAACCCCTGTTCCAGGTGATGGAAATGTGGGGACTGGTGATGGCGGAAGCATGGGCTTGAATTCTAACAACACTGGCACTAACAAGTTAGGAGATGAAAAGGCTGAAAAACGAGCAACTCTTCTTCGGCTCTTGATGGGTGGAACAGGTTTAGTCGTTGGCTATGCCGGTGGTGAATGTGCAGATACCTGGCAAAGGTGGACTGCTCTTCTGGGGCTTACAATAGCACCTGTTGTTGTACAAAAAGCGACCGGAACAAAACTTCCTCTCGCTGCAGTTACCAACGGGATGATGATGGGTGAGTTGGTTGCAGCTGGTTCGCGCTACAAGGGTGGAATGCTTCCAACGGCTCCAGAACTCCCTTCATGGGAAACTGTGCAGGCACATACGGTCTCTTTGCCTGGGCGAATCAGTGCGTTAGTTAAAAGGTCATAAAACAAGAACAATCGAAACTACGTTAAGTTCCTCTTAGTAAAAAAGGGCTCCTGGAAACGGGAGCTCTTTCTTTTTGATTGCCTTAGATCTGTGGATCCATTTCAGTTCTGATAGGACCAGTGGTTAGTCCGCGGATGAACTGGTACACATACGGATTATCGCATTCCCAGATAGTCTTTGCTGGACCGACGTATTGAATTTTGCGGTCACATAAAAGAGCGACGTTATCGACGTATTTGAAGATCTCAAGATCGTGTGAGATTACAACTGAAGTAAGATTCAACTTTTTCTGCATCGAGGTAATCAGTTCATGAATGATGTGCGTGGTGATTGGATCAAGACCGGTTGTTGGTTCGTCGTACAGAACAATCTTGGGATTAGTTACGAGCGTACGCGCAAGGCCGACCCGTTTTCTCATACCACCAGAAAGTTCTGAAGGATATTTGTAGAGGGTATCGTTTGGGTTCAAATCAACCAGCTCCAATTTTTCTTTGACGATCGGAAGCACTTCGTCTTCTGGAACTCCCTTTTCAAGTAAGGGAAGTCCAATATTTTCAAAGACATTTAAAGAATCAAGCAGTGCAGCAAATTGAAAGACATACCCGACTTTACGAAAAATTTGTTCTGCCTCTTTGGGTGTCAGTTTAGTGATATCGACACCATCGATTAGGATTTCACCCGACGTTGGTTTGATAAGTCCGATAATCTGTTTGAGAAGAACTGATTTACCTTCCCCCGATTTTCCGATGACGCAGGTCATTTGTCCGGTAGGGATGGTCAAATTAACCCCGTCAGTTATCCATGGACCATTGTCAGAAAAGCGTTTTTTAACATCTTTCAGTTCTATCATTGCCTGGCCCTAAAAAAGCAGTGCGTCTAAAAAGTAGTCAGAAATAAGAATCATAATGGAACTAATAACCACGCTTTCCGTGGTTGCCATACCGACCCCTTTTGCACCACCATTGGTATAAAAACCTTTGTAGCATCCAATCCATGAAAGGATAAGACCAAAGACTGCCGATTTAATAAGCCCTTGCCGGATGTCGGCCATTTCAACGAATGTCTTGATCCCTGAAATGTACTGCTCACCATTTAGATTCAGGATGTAAACGCATACCAGATAGCCTCCGATGATGCCGCAGATCATAGAAAAGAGAGATAAGAAAGGAAGAATAATGGTTGCTCCCAAAATGCGAGGAACCATGAGAAACTGGGAAGTGTTGATACACAAGGTTTTGAGCGCATCAATCTGTTCGGTAATTTGCATGGTGCCAAGTTCGGCAGCAATGGCTGACCCTGCTCGGCCGGTGACCATGAGCCCTGTCAGTACTGGTCCAAGTTCTCGAATCAAACTGAGAGCAACAACGGGCCCGATAAATTCTTCGGCGCCAAAACGCTTGAAGCCTACGTAGCTTTGCAACGCAAGAACACCGCCAGCAAATGCACCGGTCAGAAGGATAATACTCAGAGAATCAACCCCGATAATCCGCATCTGGTCAAACAGCTTGTGGAGTTTGAGCTTAGTAGTAACAAAGGTGAAAATAACTTGTAAAAGAAAGAGAAAAATCTGACCAAACGTATTGGTGACCGCGATGGTATACGCCCCCACACCCTGGACAAGGCTTAAAAGAAGCATTGGCACCCTTCCTTTTTTTCAGACACCCTTACGTACCGTTAGCGGCGAGCTTGTGTTTGGCGAGGAATGTAACGAGTAGAAGCACGGCTTTTCATTAAAGAAAGAGTCAGAGAGCCGACCATTAAGAAAGCCAAGAGCACCCAGGTTGCTTTTTGAAAAAGGTCCTGGCCGCCTGATCCGCCAAAAAGCATTTGTGCCCCGCCACCCATGGTGCCAAGACCGAGGCTTCCCTTCCCTTTTTGAAGCATGATCAAAAGGATGAGTGAGAAGCTTAATACGACGAAGACAGTTGCTAAAATTCCGAACAGCATAGGTAACACCTTATAAGATCGATCTTTTGGTTTAATAGGAACTCAAGATACTATTTTTTTAAGAAGATGGAAATCGAGACTTGCCCGCCCCAGTACAAACCCACATAAAAGAGAAAGATCTTTAAGCGGTTCAATAGTCGTTTCATCGACGCCTCCTGCATACAGAAGGGCGCATCCCGGAAGTTGTTGTTTAAGCCAAAAAAGTATACCGGAGATATGATTAAGGTCAGTAGGAGGGCACGGCCATAACGGTTCATAGACAAGATAGGCTGACGCTTTTCCCAACGCTTCTTGAAGCGGTGCGAGTTGTTTTTCAAGTGCCTCAAAAGTAGTTTGGTTCGTATGATCGGCGAAAGTTTCTCCTACAAAAATCAGGGGAATCATGCCTGCTTCAAGAACGCGTAGTGCTTTTTGAGCAACCTGGGAAGGGGTAACTCCAGTGAGTCGTTCTTCAGGATGTCCAACCATGACGTAGGAACACCCAAGTTGTACTAATGATGCTGCACTCACCTGGCCCGTAAAAGGACCAGGTTCAAACTCTGAGCATGTCTGGGCGGCTAAGCCAACATCAGTATCTTTTAATTGTGCAAAGAGAGGTGCAAGAGAAACAAAGGAAGGGCAAATGATCAGTTTGTTCTTCCAGGTTGAAAGTTCAGCAAGATGATCCTGGAAAAACAGCAGCTCTTGGTGGTACGTGAGATTCATCTTCCAATTAGCAATGAACATTTTCATGGTGTGGTCCTACGACAGGCTAATGGCATCATTTTTAACTGTTGCGGCAACAGTCTTAGCCTCTGGATTTTTGAGCATGAACTGTGAAAGTGGGACTGTTAGATACTCTTGAATTGCTCGTTTCAGTGGACGAGCACCAAACTCTTTAACATACCCCTTTTCTGCCATGAACTTTTCCACACTTGGATCGATGGTGAGAGAGACATGACGTTCTTTCAGGCGCTTAACCAACTTTTCAAGATGAATGCGTGCGATAGACATGATCTGCTTTTCATCAAGAGAGTTAAAGAAGACGATGGCGTCAATGCGGTTTAAAAATTCAGGTTTAAAGACACGATAGAGTTCTTTGTTGATATCTTCTTTTACTTTTTCATCAATCTTTGATGCAGCAAGAATTAAGTGTGAACCGATGTTTGAAGTCATTATGATGATGCAATTTTTGAATGATACCTGGCGGCCTTGTCCATCAGTCAGATGGCCTTCATCAAGAATTTGTAAAAAAATATTAAAGACGTCTGGGTGGGCTTTTTCTATTTCGTCAAACAGTACAACGCTGTACGGATTACGACGAACTTGCTCGGTCAATTGTCCTCCTTCTTCATACCCAACGTACCCTGGAGGGGAGCCGATCAAACGAGCGACTGCATGCTTTTCCATGTATTCAGACATATCGATACGAATGATTTTACGTGGATCATGGAACAAGAAATCTGCAAGTGTGCGAGCTACTTCTGTTTTACCAACACCCGTTGGTCCTAGAAATAAGAAAGACCCGATAGGGCGATTAGGATCGGTCAGTCCGGTGCGGTGCATTTGAATAGCGTGTGCAATCTTTCTGACCGCGTCATCTTGTCCAACTACGTTTGCCTGCATGTACTCTTCCATCTTGAGAATTTTTTCAGTCTCACTTTGTTGGAGTTTTTCGGCAGGAATCTTGGTCCAGCGTGCAAGCACTTGTGCAATATCTTGTTCGTCGACTTCTTGTTTGATGAGGCAGCTTTTAAGTTCTTTGAGTTTTTCTTGTTGTTTAGAAAGCTCTTTTTCAAGATCTACCAATTTGCCGTATTTGATTTCAGATGCTTTTGCAAAATCACCTTGGCGTTCAGCAACTTGGTACTGATAATTAGCTTCTTCAATCTTTGCTTTGATCTCGTTGATCTTTTCAAGCGGTGCTGTCTCTGCTTTCCACTGGTTGTAGAGCTTTTTGTGCTCCTCTTTTTGCTCTGCAAGCTCTTTTTCAAGTTCTTTTAAGCGTTCTTTTGATGCAGCATCATCTTTTTCTTTTTTAAGAGCAGCTTTTTCAACTTCAAGTTGGTTGATACGGCGCTCTAATTTATCCAACGTTTCTGGTTGGGAGTCGATTGACATACGCACCATGGAAGCAGCTTCATCAACAAGATCGATTGCCTTGTCAGGAAGAAAGCGGTCTGCGATGTTTTTATCAGAAAGCATGACGGCGCTGACTAATGCTTGGTCCTTGATGCGGATACCGTGATGCAGTTCGTATCGTTCTTTCAGTCCACGTAAGATAGAAAGAGCGTCTTCTGGCGTTGGTTCTTCAACAAAGACTGGTTGAAAGCGGCGTTCGAGCGCAGCGTCTTTTTCAATATATTTTTTATATTCTTTGATAGTAGTTGCACCGATGCAATGGAGTGTTCCTCGTGCAAGGGCAGGCTTGAGGAGGTTTGATGCATCCATCCCTCCACCAGATGATCCGGCACCAACAAGCATGTGAATTTCATCAATAAAGAGCACGATACTTTCTTGTGCTTCTTCTACTGCCTTTAAAATGTTTTTGATGCGTTCTTCAAATTCACCTTGGTATTTGGTTCCTGCAATCAGAAGGCCAAGATCAAGAGAAAAGATCTGTTTGTTTTCAAGACTTTCAGGAACATCGCCGACAGCAATGCGTTGCGCAATACCTTCGATGATGGCGGTTTTACCCACCCCTGGTTCACCGATAAGAACGGGATTGTTTTTGGTTCTGCGAGAAAGAATTTGGATAACGCGGCGGATTTCTTCATGTCTGCCAATAACCGGATCGAGTTTCCCTTCACGCGCCTGTTTGGTCAGATTCTGTGTGTACTTTTCAAGTACTTGGTACTGGGCTTCCGCGTTTTTATCGGTAACTTTTTTGCCCTTGCGCATTTTTTGCGCCTGTTCTTTGACTGTTTTGGCAGTGAAGTTTACTTGCTTGAAAAAGTTGCGGACAGCAGTGCTGATATGAGTGGTGGTAGTTAAAGCTAGAAGAATATGTTCAAGACTGATGTACTCATCGCCCAGAGCGTGTGCTTCTTTTTCACAGCTTTCTAAAAAGTCTTGTAGTGAGCGATCGATTCCCAGTTGCGCATTCCCGCGGGCAGTCGGCAAAACTTCAAGTTCGCGTTTGACTAAGAGTGCTAGTTCGTGGGTGGGAACATCGGTCATGTTAAAGAAGGTAAGACAAAATTCGTTTTCAAGGGTGGCTGCAAGAAGGTGCAAGGGTTGGAGTGTCGGGTTGTGATGCTGAGTTGCGATTTGAGCCGCGTTATTTATCAGCTCCTGGCTTGCCGTTGTGAACTTTTCTATCGTCATGAGCGCCTTTCGATCGTAGAGTTCGGTGATAATTAATGGCAAAATGATGCGCATAATTCCTAAGGTAGATCAACAGTTTACCAACCGGTTGGGTCTCATCAAGACCAAAGCCCTCTGGGTAGTTATCACTGAAAATAATTTCTTCTCGTTTTGCCAAACTGAGACAGGGAGTTTCTTCCAGTAGGGAGAGCACGGCATTACGTTGTCCCTTGCCCCCATCGATGAGAACAAGATCAGGTTTTTCAAAAGGATCTTTGTAGCGTCGACGAACAATTTCAAACAAGGCTGCATAATCATTTTGAACGGTGAGCGTTCGAATTTTGAAGCGACGAAATGCATGTTTGTCAGGTATCCCATCAGTAAAGCGAATGCAGGAACCAACGATCGCGTTACTTTGAAAATGGGAAATATCAAAACAGTCGATAGTGCGTGGAGGGTGTGGGAGGTCAAATATAGCTTGGAGCGTTTGAGCAGTAACAGCATAGGGTTCAGGAAGTTCTGTGATTGCGTGAACAAGTACATCTTTTGCGTATTTATGAGGGGTAAACCGAGTTTCTAGGGTTTTAAAGATGGTATCAATTGAAAGGGCATATTCGTGCAAATTACGAGCCTTTTCGAATGCAAGTTCTTTAGTTGCTTTTTGCATTTCTGCTTGGACTTTTTCTAAGAATGCCGTTCGTTTTTGTTCAAGAGCATCGATGGCAAGTTCCAATCTTATCAAGTAGTCAGTTGTCTCAAACTGTTCACGGCAACTTCCTGCACATTTTCCTAAATGGTAATCAAGACAGCCATTGGGAATTTTCTTAGTACAGCGGTACAACCGGAAGGTGTTGATCAGATATTCGTACACCTTGCGCGCTTGTTGTTTGTGAATGAAGGGGCCGAAATAGCGCCCTTTTTCTTTTTGTGTCCGTACAATCTTGAGTGAAGGAACTGCTTCATTGGTGATCAGGAGATACAGAAAGGGATCGCCCGATTTTAAAAGGACGTTGTATTTTGGCTGGTACTTTTTAACCAAGTCTGCTTCTAGCAATAAAGCTTCTGTTTCCGTTTTGGTAAGTACGTAATCGATTGATTCTGTTTCTTCCAGCAGGGCGTGCACTTTCCAATCGGTTTCTTGTTTTTGAAAATAGGAGGCCACCCGTTTACGCAGAGACTTTGCTTTTCCCACGTACAAAACGGTTCCGCGGTTATTTTTAAACAGGTAGATACCGGGTAATAAGGGTAAGGATGCTATGTTCTTTTTCATAAGAACCAAGTATGCCGTTAAGGACTATTTTTTTAAACAGCTTTTCTCTTTTTACTCTCATCTTTTCTTCCTCAAGAAGTATGTATGCGCTCTGCGCGCGGCACCAAAGGGGTACTTGTCTACCCCTTTGGAATCAGGACACAATCCTGCGGATTGATCGCTTTTTCGGCTCCAATCGTTCGTTGCGCCCTGTTGGTCGACAACTCAGTTGCGCCTAATGAGGAGTGACTAAATTTAATTTAATAAAGGTCCATATCAGGCAGAGCCGTGAGCCGTCCCCCGAAGGATGTGGCGAAACGTCGTTGCCGTCATAGGGATCCAAGGGAACCGTTGGTGCCCTGGTTCCAAGGGGGTGGGCAAGCACCCCCTGGCGCTCCCCCACGCGCAGTGGGGTACATGCTTCTTGAACTTAAGAAAAAAGATGAAAGTAAAAGAGAGGGGTGTGTCAAAGGGGAGACAAATCTCCCCTTGAAATGATCGTTAACCGTTAAACGTAAGTCCACCGCCTCCAGAATTGGTCGCCGAATTTTGAAGCAACAGGTTCAAATTGGCAAGTGAAGGTACCGGAGGTGCTGGTGGAAGTGGAGGAGGTGGTGGCAGCGGTGGAGGATTGAGCTGTGCGGCAAGGAGCGCTTTTTCAGCCGCTTGTTTTGCTGCTTGGTACGCATTTGTTTGTGCTTTGATTGCAGTGATGGTCTTTTTATCAAGAAATGGCTGATAGGTGCTGATTGTTTGAGGGAACGATCTACCAGAGGGGGTGAGTGCAATGGCTTTCCAGGACGTGGAAGGAAGTCCATGTTGCGCATTACCCTGTGTTGTCAGAGCGTAGGCGGTTCCAGTTACCAAACTGATAGCGCAGTTAATGGTGTTGGTAGGGGAAAGTGGCATGAGCGGTTGTGAGAGCCCAGGAAGAGCGCCAGCAGGAAGAGTGACAAACACGAGGTAATCAAGACCGGAAAGATACTTGGTAAAGCTTGAGCAGGTGTAGACAAAAATATCTTTTTTGAGTGCAGAAATGACGCCGGTAAGTGTTGCGTTTTCAAAGATAAATGGCCCAACTTCCTGTGCGTAGAATGCTTGCGTAGCAGCGTTTATTTCTTTGATAAGTTGGGCAGGAACGGCACTGGTTTGTTGTTGGAATGCGGCAAGTGCATCAGGGTACGCAAGTTGGAGTACTCCTTGTTGGTTGTAACAGTTTCCGGTTACCAAGCTGATCAGTAGCGTTGTTGAATCGGTGATCGGTTGCCCAAGTTGTGCTGGAGAGTTGACCAAAGGAAGTCCGATAGTTGCAATGGCAGAAGAGCCAGGAGGATTTTGCAACGTTACCACAAAATCAGAAAGAGGGGCTTTTAAACCAAGGTTTGTTGAGGAAGTGCGATACACATACACTCCCTGCGCAACCGTGAGATCACTGTACGCCTCGAGATTCCAGGAGCCAAAGATTGGTTTGGTGTTCGTCTCAAGTGCTGAAAGCCATTCCTGTTCGCGTTGCAGTTCGGCAGCAGGAGAGGCAACGCCAGGAATGCCGGAAGGGAAGGTGGCAAGGAGGTTGTTCACAGTGTTGTTGGCAGTTTTGCGTGGTGCAGAAACAGTAACGGTTTGTTGTGGGGTAAGAATTTCATACTCAACAGCAGCGCCTGAAGTGATGATACCAAAAGAACCGGTGAAATTTTGTTGTGGTCGGTAGGTTGTTGGCATCATGAGTTTTTCGTACGGAATAATCATTGTATCTGGTAGCGATTGGATAGGCACGGTTTTGGTCCATGAAAGTGTTTGCTGACCTTCTTTGGTGAATGTCACCTTGATTTCTCTTTCAAGCCGGGTGGCTGTCATCTGGTACCAGGCTCCTCGTTCAAACCACGGTTCTTCAGACGGTTGGTTATTTGCTGAAATAAATCCTTGTCCAAGATGTTGATACACACCAAGTGCCGGCCGGTGTGCAGTGCCGTTATTGCGGTAACAGACGAAGGCTTGGGCAAAGTAATCAAAGTTATAAAGATGGCGGTTAAGTGTTCTAAGAGGGTCCCATGCCTTGTCAAAACTTTGCGGGTCATACAAACCGTAGTCTTGCGTTACCTGCTCAAAATTTTGGTTGAGGAAGTTCAAGAATCCCGTATCAAGGTAGTTTTTGTTGAGGTAAATACCGATATAGAAATCTCCTGGAGTTTCGTAAATTACGCGCCAGCGCACTGTAACGGTGTTATTTAATGTTGTAAAGTTGGCCAGATCTTTTTGTGTAATAAAATGTTGGGTAAGGCTTGGTGTTGATGCTGAGGTAGAGAACGTGTTGGTCGCTTGTTCTCGTGTTTCAAGCGGTGCTGGTAAGGTTGCAATTTCTTGAGCAAAGGTTCCTCGTTGTGCGTTATAGAGACGAAGTCCCTGCGAAGGATTAAGATCCATACGTCCCGTTTTGATACCGTAGGTGTACCCAGGGTCAGCGGGAAGAATTCCCGTTTGTGGGTAGTTGGTAGTGTCTGGTGTGGAAAGCACATTGTAGAACGAACCTTGCTGATATGCCTGCAGTGCACGTGTCGCATTGAGGGAGTTGTTTACATAGTTTTCATAATAGACAAGACCGCGATCTGCGTTGATAACCTGTTCTTGGAGGCGAAGTGCCGTTTCTTGAGCAAGACTACTTTGCAAAGCTGCTTGTGCGGGGCCACTTTCTTGGACGTATTGGCTAAAGTCGGCAAGGTATGCCTCCTGCGTCTGAATTTCTGACATGCTATCCATGTCCTGTTGGTTAGCGCCGATTAAACTTGGGACCATCATACCGGCGGTCATGATTGCCATGAAAATTGCTGCTTCTGGGCCCGCTGCTCCGAGGGTAACCACAGTTACCACAACCATCAACACGGCACCAACGATGGCTGAAATGAGGCGACGATGAGCGTTCATGTCATGGCGTACTGACTCCATGGCGTCTTTTGCATCTTTAGGACTGAAAGTTACAAGAAGAACCCCAAATGCGGTGAATGCTTCAGCAAGGTCGGTGACAATGTCCGTGAGTGCGGCAACAAGATATCCAACTCCCACCATCAAATTTTTAAGAGCATCGGTGAAGAATTTACCAAGAATACTGACACCATTCAGAACGGAAGTGACAAGGTCTTGAGCAAATTGATTCCAAACACTTCCGACTGCGTTGATATCTCCCGTCAAAGCGCCAACTGCCGTGGTTGCAAGAACTAAAATAGCTTCCCTTGTTAATTTAAAGTAGTCGCCAACTCCTTCGATGATAAAATCTGCTGCATCTCCTACTGCGTCTAGAACGAGATCTGTAACTGTGTCAAAGAGTCCCGACAGGTCATCACCCAATTGTGGATCTTGTGTGATGGTCGCAACAACTTTACCAAGTACGCTGCCAACAACTGCAAGGCCCGCTTCACTAATTGATACAAGTTCATTGGTGAGTTTCTGGCATTCTGCAATGCCTTCATCCATGTACTTACCAAATTGAGCGGTTGCCCATGCCATGTCATTTGCCGCAGTGGTAAGTCCATACCCAACGTCTTCAAAACCGGTGGCAATGTCATCTCCGGCATTTTCGATGCCAGATGCCGTTTGGTGTGCAATATACACAACGCCGTTTTCAAAGAATGAGAGCCCCGTTTGAACGAAATGGCCAAATTTTTTATCGAGATTAACAATAAAATTGCCAGCAGTTTTGATGGCATGCCAGAGGACACCACCTACTTTTTCAAATCCCTTCTTTAAGATGTGGCTTAACCGTTCAAATGCATCTTTAATGTCATCCCACAAACTTGAAAAGAACCCTGCAGGAGCAGCAGAACCACCATTGGGGTTAGTGAGTACAAGCGGTGTGAGTGTATTGATGTCTTCCAGATAGAGCTGGTCCTCAGGTTGATAGAAAATAAGGTTAGGAAAGACGGAAAGATCGGTTCTTTTTTGCAAAGAATTGAGTCGTTGCATGGTGTCTGCAAGGTTTGCCTGATTAAAAAGATAGGAATTGTTTTGATTGAGTAAATTAATGGCGGTAAAGGCAAGAAGCTCAACAAACAAAGGAGTGGGCATGTGGCCATTTCCATCAGGGTTTTCGATAAATAATTTTTTGAAATTTTTTGTAGGAATCAATCCTGGGTAGGGATCTCCCTTTGGGGGGGTAATAGTTCCTTCAGTGAGCAAGAAGGTACCAAATGACGTAAGAGCAGGTACGTTATCAGTAATGAGAAAGAGTGGGTCCATGCCAAGAGCAGGAGTAACAGTTGGCGATGCTTCTTGTGTGCAAGAAAGGTAGTTCTGGTAGCCACGGGGAACGACGGGTCCTGTTTTTGTAGTAATCAAAGCAAAATGCTCAAGAGGTGTGGTTTCTGTTTTGACAGAGATCATTTCAAACTGCTTTGCAAACTGATAAAAATCTCTCTGCTTGAACGTTTCTATGGCTTCGTAAAGTTCTGCTGGATCAGTAATATTTCGCCAGTCGGTGCAATGAGGGAGAACTCGTTGACGCAAAATATCGGTCATGACAAGAAAGATGCGTACGTATTCAGCATCGTTTCTGAGTTTTACATAAATATCGCTGTAGTACGCTGTTTCAAACTGTGGGATGAAGGTGAACATTTTAATTTCATCTTGGTTGATGTTCCCTAAAAGTTGGAGTTCGTAAGAAAACGAATTTGCAAGGAAGATCTTGAGGTGGTTCTGCCAGATTTTTGTTTGTCTGCACAGGTCAACGATGTTGGGCGCAAGGCTAGCTGCCTGCGTATCTTTCAGTTTATTAAGATTTTTGAGAGTAGCTTGCCAGGTTGTCATGCCGACTTTGTCATTATAATGTTGTGCCTGCTCAAGTTGTTCTGTTGCATTTTCAAGAGCAGAAAGGAGGGGAATCTTTTTTTTGCCTTGTGGTACGTACACGGTTGCAAGATGTTCGTTTACGGCCGTTTGCTTAAGGAATGCATAAAATCTTCGTAATGAATCTAAAAAAGTGGGAGGAAGGCCAAGGGTTGTTTCATAGACCAACGTGACAGCTTCATCAATGTTATTCAGAGAAGGATAGGTAGTTGCAGGGTCAGGAAAGATGGACAGAAAGAGATTAATCTGGGATTGTGCATTTTTTTCTTGAGTAAGTTTTTCGACAAAAGATGAGGGCTCACTACTTGCCTGGAGCGAAGGGGCAGCTGCGAGGAGCATCAGAAAAAAAAGAGAAATAATCATGAAGAAGATCCTCCTGAGGTAGTGAGAGCTCGTACGGCTTGTTGTTGAGCGTCAGAAAGACGTAATGCCTGAGGCTGTAGAATGGTAAATTGCGCAGAACAACCAGGTGCGGTAAATCCTATGTTGTGATAGATGAAGAACACGCGATTAAGGTTTTGGATGTGATTGATTCCTGAGGTGCCTGGGGTGTTGGCAGATGGTGAAGAAGGCTGTCCTGTAGGAAACAGAACGGTGCCATCTTTGGTGCTAATGGTAAGCGTCACGTTGTTAGCCTCATTTTGAATGGTCAAAATGTAAGGGGTGCCAACAGGAAGAGCTGGAATGGTAGCGATTGGATTAGGAACGGCTGTAGTGCCACCTTCTTGGGCAAGAATGTCGATAGTTGGGTTTAAGATCTGATAGGCAGGCCAGATGGCGTTCAAGCCTGCAATATTCTTATCAGCAAGTTGGTCTTGTGCTGCATTTGTTGCACTTTGATAAAACGTTTCTGCAAAGCCGACATTGTACGTTCCAGGTTTTTGATGAGGGAGTGAGTAGATGCACAAAAGTCGATGTTGATGATGAAGATCAAGAATCCCAGGGATCCATCGAGCTCCATTGAACATGACTCCCATCATGAAGGGAGTAGATGGTTTTGCAAGTAAGGTACATTCAATTGAGATCGTGTATGATTCGATACCGCTCTTGGTGCGTTCAATAGGAGGGATGTAGTCGGTGAAGATACTATTTTGTACGGCAATTGTTGGATCTCCATTGGGGTAATTTTGATTGGCAAAAGGTTGGTTGGTGTACTGCACAAAGCTCGTTACAGGGCCTTGGGTGGTACCGGAGTAATCAGTAGAGCAAAATTGCCAATTTCCTGATCGGTACGGGTTGTACCAACTATTTTTTAGACCGTTTGACAGAAATGGATCGTAGGAACGGATAACTTGTTGCACTACCATTGGAGAAAGATAGAACAGTTGATCTTCTTGCAAGGCGTTTATGAAGAAGACCTGCTTGACGGTGGCGCTTGTAAGAGCCTGTGTAATAAATGCTTGCTCGAGGGTGAAAAGAGAAGGCATCAATCCTCTGATGACAACTGTACCGTCACTTGTCGGTTGTAGACACAGTTGTTCGGCAATGAGCCCAATTTTTGAAGAAAAATCCGCATCAATGCGAGCCATGGTGTTGCTTTGTTGCGTGGCTAGCGCAGAAAAATAGTGATTGAGATTAGTCATGAGCGTTGTACGTTGTTGTGAAAGTGATGCGAAGGTAAGAGCATCTTGGGCACTTTGCCATGATGCGACAAGCTGGGCACCCATAGAAACCTCACTTTGCAGGATGAGCATGAGAGCCATTTTCCCAAATTCTTTAAGAGTGAATGTTTTTTTTGCCCATGCTTTAAAGCGCGCTCCCAGTGTTTTAGGTGCCTCTTCGGCAGCTTTTTCTCCTGATTTTGGTGTTGTCTGAAGTGCTTGGTCACCCGTCTGAGTAATTGACTGCCCCTCTTCTACGGCAGCGGAGTTTCCTGCATCTTCCGCTGCACCTTGTGCTGCTAGGTCTCCCTCTGCTCCTGCCCCTCCTTGTGCTACTCCTAATGTTTGAAGACTTTCTTGCGTGGTCCGTGCGGCACCTTGTGCGGTAGCGGTAACGGTTTCTTGAGCAGCGGCTAAGGCTGCCGTAGCAGTTGATTCTGTTGTAAGACTTTCTGTTGTGGCGGCAAGTGCTCGCCCTGCAGCGCCGGCAGTTTGTGCAAGGACATTTGCAGAAGCATCGCCGACAGTTTCTGCCAGCCCCTTAGCTGCTGCTGCGGTCGCATTTGCTAGTGCTTCTCCCAAAGCTTCCCCTGCTTCGGCAAGAGCTTCTGTTGCAGCTTTACCTGCAGCACTTACTACTGCGACAGTGGCAGCACCAACAGCCTCTCCTCCTGCGGCAGCTGCATCTGCGAGTGCTTCACTGGCTGCGGCTGCCGCATCGGCAAGCACTTCACCAGCGGCTGCAAAAATTCCTGCCTGTGGGTAGGCGTTTCCTTGCAACTGTTTTACTCCATTTAAAAGCCGGTGACGATATCGTGGATAATCCCAAAAACGGATGATGAGAGGAATGTCATAACGGTTATGTCCGACAAGAAGGAGCAGCGTTTTTTTGTGATTGGTCAGAATTTCATCTCGTTCTATTTCAGTGTATTTGACAAGATCATGGGCAAGAGTCTGAATGGGCGTGCGATAGCTTTTGAAGGGGGAAATAAAGAAGGCGATGGTGCGATACCAGGCATTTTTGATCCACCCCAGGTACTGCTGAGTTTGGGGCATTTCTTGTTTGATAAGACGTGCAACTCGTTCAAAGTGATCACGTTGTACGGTAAGGACACTCAGGAAATAGTCGATATATGATTGCGCATCAGGGGGAGCAGTGGCCAGTTGTGCTTCTTTGTGTTCAATTTCTTGAGTAAGTGAGGTAGCTGCTTGTGTGCAAGCGCGCATCTGTTCATAAGGAGTTGTGTGGGCAAGTTCGGAAAAGAGGTCTTCTACAAAATGATACGAGACTAATGAAAGTTCGGTGCCTGTAGGTCCGAAGGTATGTTCTACGATCTTTTGTGTATCAAGCGAGCGAAGAGCTGCTGGTAGGCAGGAAAAAACAAGAAAAAAGAGACATTGTTTTTTTGTCATTGTCCTCCTCCTGCTGTGGTAACGGTGGTACCCAATGCTTGTGATGCAGCTGTTGGTGCAAGAGGACTTTGTTGCGCCTCGAGCATGGCGGTCTTTTCTTTAAGGTAGGCACTGCAGGTAGGAATCTTGCTCGTGATACGTGTTTGGGCTACTGATTGGAGTTTGGCATCATCGGTTAATGCAAGGGCGGAACTGAAAATAATCGTGAGACAGGGGTCAAAAATATCAAGATCAAGAAGCGCCTGGAAGTCGCCCAGGCAGCCTCGTAGGAGCGTGACAACTCCTGCCTTGTCGCTTGGAATGGCTCCTGCTTGTGGGGTTCCTGAAGCCGCTCCTGATTTATTGAGCCATGCCGGTTGAGCAATGATTGGTTGTTCATAAAGGCGGATGGTCATTGCTCCGCTCGGGTCTTTTCCAAAAATAGGAATGTTCATATAAAACCCAGTTATTCCATCTTTGGGAAGATTGTTCGGTTCATAGAGATACGAGGTACCTTTTGATGAGGTGACCGCTACTTTTTTAACCCAGCTTGGAAGAATGCCTGTTACTTCTGTGGTGGCATCTGGGGCTTCTAAGAAGAAGAATTTTTGATACGCAAATGACCCAATCGATTGCAAGTTGGTAACTGTTTGACCAGTCAGAGGATCAAGAGCGGTTCCGTTTGGCGATACGGTCTGTTCAATCCCAAATGTTGGGTAGGGGGCAACGCTACTGTTTTCAACTTCGGCAGCAAGTTTTGGAAGAAGACGAACTCCTCTAAATGTTGCAGGATCATAGAAAAAGAGTGGCGGGTTTGCTTGTTCAAGGAGCTTTGCAATCGAATCATTAGAAGAACTTTCGTACTGCAATGCTGTGCGGATGGCATGCGCATAGTCTGCGAACTGTGTCAGGCCAACATAGGAAGGATTGTTTGGTGTGTTGGAAATGTTCTGCAGTGTGCGGGCGTAAAGATTAAAGAAAGTGAGATATTCCTTAAGAACAGCTAAGAACGCCTTGCGCATGGCACTGAAATTATTGTGTGAGCTGATGACAGCAGCAACCGTTTGAAGAGCATTTTCAGTTGGATCTGAGATGTTGAGATTCGGTTTATATGCCTTTTGTTGAGAAAGTACTTTTGTTTTGTACGAAGTAAGCGTAGTTGCAAGAGCGGTTCGCGTTGGTGCATTAATTTGGTTAAACAGAAAGTTTGGCTGATTAATAATCGGGAGTGCATCTTGAAAGAGGGCGACGTTTTGAGGAGAAAGAGATGCGGTAAAGTTTGTTACCAGTTTGTCTTGGAATTGGCGCTTTTTAATCAGAAGAAGAATGTTCAGAAATGAGGTTCCATTCAGTGTTGAAACGCGTGGTTTTGCTGTCGAAGGTGGCGTGACTCCTTTTTGAGAAGGTGCCTGAGGAACAGTGAAAAGTTTAAGAAGTGCTGTGCGCGGGTCCATCCATTTTGCTTTTTCACTTGGTGCCTTGATTTCAGTCAGTATTTTGAAAGAAACGGGGCCGGTTGTTGCTTCAAGGGCAGCGTCAAGAGCGTTCAATGTTTCGTATTGAGACGGAGTGATACTTGAGCAAAGTGCTTGCGTATCACCTGGATTTTGCCCAAACAAGAATCGTAACGAAGAAGATTCCTGGCGGTGTGATTGAAGCCGTGTCTCGTAGACTTGATCGAAGGTCTGGAAGAGCTGCAAAACAAGAATTTGTTCTTCGGTTGTTAATTGATTGAAGGAAGTAAAGCTAGGCGATTGGATAACCTGAAGTGCTTGCATGATGTCATTCTGTTGCTGTTGTTCTGACTGTGAGGGGTTGGCTGTAGTTAAGGTGCTTTGTACTTGGACCCCAAAATCAGCAGCGGTCAAAGGAGCAAGCGTGTAGGAACTGAAAGCGACAAGAGCTTGTTGGAGTGCCGTTGCTTGTTGCGCTGTAAGACTGCTTGCAGAAAGAGGATTTTCTTTCAAAGGAAGGGCAATCGATTGGAATAATTGCATTTGTGCTGTTGAAAAAGTTGTGTTTGCGGCGTTGTTGCTTGCGACCCATAGCGCATAGGAAAGGTCTGCTCGTTGTGTGTCAGTAAGATTTTCAAGAGCAAGTTGTGTGGTATAGGGAGGTTGTCCCAACATACGAAGAGCAATGTCTTTTGCCGCCAGAGCTTGTGAGGGGGTAAGTACTTGGTAGGTTGGGTTAAGTTTTCCCAGGATTTCGACCACTTGAGCAAGCTCCTGAACAGTGGTGGCCTCATACTGTTCAAGAATGTACGCGAGAATACTCTTGAGTCCTTGGCGTTCTTCGGCTGTAAGCGGTGTGGCACTTGGTGTTGTTTCTTGTAAGAGCTGTGCGTAATTCTGTGCAAGAGAAATGTAGCGTGTGAGTGGTTCTCCAAGAGAAAATTGAGTAACCAAAGAACCAAGAAGTTGTGTTTGATCCGATGATGGGGTTGCTGTTTCTGGGTTGGTAAGGTACGAGACAAGAGCATCAACATTGGCAGTTGTTGCTTGAGCTGTAATGTAAGCAAGAATCGAGTAAATGGTCTGTGAAAGTGCGCGAGCTTGGGGTGGGGTCAGATTTTTGACTGAGAAATTTGTGGAGGTCAAAAGAGTGAGCGCAGCAGTTAAATCGGGTGTTTCCGTGATGCCAAGAACAGGCATGTATTTTCTGATCCCAAGGTATGCAAGAGAGGTCAGAGAAGTATCAAGTTGTTCAAGCCCGAGGACAGCGAGCACTGACTTTTCTATATCGAGAATAAAAATATTTGGGTCGCTCATCTGATCAGATTGGATACAACGCATTCCCGTGGATATGGCTGAACTTTCAGCAAGACCCGGTAGCAAGGATCTGATAGCTTGCCCCAGTTGTGCCATAACAACGTTGACCAGATGGTTGACGATGAGTGTCTTCTTATTGAGGGCGTACTGTTTTTCGGTGACCATGTATGACTTCAGATCGTCAATGTGTGTCATGTTTAACGCGGTATAGATTCCCACGAGGTACATATAAATTTGATGGAGTGCCACAATGTGCACCTTTCTAAACAACGGAAAAAAACTGGGTGTTGCTTTCAGTGCCCCCATAAAATTTTCGTACGCTTGGGCAAGTTCTTGATTGTCGGGAAAGAGAGGTTGGGGCGGGGTGAGAATGGTTCGTTGCCCTTGTGTGAAACTGACATTGTTGAGGTTGCCGATTGCCTGGGCGGCTGTGGGAATTCTGTACTTTGATCGTGGTCCAACTTTCAGGGGTGAGCCACCCATTGAAGTGTCTGAAGTAAACATGGCGTTTACTTTTTGAGAGAGCGGCGTGTAAATGCTTGTTAAGATTTGCGAAATAGATTGTGCGGTTGCTTGTGTTGTTTGTTCTGAAAGTGCATTCGCTGATGTGGCAAAGGGATTGTCTGAAACTGGTGTCGTGACTGGGGCGGGGATTGGTGATTGCTGGAATGGCCCGGTGTTTGCAAGAGATTGTGGGGCAACAGGAGGTGCGTTGATGCCACTAAACGTACTGTTCCAAGGAACGATTGTTTCCGTAGAAACTGAAGAGCCTACGCAAAGAGAACCCGGTGTAATCGTAATCAGGATAATGAAGATGGTGGAACGAGCGCTCTTATTCATGGTTTTGGTGGTTTCCTTGGTTTGATTCCTCTATCAATAGATTCGTTTTTTCTGTATGCTTCATTCGCATAAAGAAAGTCAATGAAACATGCGCGTACGAAAAGAGGATTTTTATGAAAAAATTGCAGCTTCTCTTTTGGGTGGTTGTTCTCGGGGTGGTTGGTTGGATTGGTAAAAATACGTATCACTATTTCTTCGATAAGAAGAGCCCAGAAGTCATTCTCTCTGGTATCACCCAAGGTGGATATTATGCAGGGGATATCTCCTGTGTGGTGAATGGATGTCATCCCTATAAAGTTGGTAAGATTTCGGTTTTTCTTGATGGAACTCCTCTTATCTACAACTTTTCCATAGGCAAATGTTCGTTCGAACATCCTTTTACTATTAATACGCGTGCATTAACCAACGGAAAGCATGATCTTAAGGTAAAGCTTGTTGATGGTACATTCCATAAGAATGAAGCAATCGAGGAACGTCAGTTTAGTGTTGATAACACACACCTGCAGGCCGCTTTTGTGCGCCCTGTTACTGATTTAAAAGTCTTTCAAGGTAAGACGTTGACGTTGCAGTTTCAATCAAGCAAGCCATTGAAGGAAGCAAAGCTGCATGCATTTAGTAAAACATTTGACTGTGTGCCAGAAAAAGAAGGCTCTCTTGTGTATGAAACGTTTGTTCCTATCGATTGTGAAGAAACGCCCAATGAGTACCTATTTTCCATCAACTGCATGGATCAGGTTGAAAATGTGGTGACGTTGGAAGGAAAGCTACAAGTGGTTCCTTTTCCTTTCAAAAAGGGAAATTTAACAGTTTCGGCTGATTACGTTGCAAAAGAAAAAGAGTTAGGGCTTTCGCCACAGCAACTTACTGACCAGTTGGCGGTGCTCAGCGAGCAATCACCAGCACGTAAATTGTGGCATGGGCAGTTTTGTGCGCCGACTGACATTTTGAGCATCACAACGGAGTTTGGAAATATCCGTACAACGCCACAACGGGGACGTTATGCACACAAGGCGATCGATATTGCAAATCATCCACGTAGCATTGTATGGGCACCTCAGGACGGTAAGGTGGTGGTTAAGGAGCGCTATGGATACAGCGGTAACACAGTGGTCATTGACCATGGGTGTGGGATACTTTCTCTGCTCTTTCACCTCGATTCATTTGCGGATGATCTTGAAGTAGGGCAGATGATTAAAAAAGGTAATCCTATCGGGCGCCTGGGCAAGACAGGGTATGCAGCAGGGTATCACTTACATTGGGAGATGCGCATAAAAAATATCGCCATTGATCCTCTTGAATGGACAAAGTTCTCTGTCGCGTGAGGTGTACTTTATTTTTTTTGCGTGCTATACAGTAGGTCCTTCGTGAAAATGGAAGTGGCGAGGGGACTGCAGCTCGTATCAGATTTTTGTAAGCCGTTCTTACCTGTACAGGTGGGGACGGTTTTTAGTTTGTAGCCGTGTAAAAAAGTAAGACAAAAGAAAAAGCCCTCCAACTTAAGAATAAGCTGAAGGGTTAGGGGGGTGAACAACACCGTAGTGTTGTTCGTTTAGGGACGTTCTTTATTTCAAAATTTGATCGCATCGTAACATTGCGATTGTTCCTTGTCAAGGTTGCTATGGGGGGTAAGTTGAGCTTAAAAGCGGCCATTTTCACGTGGAGAACGGTTCCTCTACAAAGCTGAAAAAGGTGACGAACAAAACGGGGCGATAACGGGATTTTTTTCCAGATAAGAAATAGATAAAAATCGAGAGGGTGAACATACGTAGGATGGAGTGACTTAGTGTGGGCAGAGTTGCCTTTTTTGTAAAAATGGAGAGGAGTTGTGCGGGGCGTTAATCAATCAGTAACAGTGCCGAGTGGCGTTCAACTGAAAGAAGGGCAGATCGTTCAATGGTGAACGTTTCAAGTTTCCCTGTGGTAAGGCAATACGTGAAATCTTTTTGTTCTGAAAGAATGAAGGTTGTCGGAGCGTGCTGCGGTTGAATGACAAAGTTGCCATCGGGAGTGTTAACCTCAATCCAGGCAACGTGATGTTCCGATTTTCCTTTCAGGGAAACAATGGTCAGCTTCATACCCCATGCTTCTTTTCTTCAAATTTTATTTTGTCTGCTTTTTCATAGGCCTGTTCGAGTGTTCCAACCATGTAGAATGCCTGATCTGGAAGGTCATCGCATTCTCCATCAACAAGCTTTTGAAAGTCATTGATGGTGGTATCTTTTGGCACATACTGTCCAGGAATATTACTGAAGTTTTCCGCAACAAACAGTGGCTGAGTCAAAAACTTTTGCACTTTTTGAGCACGACGAACAGTGAGTCTATCTTCATCTGATAGTTCATCCATCCCTAAGATCGCCAAGATATCTTGTAGCTCTTTATATCGCTGCAGAAGATGCTGAACCTTTCGAGCGACAGAATAATGTTTTTGACCAATGATGTATGGAGAAAGTCCCTTTGAGTTCGATTCAAGAGGATCAATAGCAGGAAAGAGCCCCAGTTCTGCGAGCCTACGAGAAAGCACGGTGTTTGCATCAAGATGCATAAAGGTGGTTGCTGGCGCTGGGTCAGTAATATCGTCGGCTGGAACGTACACTGCTTGGATAGACGTGATAGAGCCATTGATGGTATTTGCAATCCGTTCTTGGAAAGATCCCATTTCTGTTGCCAGGGTAGGTTGGTACCCCACCGCAGAAGGCATACGCCCTAAGAGCGCGGAAACTTCAGAGCCTGCTTGGACAAAGCGGAAAATGTTATCAACAAACAGGAGCACGTCCTTTTTATCTTTATCGCGGAAATACTCAGCCATGGTTAGACCGGTAAGTGCCACGCGTAAGCGAGCTCCAGGCATTTCCCCCATTTGTCCAAAAACAAGGGCTGTTTTATCAATGACGTGGGAAGCTTTCATTTCAAGAAGAAGTTCGTTTCCTTCCCGTGTTCGTTCGCCTACCCCTGCAAAAACAGAAAAGCCACCATGCTCAATAGCAATGTTGCGGATAAGTTCCATGACAAGAATCGTCTTTCCAACTCCTGCGCCACCAAAAAGACCAATCTTTGATCCTTTAAGATAGGGGCACAAAAGATCGATAACTTTGATACCTGTCTCTTGGATGGAATTTTGTATGTTTTGTTCGATAAGTGAGGGCGGCTCGCGATGAATGGGCCAGGACTCAGTGTCTGCGTGAACGGGTCCAAGGCCGTCAATGGGAGCACCAAGAACATCAAATACCCTACCCAGCACCCCTTTTCCTACAGGAACTGAGATCGGGCCCCCCGTATCACTGACAGATAAGCCGCGGCTAATATTTGCGATATCTTCAAGCGCAATGCAGCGAACAACCCCGTCACCCAACTGTTGGGCAACTTCGACCGCTACCTCTCGATGTACCTTGGGATTATCTTCTTGCGGGATCGAGATAAGAAGTTTGCTGAAAATACTTGGCGTTTGAGCCTGTGGAAATTGAGCGTCAATAATGGTGCCGCTGATGCGTAACACGTGACCGCTGTTTGGTAAAGTGCGCCTTTCTGTCATACGTTCCCTTCTACTCTAATGAAACAAGGTAAGCTTTCAGGCTAAAGATTTGTGATCTGCTTGTAAAGATGCAAAGCCATTTTCGCAGCGTTTTTATGCTCTTTTTTGCCGCATAAACCTCATAAAAAAAGAGACAGCTGTGCTGTCTCCCTCTCGTACTTTGATCTGCTCGTGTAAAACGGATTACTGAGCAGCCACTTCTGTTGCTGGTGTTTCTTCTTGAGCTGTGGTGGTAGCTTTCTTCACTTCTTGTTGTTCGGTTGCAGATACCGATACTTCTTCAGTGGCGATAACAACTGGTGCTTGTTCTTGTGCTTCTGAAGTAGTTACCACTTCTTCGGCAATAACAGGGGAAACAACTGCAAGGGTCAATGCTAAAGCGATAGTTTTCATTTTCATAGAAAAACTCCTTAAAAATAAGATTAAAGTTCGCTCGAAGTATAAGTTCTTTTGAAGAAATAGCAATAAAACAAATAAGCTTGAGTAATAAGTTTTCTGAGCTTAATGAACAAATAGAGTTTAAAAGTGTGGTGCTGGTGGCTTTTCTATGTTGCGTTTCAATAGTTTTGACACCTTCTTTTCTCGTTAGGTATTTTTTACCTGGGTAGTGTGTGTTGCCTAGGTAAGGAAAATCGGTGAAGAATATCGTGCTTGTGTATGGACTATTTGGCCTTGTTGGGAACGCCTGTTTTCCTCGGGGTGGTGCGGTACTACGACCAGAAACACTCACTACTGATCTCAAGCGGTATCTTGACACATCGGTTAATGTTGCAGGTCTTTCTGACTATCATTTTGGCGTGCAGGGTCTCGTAAAGCAGCCGTTTGTTACCACAGAGCTTTTTGATATTGCAACGGGGCTTGCGCTTACTCCTGATGGTCGTATCATTCTTGCTGGGTATGCAGGAGACGCTATTGCAAATGAATGGAAACTGGCCCTTGTGCGGTATCTTCCTTCTGGTGTACTAGATTCTGGCTTTGGTACTGAGGGAATCGTGGTCCACCAGTTTAGTAACCTTTTGTACGATCAAATTAATGCGGTGGCGCTCCAATCAGATGGATTACTTCTTGTGGGGGGTGAAACACGCGTTGGAGTTGGTCAGTATGAGTTCTTGCTAGCACGGTATCTTGATACGGGGGCTCTCGATACAAACTATGGAGTACATGGATTGGTGAATCAGCCGTTCATGGGAACAGGGTCGTACGACGAGATCAAAGCGGTTGCGGTAACACGATTACATACTGCAATGGTAACAGGTTATTCAAAAGATGCGGGGGGGCAAAAGTTGGTGGTTGCATCGTATACCTCCCAAGGAATAGCAGGCGAGGCATTTGGAGGAGCAGGAAAGGTGCTACAGCCATTCTTGGGTGACCAGCATAATGATACCGGGACTGCGATTGTGATTGCTGCTGATGGATCGGTGATTGTTGGTGGAACCTGTGGGGATGGCGGAGTAGGGCAGATTAAATGCGTACTCTTGAAATATGATGCAGCAGGGTCACTTGTTCAATCATTTGGGAGAAATGGGGTTCTTCTTCAGCCGTTTATTGGTACGGGAAATCATGACGAAATTATCTGCCTTGCCTTACAACCAAATGGGGCTATTGTGGCAGGTGGCTTTACATCAGACGCAGGAGGCAGAAAGGCGCTTCTTATTCGTTACACATCCCAAGGTGTTCTTGATCAAACATTTGGGAATGGTGGCATTGTGGCTCAATCATTTCTTACTGCTCCTGGTGGCACTGATGTTATCAATGCGGTGGTACTGCAACCTGATGGAAAAATCGTAGTGGCTGGATCAACCGATGGAGGAGCGGGGGACAAATATTTTCTTGCGCGCTATGACAGCAACGGAAATCTCGATCCGCTTTTTGGAAAGGGTGGAGTGGTTATTAGTCCATTTATTGGCGATGGTAACGGGGATGAGATTCAAGATCTTGCCCTTGCTCCTAATGGTTCTTTGATTGGAACTGGATGCACGCGTGACGCGGGCGGTTCAAAAATGTTTGTGACGCGCGCCATCGATGCGACTGATCTGAATTTTTTTGGTGGTGGCGGCGGATTGTGTGCATAAGTTCATGGTTTTGAAAGAATATGATCTTGCAATGGCTGATTGAAAAGTTCATTGTTTCATTTTTCTATGCATGTAAAATGTCTGAGTAGGGTTTGTTTCATGATTATTTTTTAAGGGGGAATGATATGAAAAAAATAGCAATTATGCTGGTGGTAGCTCTGTGGATCGCTGCTTGTAAGGCTGGTGATGTAGTTGAGCGTGAATTTAATCGTCTCGCTCTTGAAATAGAGCAAGCAATGCCTGCATCTCAGGCATCTAATGCGTTGGCTTTTTCTGGCAAGAGACGCCGAGATGTACTACAGGCTCTGATAGTGATTGATAAGGTTGCAAAAGCGTTCCACTTAGTCTTAAAAGATGATGTTTGCCATGTAAAAGATGATGCTCACTATGCAACAGTGCAAAAAGAGATTGCGAGGCGATTTCCGGATAAAGACACGAGATTTGGTACTGACGGGCTTGATTTGTTCAGAGATGTCAGAAAAAGTACATTTTTGTGTGACATGGCGCTTTCGACTCTCTTTTTCGACTGGAAGGCAGGGGCGGGAGAGTTGGAATGCATGAAAAAAATTAAGCTGGCTGCATTTCGTGAGTTGTGTAAGGCACTTGAACTAGCTCCTGAACGTCTTGAACCCCGTGTGCGGTACGGGAATACTGATGGTGGCTTGCGCAAACGACAGCATCAGGCCGATAGAGGATTGTGCGTAGTTCAATAAATAGTAAACAAGCGATTATCAATCAATAGAAAAATGCAGGGCTTGTGTTTTTTGTCTTGGCAACTGTGGGTATGGTTCGGGCTGAGTAAAAAGTAAAGAGCGCAGGGAACTGTTACATCCTCTGCGCTCTTATGAAAAAACAAGCGTGTTATGCAGCGCGTGGCATGAGCAATTTGTGCATCACTTCGTCAGCATGTTCTACCCACAACACATCAATGCCATCGAGTATTTCTTCGCTGTTTACCAAGTCTGGTTTGTTCTGAAGCGGGCAAATGACCGTCTTGATGTTGTTACGTTTGGCGGCAAGTATCTTCTCTTTTGCTCCACCGATTGGCATCACCTTACCGCGTAGGTTAATTTCCCCGGTCATGGCAAACGTTGCGTTGATTGGGCAGTTGGTTAGGACTGATAAGATAGAGGCCAAGAACGCTACTCCGCCAGAAGGGCCATCTTTAGGAACGCCGCCTGCGGGAACGTGGATGTGGATATCAAAATCGGTGAACTTCTTTTGGTCGATGCCAAATTCGTCAGCGTGAGCCCGAGCATAGGTCAGTGCCGCTTGGGCGGACTCTTTCATAACATCACCTAGTTGTCCGGTGACGGTGATGCGTCCTTTGCCTGGAATTAAGACTGCTTCAATCGGGAGCATTTCGCCGCCGTAGGGTGTCCATGCAAGACCGTTGGCAATGCCGACCGCATGTTCATTGTGTTGATCGTAATCGATGATCTTTCGTGGTCCGAGGTGTTTATCGAGATTTTCAGGCATGAAGATCAGTGAGCGTTTTTCTTCAACCAATGAACGAGCAGCCTTTGAGCAGAGCTTGCGGATGACGCGTTCAAGGTTTCTGACCCCTGCTTCTCGGGTGTAGTGAGAAATCAGTTCGCGTAACACGTCGTCTGAGAATTCGATTCCTTTGCCTTCAAGTCCCGTATCAGCCAGAGCTTTTCTGACTAAATGTTGTTTGGCGATATTGAGTTTTTCGTCAACGGTGTAGCCGGCAAGGTTTATCACTTCCATACGGTCGCGCAGTGGTTCTGAAATAGCATCGATGTTATTTGCGGTAGCGATGAAAATGATTTTTGAAAGATCGAATGGTACGCCCAAATAGTTGTCGTAGAACGTCTTATTTTGTTGTGGGTCAAGGACTTCAAGCATGGCTGCTGAAGGATCACCTCTGAAATCAGAGCCGATCTTATCAAGCTCATCAATAATGATGACCGGATTTTTTGATTCTGCTTTTTTAAGTGCCTGGATGAAACGCCCTGGCATCGAACCAACATAGGTTCTGCGGTGTCCGCGAATTTCAGCTTCGTCTTTGACGCCGCCAAGTGAGATGCGAACGTAGGCTCTGCCTAAGGCACGAGCGATCGATTTACCAAGTGAGGTTTTACCGGTTCCCGGCGGTCCTGCAAAGCAGAGGATAGGACTATAACCGTCTTCTTTAAGATTCCTGATCGAAATGAAATCAAGAATGCGATCTTTGATGTCTTTAAGACCAAAGTGATCTTCATCGAGAATTTTGCTTGCGTGTTCGATGGAAAGATTGTCTTTAGTTTCAACGTTCCAAGGGAGAGCGAGCATCGTTTCTAGATAGTTTCTGGTGACTGTTGCTTCAACAGAATCAGGAGCAGTTTTTTCAAGACGTGAAATTTGACGGACGATTTCAGCTCGTACTTCATCAGAGACATCAAGGAGCAATAATTTTTCACGCATTGCTTCAAGTTCTTCAAGGTCGTCTTCCCCAAGTTCTTGCTTGATTGCCTTGAGTTGTTCGCGAAGGTAAAACTCTTTTTGTGCCTTATTCATCGAGTCGCGAGCTTTATTTCGGATGCGCTCTTGGGTTTCTGCAACTTCAACTTCTTTGTTAAGGTGCAAGTAAATCCCTTCAAGGAAATCTGCTTGTGATTCTGCTTCAAGAAGCTTCTGAGCGTCCTCAACAGAAAGATTCAAGTGAGACAGAATAAAGTCGGCAATCTTTTGCGGATCGTGCATTTTTGAAAGAATGAGATGAAAATCTGGGCTGAATGAATGAGTGGATGAGCTAATTTTTTCAGCCTGTTCCTTGATAAGACGAATGTGGTGCACGAGTTCTTGTGACGTTTCATCGTAATTTTCAACTAAAGGATCAACCAGTACATTAAGTACGTCGTTATCGGTGATGATGTCCTTAACGCGTGCTCGGCAAATTCCCTGCACGAGGATCTTTACTCCCCCTTCAGGAATCTTGATGAGGCGCATGATGGAAGAGATGGTGCCGATTTCATACAGATCTTTTGTGCCGATAGCTCCTTGTCCGTCTTCGATCTTTTTCTTGGAGGCTAAAAGGAGCACTTTCTTTGACCCATTAAGACTTTGATTGATTCCCTGTATGATCCGTTCATCGAGTACCAGGAGTGGGACAATCATATGTGGAAATACGACCACGTCCATGGTTGGAATGATCGGTAAGAGTTCCAGTGTTTTTTCTTCGTTAACGTTATTTTTTAGCGTTCTCATTACTCGATACCCCCTCGTTAGTAAGCAGTGAGACATTTGAAATAGTGTAAGATATTCACTTTTTCAAAAACAAGACTTGCTCGGGCAAGGGACGCTATCAGTTTCTGAAATAAAGTACGATAAGCTGTCAGAGTTCTTATTTTTTTTGAAAGGTTCTTATTGGTCGTTTTATCCGTGACATTTAAGGCGACCAATGTCATCCTTTCTGGTAAGAGAAAGAGAGCCATCAGTGATGCAGTTACAAAAAGGAAAACTATGGTGTGTACCATTCAGTTACGCAATGTCATGAAAGAGTTTGGGGAGGGTAAAGCGCGTACACCGATTATCAAGAATCTTTCACTTGTACTTGAGCAGGGAAAAACGTATGCCCTGATGGGTGCTTCTGGTTCAGGAAAGTCGACGCTTATGCATCTGATAGCAGGTCTTGATACCCCGAGTTCAGGGCAGGTGTTTGTTGGGATGCGGGATCTTAGTTCGTTCAAAGAGGCTGAGCGGGCGCAGTGTGTCGTTTTGGTAACACAACATCCTTTTTTGGTGAAAGAGCTCAACGTTCTTGAAAATATCGAGCTTGCAGGGTTGGCGCTTGGCCAATCGATTACTGAGGTGCGTGACCGAGCTTTATTTTATCTTTCTTCAGTGGGACTTTTTGAAACGAGAGCCTGGAAAATCAGTGCGCTTTCAGGAGGACAGCGCCAGCGTGCGTGTCTTGCGCGTGCGCTGGTGGTAAGGCCACGCTTTTTATGCGCTGATGAACCAACAGGAGCGCTTGATGAAAGTACGGGGCAACGGATTGTCGATCTTTTACTTGCTCATCAGAAAGAAGAGGGCATGGGACTTGTTATTAGTTCTCATAATCCCGCTATCAGTCAGGAGATGGGGATGGTCTTTACGTTGAAAGATGGTATCCTTGAGCCCCACAAAACAGTTTTAAAAAAAGAGGCTGCATATGAGCGATCTGCTCCATAAAAAATCGATTCTAAAAAAGACAGTGCAAGTAGGTAGCAACACGTTGGTAAGCAGGTTTTTAGGGCTTGCTCGGGAAATTTTATTGATGCGCTTTTTGGGTGTCGGTGTTGTCGCTGATGCGTTTACCACCGCCTTCATGATACCTAATTCGTTACGAAAGATTTTTGCAGAAGGTGCGTTGACGGCTGCCTTTGTCCCTACCTTTGTGACGCTGTTCCATAAAGGTGGAAAAGAAAAAAGCGATGAGTTGATGTCCCTTGCGTTCCTGTTTTTTGAAGGAATTGTGCTTCTTTTATGTGTGCTTGTGGTGTGGCAACCTGAGTACACCATCAGCCTGATAGCCCCAGGATTTTCACAAGAGCAGGTAGCGGCAACCATCCCGTGTCTTCGCATCTTGATGCCATTTATCTTTTTTATTTCCACCAGCTCTTTGCTTGCGGGGGCACTGCATTCAGTGAATCATTTCTTTATCCCTGCCTTTTGTCCGGTGCTGTTAAATATCACCTTCATTGGAGGGATTCTTGCGTGTTTGGCATATGGGTGGTCGGTTGAATACCTGTGCTATGCAATCTTGTTTGGTGGATTTGTGCAGTTGGTTGTACATTTCCTGAAATACTTTTCACTTGGTTTTTCATTCAGGATGCCTGAACCTGATACGGTTCATTCGTTCGGGCAGGTGTTGCTGAAATTTTTGCTCTGTTTTTTAAGTATGAGCGTGATGGAGCTTTCGTTGATTATTGATCAGCGTTTTGCGTCGTATTTGCATGTCGGTTCGGTAACGCTGATTAAGTACACGTCACGATTTATGGGTATCCCATTGGGAGTGTTTGCCGTTGCCTTTTCAACGATCTTGCTTCCCCATTTTTCAAAAGTGAACTTGACTGACCCTAAGCGACTTCATTTTTACTTGGTTGAATCGATGAAGTTTGTCTTCTGGGTCACTATTCCTGCCACCATTATCATGGGGTACTTGTCCGAAAATATTTTTGTGACCCTCTTTGTTTCTTCGTCCAAAAAATTCCCCGTTGAACTGATCCCTGAAGCGGGGCAGTTACTGATGACCTTCCTGGCAGGGCTATTCTTTTTCTCAGTCAATAAGATTCTCTTTAACTTGTACTATTCGTTTCATGACACCAAGTACCCAACCATGATTGCAGCAGTGGCTACCGCTATGAATGTGGGGGCCAACTATCTGTTTGTGGGACCATTTGGCACCATTGGTCTTGCATTAGGAACTTGCATTTCGGGTATCACGCAAACGGTGCTTTCATTGTTCTTTTTGAAATACCGTCACAACTTCACCTTGTCGCTCAAAGAGTTTTTTGATTTTGTGGTGCGCTATGGGTTTCAGCTTGCCGTTGTCTTGATCCCCTTTTATTGGCTCTATCACGGTGCTCATCGGCTGGTTGCCCACGTTTGTTCAAACCCGAAAGCTCATTTCTTTTTCTTAGAAAGCTTTGGGTTTTGGGTGTGGGCTATGCCGCTCATTGCGCTTGTGTTTGGGGTGCTGTATCTGACAAAGAATTTATTCAAGGTCCAACTCTACTTCTTGGATTAATAAAAAAAGGCCTCAGTTACGAGGCCTTTTTAGTTTTTGCAAGCAGCCATTAATTAGCAGTGTGCTTGCATATCTGGTAATGAGTTATTCAGATACCTAACGGCCCATGTAAAGCCAGCCGAGATAAGCAGTATTGCCAAAGTGTCTTTTGTATCAGACGGCTCTGTAAATGCATTTTTAATGTTCGTGGTAGCGCTCATAAACGTTTCTGCGGGACTAACAATCATCCTCAGTACCTGAGATGGCATAGTATCAATCGTGGTTGCAGTGGCTGTTTGTACAGATGGCTTTTCACTTTTGAGAGCATATAAAACTGCGGAAGACATAAGTAATGTCGCTCTTTGAAAAGTTTGTTTAGCAGCGGTAGAAGCATGTGCACCAGTGATTAGAGTAAGGGTTGTGAGTAGTAATAATTTCTTCATGGTATTCTCCATTTTTTATATTGGTTTTTAAAAGGTTTTATGTGTTTTTACAACATAGCGACACACCTGTGCAGCTAAGACTCCTGCAACAACAAGAAAACAACATTTTGTCCTTCGTTGTGCAGCAGATTCTATCTTTTGAAGTAATACATTTTCGTCATGAAAGATGTGTTCATTCAAAAATCCGGCACCAATCATAGTGAAAATAGTTCCTGCTGTAGCGCAGTTTGCGATGGTGCCAATCGTACATGGATTGTTTTTCCATGTGGGTTGAGGTGATTTTTGTGAATAAGTTTTATGTAGATAATCAAGTCCGACGCCAAACGCTAGAGTTGCAGCTACTTTTGTTTGTTTTGACTGCATGGTTGTTTGCAACAAAGTTCTGAAAGAACCTGCAGAGGCACTTGCGTATGCTATGCAGCTTATGAGGATAAGAAATTTTTTCATGATACTCTCCATGATAAAAGGGCGTTAGCATAATCGTTCCAGGTAATGCAGGACGGTACTTTCCCGTAGATTTCAAAAGAAGAAGGTGTGGCTGTCTTTGGTGAACAACTAGCGCATTCCTGCGTATTTCCACCGGTGTCTGAAACGTTTGAGGACGCATCAGATTTTTTGTTATAGCGAACTGCAAAATAACAAAGCGCAGCAAATGATCCGGTTACCCCGAGTTTATAGGACAGTGGATGATTTCCTCGATAGGTATCAAGAAGAAAATGATGCACGGCTTCACAGCCATTTTTTGCAAGAAATTCTACCTTATCTCTAAAAATGAACATGCTGAGTGTTGCAACTTCCGTAAGAGCAAGTCCGTGAATGGTGTCTGCCTGTTCATCTTTTGGCATTATTTTTTTACCAAGGAGATAGAACCCTGCTGCTATCGCAGTTGCATAGAACAATTCTGATAGATGATTTGATGATGAAAATGGCGCCGTTTGTGTTGCTTCATCAATGATGGCGATTGATGCTGCAGATGCGGCCGCGTGACCAGCGTCGTACGCTTCTGTAAGTGCAGATTCGTATGCATTGTGCGCAGTCTTAATAACGTGATGAGCAGCAAGTCCACCACATACCGCTGATGCTCCAACAGCTCCCGCCCTGACGGCAAGGGCTGTAGATGCTTGGAGCGAGCAAGTGATCTGCGCTAAAGCAAAAAGGCTCAAAATTATTATTTTTTTCATACTACTCTCCATTTTTTTAATTCTTCCGTATTGAGAAGGATTAATAACAAATTATCACAATAGAAATTATTTTCAAGGGGTGATGATTAAGCTCAAAAGTGGATTGATGAGCTTATTTTTAAAAAAGAATTCGGATGAAAGGTAGGGTGATGTTGGGGGTGGCTTGTAATTGTGTAAAATTCAGTTAGAATATAAATATAATAACCTTGAACCTCACACCATGGCTTAAGCCTTTTAACCTGAGGCCAGCCATAAAAAAAGGCCCGCGAGAGTAGTAACAATCCGGGCTTTTTTTATTTTCTAAAGAAAAATGAGCTTATTTGTTCTGAGGCACAACGCTTTTAAGCTTGATCGAAGATAAAGTCTTATAATTTTGAAGACGTCTTGAGATTCGGTTTTTTGCGATGCTTGAAATAATAATGAACTCCTTCGACTGCAAGCCACGCTGCCGCCACTACAGCGCACATGATGAGCGCATTTCGGGCGTACATGATACGAGTATTGGTACTATCAATATTCGCACGTAATGCAGAAAACTGAGCTTCAAGGATGTCCATTTGTTGAGAGAGAGCCTTGCATCGTTTAGAAAGCTGTGAATTTTCTTGTGCGTATGTAGCAAGTTCGGCAGGGGTAACAGCTGCTTTACCAAGCGCAAGCGTGGGAAACACAACACTCAGAAAGAAGATCAAACTGTTTGCGGAAAGCGATGATAGTTTCATCTTTAAAATTTTCCCAGAGCAGTTGAAAGTGCCGATTCTCCTACCTGCCATGCTGCCTCGTACACTGGAGAAAGGAGAGCGCGCAGATGTTTGCCTGCCTGACTTTCAGAAAAAACGATGGGCAAAAGGCCAGCAGCAATAACAAGTGATCTCAGGATAGGAGATTTGCGACGAGCAGCTCCACAGTGTGGGTTTTTTGCTAAATCACGCTTATCAAGTTTCCATAAAAGTGTGCTTCCTGCGCCGATAATGGCTGCAGCAGGAAATAATGCTCGTGCTGGAATATAATTATCCTTGGCAAGAGCAGCGATTCCATTGATGCAAAGACCGGCAAAAACCGTTTTAATCGCCTTATCGCCAAATTCTTGGTCAGCTGTTTGTGATTCAGTTGTTGCGTAATACATTGCTTGTGCTGCAGGAATTGTCAGACAGAGAGCGATAATAAGTAGTTTCTTTTTCATGATTTTGTTTCCTGTGTATCTATTTTTAAACTCTACCAAGAGTATTTAAAAGCGCTGTCTCCCCTACATACCATGCTGCTTCATATACCGGAGAAATGATCGCACGCAAATGTTCACCCGCCTGACTTTCAGAAAGTAGGATGGGAGTAAGACCTGCAGTAATCGCGAGCCCTCTCAAGAAAAGAGAACCGTAGATAGTTTTTTTACGTTCTGGATCTTGTTTCAAAGTGCGCTTATCAAGGTGCCATAAAAGAGCTTTTCCAGCTCCAATACATGCCGCAGTCGGGAAAAGTGCTGTCGCTGGAATATACGTTTCCTTAGTAGCAAAAGAGGCAACCCCGTTGATGCAAAGACATGCAGCGATTGTTTTTAAAGCTGTGCCACAGAATTTCTGAGCAGTAGTTTCTGGATCGTTTATGTGCTTTGGCTTAAATTCCACACTTTGCAAAGTTGAAACTGCTGTGCAAAGAGCAAGCGTAAATAGTATTTTTTTCATGATTGTTCCCTCATAGTTCTTGATTCATTTGCTTTTTCTTTGTACGAATTTTTTACATAAGCGCATGTGGCCCCTGTTACTGCTGCAAAATAAAGATAGTAGGCAGGGACATTCCCTCGCGGAAAAACCGATGCTAAAGAATGGATCATCCCTGTTACAATCGCTCGATCAACAGAACAGCCGGTAGAGCATGAGGGATTTATTAAAAAGCCAGTCAAAAAAGAGGGGTCGATGAAGGTATTTATGCCGATACGCTTTGGGCCTACTGCGATACCAAGGATGTGATAAAGAACGTTTCTAGCTACAGCGCGCGTTATCTTGCATGTTAGCCCATTTCGTGTTCTTTGATAGAGCTGAGATGCCCCACTTTTGGCATACTTCAAAATTGCTTCTTTTGTAATTTTTCTTTCTTTAGGTGCCTCGCTTGCAAATAGCATTCCCTGGCATGTCAAAAAGAGTGAAAAGAGTACTAGAGTCTTACTCATGGGAATAACCTTTCTATCATTCTGAATTAACAACGGCGCCTATTTGCCATCCATTCTTTTGTTTGCAATCCAGCAACAACTGCTAGCCCTGCGGCAATAGAAGTTTCTTTTGGCATAAAAGCAGTAAGAAGAGAGGCGATTAAAATAGAATTATTAAGAACCGATTGATCACCACCACAAAGGTTGTGTACTTCCCGTTGGTAGCGAGACGTAATCAGAGTCAAAGCTGCTGTAGTGGCAATACACGATGGAATACGTTCTTTCGGAATAATCAGAAACTTTGAAAGAAATCCTGGGAGTGCATAGTAAAAAACGCCATTCGAGATCCTCATACTGATGTATTGTCCAACAGCTCGAGTAGCAGTCGTTTTAACCGAGTTCCACCAAGTAGGATTTTTTGAGGGCATAGGCATCTGCTGAGGAGCCGCCCCGTGAGCAGAAAAAGAGAGTGCCAAAGCACAGAAAAGATTGAGCGCTAAAAAGCGCAAAGACATTGTTTTCATTGGTATAACCTCCACACCATTCACCATCTGTTTCAGACGTTTGTAACGACAGTTTGTGCTGGCATCACGTATAACCTTCTTTACGTCCTTCTGGTGAATTGACTCTTTTCAGTATAAAGAAAGCGTCTGGATCGGCAAGAGCCTGCGATTTAAGCCTAAATAAGGTTAATAGATCGATGGAGGCGAGCTTAAAGAGGGGTTTGTGGTAGGGCAAAAAAGGGAAAAATAGGCAAAAAAAAGAGGATCGCGGACGACCCTCTAAATTTGGTTGCGGGGGCTGGATTTGAACCAGCGACCTGCCCGACGTCGCTCGGCCCGCTGGAGCGGTAGAGCTATGTCGTGGCACCACGCCTTAGCCTTTGGCGGCGGCGGGTGGGTTATGAATGTAGCGTAGCGAGTTGCGGATGATCAGCGTCTTTTAAAATAGGATCCAAGATGGGTGCAAAAAATAGGCAAAAAAAAGAGGACCGCGAACGGCCCTCTAAATTTGGTTGCGGGGGCTGGATTTGAACCAGCGACCTTTGGGTTATGAGCCCAACGAGCTACCAAGCTGCTCTACCCCGCGATCATTTCAAATGAATTATCCCTATCGTACAAGGTATTCAGCTTTTGTCAATTGGCGAATTTTGAAAAATAAGCAACAGATGAAGAGATACATCATGCGTTTTTTAAAGACTGCTTTTTATCCGCGCCTTTTTTCAAGGTACTGGTCGACCGAGCGGTACATGAGCGCTTCTTGAATATGAGGAACATCGATGATGTCTGTTCCTTCAAGATCGGCAATAGTGCGAGCAACCTTAAGAACTTTATGGTAGCCACGCATACTTAGGTGAAGGGCATCGAATACCTTTTTAATCAACTGTTCGGCTTTTTCGGTGACCTTACAATACTGATCAATCTGGTCAGGGGTCATCGTGGCATTTCGTTGTGTTGCTCCTGCAAAGCGTTGACGTTGTCGTGTGGTTGCGCGATCAACCAGCTGTTTAAGATCGGCAGAAGAAGTTGTGGGCCTGGTATCTTTTACCACATCGTATTCAATACTTGGAACATGAATTTGAAGATCGATGCGATCGAGCAAGGGGCCTGAAAGTTTTTCAAGGTAGCGGTCAACCTGTAGTTGACTGCACGTACACTCGCGTTTCTTGTCTCCATAAAAGCCGCACGGACACGGATTGAATGCTGCAACAAGTAAAAATGAAGCAGGAAAGGTGACCGATTGCTGTGCACGAGCAATGCATACTTCTTTGCTTTCAAGTGGTTGGCGTAATGCCTCAAGCGTTTGCCGTTTAAATTCGGTCAATTCATCAAGAAACAGGATTCCCTGATGTGCAAGACTTATTTCTCCTGGTTGAGGAAAGGTTCCTCCGCCAACGAGTCCTGCCTGAGAAATTGTGTGGTGTGGTGCCCTGAAAGGGCGTTCGGTAATGAGTGGCTTTCCCTGCAATTTTCCACTGATTGAATAAATCTTGCTTGCCTCCAGAACTTCATCAAATGTCATTTCCGGCATGATGGTAGTAAGCCGTTGTGCAAGCATTGTTTTCCCTGCGCCAGGAGAGCCGATGAAAAGGATGTTATGTCCTCCTGCAGCGGCAATAAGAAGGGCACGTTTAGCATTTTCCTGCCCTTTTACTTGAGAAAAATCGATATCGTTTGTTCGCGAAGAAGTGGCGGGAATGAGTGGTTTTGTTGGTGTAAGGGAACGTTCGTGACGAAGAAATGCGATTAATTCGACAAGATGAGATACCCCAATCACTTCAATTGATGGTATGAACGAAGCTTCTTGTGCGTTTTCTTTAGGAAGAATAATGCGTTTTTTTCCAAGTCGTTGTGCATCGTAGGCAATGGCAAGTGCACCCTTGACTGGTTTGATACTGCCATCAAGTGAAAGCTCTCCCAAGAAGATCGTTTCTTGCAGGAATTCTGTTGGCATGGAAAGCAGTTGTGATGCCTGTAAAATACCGATGGCAATAGGCAGATCGAAAAATGTTCCCTCTTTTTTAAGATCGGCAGGAGCCAGGTTGACGGTGATCTTTTTTTCAGGGAAGCGAATGCCACAATTTTTCAACGCTGTTTGAATGCGTTGACGACTTTCTTTGATGGCTATGTCGGGCAAACCCACAATGAAAAAATTAACCATTCCAAAGGCGATGTCGACTTCAACATCAACGATATACGCTTCAACCCCTATGGTTGCCGCCGAATAAATTTTTGTGTGCATGTTATTCCTGCTTCATTTGTTTGTATAGTTTCATCTATAGCATGAAAGAAGTTGTTTGTGAAATTAAAATAATGTCTAGGTCAGTATATTGCGAATGCGCATCGTCTGATGTGCTTTGCGGGTCGATATTTTAGAGTTATTTTTTTTGAAAAAATAGGGATAGGTCAGACATGCCAGGACATGGTAGTAGTTTTTAAAATTTAGCTTATAATTGCTTACCTACAGTACTAATCAGACCAACAAAAAGTGATGAGGAGGGCACGTGAGAGTGATGGTGCCAACCGTAGTTGTTATGCTGTTTGCTGTCTTTTCGGCACATGCAACGATTACGTATCAAGGAAATGGAATAACGGACGCGACCACCTTTGCTGGAAACAATGTGTTCGCTCATGTTGCTGATGTGAGTGAGGTAAGCAGTTCCTTTTTTGTCGGACGTACAAGCCCGTCGCTTGTGCCTGGTGGCCAAGAAGGGCTTGGTGACTATGCAATTAGTGTCGCTCGAGAAGGGCTTGATACGATGTTGCCCTATTCTCCCCCGGTAGCTCGTTTGAATGGAGTTGCAGATCAACCAAATCCGCTGTGGGGACAAAAAATTTCGCTTCTATCTTTGTATTCAGGGACAGTTGGTGCATTAAGCCCTACGATTGTAACAGCGGCAGCTCCACAAACTATTTATTGGAATGTATCGCACCAAGGTGCTGACCCGTTTGATGTGTATTCGATGCAAAGTGTTCTTGATGCAAATGGAGCGGTAACATCAGGGGTGGTGGCACTTACAAGTGCAAATATCAGAGAATCGGCAGGCGGTACTCAAATTCTGGGCAATCTCATTACGGCTCTTGTTGGTCCCAATGGAGGGACGTTTGGGGCTGTTGGATCTGGTATTGCTATGCTTGGCCAAGGTCCGTCGTCATTGATTCAATATGCTGCTGTGCAAGGAGATTTGAATGTCCGAGCAGTGCCACTTGATGGGACTCAGTCGTATGTCAAAATTGGTACTAATGCGACTGTCACAGATACCGTAACTCCCGATGTGTATTTTAATACGGTAACGCAGCGGGTGTATGCATCATTTGCGGCAACCTGTAATGGAGTTGCGGGTTCTGGAGCGCGTGGCGTAATTACCGGATATCTGAATCCCATTCAAAACGGAAACGCTATTCAATATGCGCTTGTGCCAACTGATTTTGCTCCGGCAGCTGCGTATACCGGTTTGGGGGCAACAGCAGTTGGAGGAGTAGAGACGCCTGGGCCAGTGCTTGTAACAACGTGGCCGAAGGTTCGAGGCATTTGGACAAGTACGGGGTTAACCTATGGAATTATTGTTGGCGCAAATGAGACAAGTGGTTTTGATTTACACAGGACGGTGTCTGTTGTTCCGCTCGTTAATAAGTCAGTAGATCCTTCTAATACAACATGGCCGACTGATCCGACACAAGGGGCAATGGCAAGTAAAAATATCAATGTGGGGGCAAACTTAAAAACATTTTTCAGTCAGCAGTACAGAGGCGTTTCGCTCTACATTGGACGAGGATTTCAAACTCCGGCAACGGCGCCTGGTGACATGCCGTTATTGGGTGAGGCTCCTGTGTGGGTTGGTCAGGCAGACGCGCCAGGAACGACCATTTTTGACATACAAACCTACAAAGACGCCGTTTTTGTAGCGGTTGATAGTGCTGGGCCAGGATCTCAAGCGTCGGGAGTATTTGCTTCGCAGGCACTTTTTGACGGGAATGCTGCCATCAAGGGATGGACCCCGTGGGTGCGTACTGCTACACCGACAACAGCAGGCAATACAATTTATGGTATAGGTTTTCAGCCAACAGTCGGAAAAATGTTCACTATGGAAGGGCCAACTCAATCGACAGTTGATACGGTGCTGACCACAACCTGGAACCTTCCACGAGCCGATGGATTACTAGGGGGTACTGTTACTGCGCCACAAAATGGGTTTGCAGCATTGGTTGATGAGCAGTTTTGTCAGGGGAATGGAGGCATTCAGGGAATTTTTGATTTTCCAGCCGCTACCCCAGAATTTTCTCAGGTGTTGGGTAACCGTTGTTCGTACATGATTTTTACTGGGTACCGTCGAGTGGTGATGGTGCAAACAAGTTCCGATGTTGTGAATGTGTTAACGCCAACTGTGGGTGATTTCAGTACCAACATGGAAATTTCAAACAATGGTCAGGTGACAACACCAGCAGGGGATGCACGTATTCTTTCAGTAGGTGGTGGTGCACTCGATACCATTGGCGCAATTACCAGTGCTGAACTAGTAACTGATGGTGCTGCGTTCAATTACCTCGTGGTGGCAGGCGTGGGAGGCATTGCTGTTCTGCAACCAGGATGGCCGCTTGCAGGATTACAACCAAACTTTGCAAATCTGCCTGATTCTGCGTTTACGGTGCTTGGGTCGTATAAAAATGTGAGAAAGTTGGTCAGTGATGGAACCAATCTCTATGTTCTGACGAACCAGACATTCGATAGGATACCGGTTGCGCAATTAGCAGGTGCTACGATTACTCCGGTAACGTTAGCAACACCAGCGACGATGGGGCTTGCAGCGTATGGACAGTTTTCAGATGTCATTATTTCTGCAAAGGTCGCGTTATTGGCAACAAGTCAAGGGCTCTTTACCACCGGAGTAGGAAAAGATGTTGCTGTTGCAGCAAGTGCCGCTGCGATGGGGTGGACGCAGGTAACGCTTCCCGAGTCACAACGTGCTGTTTCTCGTTTGCAGGCGCTTTCTCCTACGGGGCTACAAAATGGTTTTTCTAAAAACGATCTTAACGCACACCCTGTTGGAGGGACGGTATACGTGTTAGCAGGCTCTGTAACGTATGATCTTGCATCTGTCTATCGTCTTGCCGTGCAAAGCACTGAAGGTGTTGCTGTTACGAATACAACGGTGCAAGTAATCCCGGATTATTTTGTTCAAAGTACTGCAAGTGCATTTGCTGCTCTGAGTGCGTATCGAAATTATTCAACGAATCTTGGTGCACTTATGACAGCTTCAGAATCGTCTCCTGACGGGGCACCTTCAGTTTTTGAAGTTATATATCCTCAACTGAGAACCGGGTTTGTACCATGGCGTAATCAAAACCTTTCAGGAACAATTACCGGAGCTTCAGCTATTGGAAATCTGGTAAGAAATAGCGGAATGGGAGCTCTTATTTTCCCCACAAACATTGGAATGAGAGTTCTTGAATGATGAAAGATATCAGCATGCTAAAAAGACAGTTACTATTGAGCGTTTGTTTGCTTGGACTTGCGACAGAAGTACAAGCTCTCGCGCCGTTCAATCTCCTGCGTCCTTTTGATCCAAACTTCTTTCCTAACCATTGGACGGGACAAAAAGGACAATTTACTCCAACGCTTGCCTTCGGTGCTTCCAATCCACAAGGTCGAACAGGGACGGGCGATACCGTTAATGTTTTACAGACACTCTTTGGGACTCAAGATGCCTTGGCGATGCTCAAGGGATTTCCTCCCACATCACAACAAGCGCAACTGGGGCAACTTATTAACATCGATAACGATGATGGAGTTCGCGGGCATTTTGTCGTTACGGGTGATTTAAAGGCGCGGTTTGTAGGGTTCTTTACAGGGCGTTACAATTGGGAAAATGGGGCATGGGTTGGAGCCTCGCTGCCTGTTCTTTCTTTAAAAGTTGATAACGTGCAGTGGGTTGATCAAACACAGAATGTAACGCTTGATGATGCTTTGACCCATCAGTACTTGACTGATAATTTTGCTCAAAATGTTGCCACGCTCGGTAATGGTCTTTCGATTGGTAATTGGAGCAAGGCAGGGGTTGGTGATTTTACGACCTACATTGGGTGGAGGCGTTCGTTTTATCAAGAAAAGCAATGGCTCAAGGAAGCGATTGTAAACGTTCGTCTTGGAGTTCAATTTCCAACGGGTGTTAAACGAGATGAAGATGTAGCAGTATCGCTTGCCTTTGGTAACGATGGTGCGTACACCTGTCCGTTTGGTGCTGGCCTTGATTTACGATTCAGAAACATTTTTTGGGCGGGTGTTGATGTTATGTTCATGAAGACGTTTAGCCATACTCGTGATTACCGCATTCAAACGGCTGCAACACAAACAAACTTATTGAATCTTGAAAGGACACTTGCTCGCAAGGAGTATGGGCTTACGCAATTTTTCAACCTGTATGTTGAGCCCTATATCTACAAACAACTTTCTATTCGTTTTGCGTATGAGCACGAAAAGCATGGCAACGATAAACTGTTCGTGCTTTCTAACGACTGGTCATCGCTGGCAGCAAATACGGCAGCTATCTTGGAAGAGTGGACAACGCACGATCTGCTGATTCAACTGAAATACGATTGTGCCGATCCTAAGGGCGAGAATAATCGGTTCAAACCCCAGTTCATGCTGTTTGGTAAGATGCCGTTCAATGGAAAACGTTCGTTACAAGTTTCATTGATTGGTCTCAACGCAACCTTCAGTTTTTAATAAATCCAGAACGTCGTGTACCACGGCTGTGGTGCTACCGTGACGTGGTGATGTTCCACGTATTGCACGTGGGTACGAGGCTCAGGGCGTCGTGCCGGTACCTCAAAGGTTCGTACCAGTTCTCGGTCAAGCCGTTCCCAATAGCGATGAACCTTTTCTGGTTTTGAAGGAAGTCGTGGCTTGGTAACGGTACCAAGCTTACGCGGAGTTCTTTTGCCTGAAATGGTGATGCTTGGTCTGATGACAAGAGAGTAAGAATCGCTTACTTCTTGTTTTGCAAAGGCAAGTACTTCATCGATAACTTCGTCATATTCTGAGGAACTGAAAGTAGCTTCATCGATTGTTTTTGAGCCGTGTTTAATTTTGACAGTAGCAGAATAGAGGTCGATGTCTTCCTGCTGCTCAACGTAGTTTTTAGCATAATTGTCAGCTAAAAAAAGGCAGGAAAACAGTACCACAAGATTCATGATGAGCCATGCATCCGACACTGGTTCTGGTTCAATATAACGAGTTTCAACGGTCGTCACACGCCATCCATATGCTGGTGTAGGTGCGCAAAAAGTTAAAAATGCTAACAAAAGTGGGGTGAAGCTCTTTGACTTCATAGGGGTATCCCTTCCTAAAAGTGGCATAAAGTAGCCACTAGATAGGATATCGGTCTTTTGTGTTTTGTAAATAAAAAGCGGGCTAAGCTTTTTTACGTAAACGACGACCAAGAGAAGCAAAAAAGAGAAGAGAAAGCCCAAAGAGAAACAGGGCAAGGAAACTTAAAAGACCATAGAGAACGTAGGTGTTCAAAGATGTCTGTGGAGCGTAATGGTCATAGGAAACAGAAGGGATCATCAGACAATCAATCAAGGCGTCGTGAGTGATATCCCAGTATTCAGCAACCTTTTCAGGAGTTTTAGGGAGCGAATACGTTACGATATTTTTAAGTTCGTAGACGTTCCAATCAGCTACCAGCATGATGCTTGGTTTGAAGACAAGGCGGAGTTTTGACGTTTGCTTCTGCTGAGCATACGCAAGAGCCTGCTCCATCACCTTACGGCATTGTGAACCGCTAAACGTTTGTTCTTTAATCGTTTTTACATGGCGTTTAATCTTGACGGTGATTTGATAGGTCCTGATCCGTTCTGGCCGATCTACGATGTCTTTCGCAGTTGGATGCCATGATTGATAGAGGTAGGAAGCAACACTTCCTGCGCCAAGAAGATAGGAAATACCTGCAAGAAAACCAACAGGTTTAACTGTCTGAGGCGTTGCTAAGCCAAATGCGATGAGCGATGAGAGAAGGAATGATTTTACTGTATCCATGGTGTACCTCCAACATGGTAATGAGGAGGGATCTTTACAAGAAAGTATCTTGAGATTTTTACGATTTCGCTTATGCATGCCTGTACCGCGTAAGTTGAAATGCCAAAAACCGTTCCCCATGCAGCAGCACGTTTTCCATACGTCCATCTATTTTTTGTTGTAACTTCAAAATGAGAGATAAGTTTTTCATCTAAAAAGGTGCGTTGTTTTTGCCCTTTGAAGGTAAGCTTTTTGAGTTTTACAAAGTTTCCCGATTGCAAAGAGAGAGCGGGCTGTACTACGAGAATTAGGTTTTGATCGATGTCATTTGCCCAGCTGCAACATTTTTTTATGACATCTTGATACTTCTTAGAAGAGAATGTTTGGACATGAACTGTTTTGGATCGTAGCTTATTGCGCCTATTTGTAATGGCATGGGCATCGATGAAATACCGATCAATAGTGTGAGGGGCGGAGATAAAGTTGCGTGCATAGTCATGTCGTGTCGTGAATGCACGGATGAATTTTACGCCCGAGATGATCGAGATTGGGAGAGTGAGTGCAAGTCCCACAATATTGAGACGTAACGTTATAAGTTCACATGGGCAGAATGGATACAGATAGTGCTCATGTGATAAGACCTGCGAAGAAAAAATGGAAAAGAGCGATGCAATCATCGCTACACGAAAAAATGACTTCATAGGGAATAACCTCACCTAAAACCCAGAATAACCTCACTCAAATAGGGTAATGGTCAATGAGAGCCTTGTAAAAAGCCTCTAGGTAAAGAAGGGTTATTGAGCTTAAATAGGTATGGGTTGGTTTTTTCTAAGAGAGTGTTGTTCTTAGAAAAAGGTGTCCAGCAAGCCCGATGGTAGCACATGCAAGGGAATACCCAAAGGTGGTTGTTGCCGATTGAGGTGAGAGATTTTTTCCGACAAGTAAGGTCTCTCGTAATGTTCTTTCAATGCCTACATGTTCATTCCACAGCAGTGATTGCGTTTTAAAATGGAATGGTTTTCCTCGTTCAAGAAGCAGTGTGGGAGTAAGATCGACGGTGATGTCTTCACCTTCTTTTGTATGCTCATTTGTCCATGTTTTTACATAGTTTGTTACCTCATCGATAAGCTTTCGAGGATCGAGATTTTCAAATTTTTTTGCTTCAGAAAATCGTGTGATGTAGAAGGTCTGGTTTTTTTCTGAAACGTGCTTTAGGCGATTCAATTTAATCGTAAGTTGATAAAGACAATGCTGCGGTTGTTTTGAAAAAATTGAGCTGATGTTGACTCTATGTTTTTGAGAGTAAAGAAATCCTTTAAGGCATTCTGTGTGTGCAAGAACAAGCCCAGAAATGGACATCATACCAAAGAGACATTGTGCGGTTTCTTGAGCGAATAGACGTTCAACTTGTACTGGAGGGTTATGTCCAAAGGCTGCAAAAAGGGGCCAGGAGGGAGCTGTTAGCCCAATAAGAAAGGGGATTTCGATTGTTGTGATGATGTCAATTAATGAAAAGTGTCCTGAGGAAAATGAAGGGATGGACAAATGTTCTTGGCAGTGGGTTTCAGCTGAATGAGTAAGGAACAGAAGTGAAAGAAGAAGTGGGCGATACATGGTTTTTTGGGAAGGAAGGGGGTTTGAGGTGATTGGTTAGTTGGCTGATTTTAGAAGATAGATATCAAGAGCAAGAACGAGGGCTGCAACGGTAACTGCACAGGCAGTTTGATGCACCTTTTTGTTGCGGGTGAGCTGGTAATAAAGCTTTGCAAATCTGCCCTCACGCGCTTGGTAATAGTCTGCGATTTTCTGTTTCTCCTGGGGTGTGGCAAAGAATCGATCAGGAGTGGAAAGAATAGTTTTTGAAGGCATAGACCCCCCTTGATCACAAAGGTTGGCATCAAATCCTATTTTTCCGACGAGAAATTCGGCCATTGCAAGGCTGCGGGCAAAATCAAGGGGGCTTCCATCTTCGTGGCTCATGGCATAGTTTTTGAGGAACGGATTTTTCGCAAATAATGTTTCAACTTCAGTGACCTGGTTGTTTTTTAGTGCCTCTGCAAGTGCTTGATAATCAGCGGGAAGCTTCTTTTTGAGGCGTTCGATAAGTTGATCGTGGAGGTCTGGGGTTTTGCAAAAATGTTGAGTTGCGTTTTCTGCCTGAGCGTTAAACACGGTCAGAGACAGAAAAAGGGGTAATAAAAATGAACGGTACAGCATGGGTTTAAAGTCCCTGTAAGGTTTTGTATTTGATAAGAAAAATTTCGATAAGTACTGCCAAGTTGGCAACCATGATCGTTCCCATGGCGGCAACAGAAAGCTTCATTTGAAGGTCTTTGTTTGAAAATAACTGGCTTTTAAGTTTAGGAAAGAACTGCTCCCGTTTTTTTAAATAACGAACAATCGCTTTCTGTTCTTGCACTGAAATAAAGCGATCCCGTTTGCTGCGCGCAAGGGCGTAGGAAGGTGTTTCGCCCCATTCATCGCAGGCACTGGCTGAAATGCCAGCTTCTTTGGTAAGAAAGCGTGCCATGCTTAAACTTTTTACAAAATGGAGTGGTGTTCCTGCTGGCTGATACGAAAAAGGAACAAGGCCGGGAAATTCACTGAAAATCTGACGTGCTGCCGCAACATCATCTGATTCTATGGCTTCACACAGTTGGGCATAGCCTTCTGCAAGAATTTTGGTACGCACCGGTGGATGCACAATTGGTTGATCAACCGCACTTACTTCCTTGTGTGGTTCATGAGAAACAGGGTGAAGCAAGCTCGATGTTGCACAAAAGAAAAAAGAGAAGATGATGCGAGAGATAGTGGCTGAATGGGAACGTGAGGGGAACATGATAACTTTACAAAAAAAGGTGGAACGGAAGGGGTTATAACTTACAAATTAAAAGGAGCAGGGGAGCTGAAAGAACTGAGCCAATGGTAAAATTTTTTACGGTTTCAAAAATGTCATCAGACAGAGTGGTTCCTGCAAGAAAGAATTTCTTTTCAAGTTCTAGTGCAACGCCGTGCTCTTTGTTCCAGAGGGTGTAAAGTGGAGCAAAGCTAATTTTCTTTCCTGTCTTGGTAACAATACGCGGTTCGATAAGAACACGCACAAGATAATTTTCCTGTGTGATGGTTTCCCTTAAAAATGTATCTACTTTTTCAATAAGTTCAGTCGGCACCGATGCGTTAAATGTCCTGCGCATGGTGGTCTCAGCATCTCTGAGGGTGACGGTTACCGAGTACGTGGCTCCCGTTGGATTTTTAAAAAAGGCATGTTGTACGTTTCTTTGGTATGTAGCCCAGTGGTAGATGCCGCGCACAAAGCTTGCATGCATCATGTATTCACCCACCACAAACGATGGAATGGCAACAACGCCAACTGCTTTTGCCAAGAGAACAAGTGATTGTTTTTTTGTTCGTTTTTTCTTTTTGCGCAAGGACGGTTTTTGAGATTGAAAGGCCGGTGATGCGTCGGCGGCGGTAGCTTGCCCTAGAAGAGTGGCAAGGGTGAGAGATAGTAATAAGCGAGACACGGCTCGAACTCCACAAAAAGATAGTAGAAGGCGTTGAATAATATGATCTAGAAGTGTAATCCGAACCTTCCCTTTTGCAAGGAATTTTTAAAAAATTATGAAAGTTTTTTTAATTCCTTACAAAAGGGGGAAGCGATTTCTAGGGCGCCATCCCCTAGACAGATGGAAATGGGCTTATTTTTGAGATTCCGTAGCAAACCCGAATTCCTTCAGAATCTGGTTAGCATGATCCTTGGTTTTGATGTTTTTAAGGATCTTTACGATCTTGTTTTTCTCGTCGACCAGGAAGGTAATGCGGGAGTTAAAAAAGGTGCCAGCCGTACCATAGAGCTTAATAACTTCACTTTTGGCATCACTTAACAGGGTAAACGGCAAATGGTGTTTTTCAGTGAATTTTTTGTGGGAATTAACTGAATCAGCGCTTATTCCAAGGACGGTAACCCCTTTTTCTTTCAGTTCCGTGTGGCCATCTCTGAGACTGCATGCCTGTTTAGTGCATCCTGGTGTTGCATCCATCGGGTAGAAATAGACCGCTTTTTTCCCAGGAACTGAGTGCAAGGTGACCATCTCTCCTTTTTCGTTGGGGAGTGTGAAGTTGGGGGCGGTATCGCCCACTTTAAGAGTGACTAGCTTTTTGTTTGCAGGCTCTTTTTTGCTGACAGCAACAAGCAATGCACTTGATAACAGACCAGCGCAACATATGAGGATGAGGGAGATTTTCATACGATTCCTTTTTTTCAATGTACAAACTATCTTTTGTGACCTGTGGGCCTAATCTACCTCAGAAGTTTTATTTGCAGTAGTGTCTTCTGCTGCCAATACATCACTGACCCAGTAAAAAGTACCCAGTCCCACTACTGCAGCTCCGCCGTATCTCTTTATGGCATCTCCTAGCATCCACCAGATTACCCCTGTTCCAATGGTGCCTGCTAAAACGTAGGTCGCTGCCTTTTTCCCTTGCGGTGATAAAGCTGCAGTTTTTAGTTGTGAAATAACGGCGCCCCGATTAGTTGTCAGTGCGCTTAACGCATTAACGAGAGCATTGTTGCCCATGGCTGCAACGCCTGACTGAGAGTTTTCCCCAGCTGTTAGTGGTTCTGATTGAACACGAGATCCTGTCATGATCATTCTAAGAACCTCACGTGCATTTTCAGCTGGTGAGTGTCCAGTGACTCGTTTGAGAACTGTGGGTGCTACCACTCCTGCAGCGAAGAACGCTACATCACTTGGAAGGTGTGCGGTTGCAAGGGTGGCAAAAGCTGCAGCTGCTCCGGCAGCTGTTCTGGGAGAGAGAACGAGAGCCGATTGATTAGGTTGCCCCACTGGAACAGCCTCAGCTGATGCACTAAGAAAATTCGTGTACAGACACATGACAAACACACTTAACGACAATTTTTTCATAATAACCCCTTGGTTTGTATGAGTAATGTATCAGGATGGGCAGTTTATAGTGTTAGGAAGGAGAAATCCATTTTGTTTCTTTGCAAAAGAAGGAGATACCTGACTACGCATGGGAATGCTAGTCAATGGTTGCTATACTATGGCCTTATTTTATTTTTTAAAAAAAGAGGTTGTGATGAACAAGATATCGTTAGGTGTTGTGACCGGAGGATCGTTGGTTGATGGCCTAACGATGCGTGTGTCCCCAGAGTTAGAATTGGGCGTACTCAAAACAGGCAAGTTTGTGAGTGTTGCGTGCCAGGGGGCTACCTTTTTTTGTTTAATGACTGACATTGGGCTTCATGTCAGTAACCCAGATATCTTGCTCTATCCTCCTTCTGATTCAGAGACACTTTTGATGTCGGTACTCAAACGTCGAACGGTGTATGCCACTGCGCAGTTAAAGCCGATGGTTATGTTAACGCAGGCACAGGAAATTGTGCCGGTTAAAACGGTACCGGGACATTTTGCAAAGGTTTTTGAAGCGACAAGGCAAGATATCGCGCTTATCTTTGGGGATGAGCAGGAACGATCGGGCAAGTTTTTTTCGATCGGAGCACCGATTGATATGGAAGCTTCAGTGTGCCTTGATCTTGAACGGCTGACCGAGCGTAGCACCGGTATTTTTGGAAAAACTGGAACGGGTAAAACATTCTTGACGCGTCTTATTTTGGCAGGGCTTATTCATCGCAGAAAAGCAGTGGCCCTTATTTTTGATATGCATAGTGAATATGGACTTCAGGCGCGCAAAGAAGGGGCAGGGCACTCGTTTATCAAAGGGTTAAAGACCTTGTTTTCTGACCGTGTTGTTATTTTCTCATTGGACCCGGCGTCTACGCGTCGCAGAGGTGCAAGTGCCGATGTGGAAATTGTGCTTTCGTACCATGATGTGAACGTGGATGACATTATGTCACTTCAGCAGGAACTTAATCTGCATTCCACGGCTGTTGAAGCAGCGTATTTGATTAGTGCGAAATACAAGCACCAGTGGCTGGAAGTGCTTCTTTCTCAGACTGATTTGAAAGAATTTGCTGCTTCATTAGGTGCTCATCCTGAATCGATCGCTGCGCTGTATCGAAAATTAAAACGCATTGAACGCTTTCCTTTTTTTAAACCAGCAGGAACGGGAATGGGAGCACAGCGAGCAACATCAGTGATCGATCAAATGATGGAATATCTGTTGCGTGGTGTGAATGTGTGCGTTGAGTTTGGAAACTACACGTCTTCATTTTGCTACCTTTTGATTTCAAATATCATCACGCGCCGCATTCACAGTGAATACATTGCGCAAACGGAAAAGTTCTTAGGATCGCAAAACAAAGGAGATGAGCCGACAAAGCTCATGATTTGTATCGAGGAAGCACACAAATTCTTAAACCCTGCAGCTGCGCGTCAGACTATCTTTGGGACTATTGCACGAGAAATGCGAAAATATTATGTCTCGCTGTTGGTGGTCGATCAGCGTCCTTCGGGCATTGATCAAGAGATTATCTCTCAGCTTGGGACCAAGATTGTGGCGCAGTTAAGTGATGAAAACGATATCCAAGCTGTTCTTACCGGAACATCGAATGCTTCTGCATTACGTTCTGTGCTTGCAACGCTTGATACCAAAAAACAAGCACTTATTCTTGGTCATGCGGTTGCCATGCCCGTTGTAGTACAGACACGAGAATATGATGAAAAGTTTTATTCAGATGTGCAGGGAGTGCAATTGAAAAACATCGATGCGGTTGTGAAAGAGCTTTTTTGATCAATTTTTTTCTGGCGTTAATCATTTACCATCAAAAAAAGACACTTGCATCCTCGAATCCTCTGATTCTAAATCTTAATTTAAATAACTCCCAATTTTTTTGCAGAAGAATGGCAGCAGCTTGTCTAGGGGTTGCGTAGGCGAAGAATGGTTTTACCTCCTTGGCAGAGAATTTGAAAAGATACTTTTGAGAAGTTACTGACAGACTCTCTGGTGCCTTTTCAATACAGATACAACTGTGAGTTACAGATTCCTGATTATAAAGGTAAGCTACGGTTAACTGCGTTGTGGGAGTATCCCAGTTCCATGTGCCGTCTTTAAAGATAGAGAGGTATTCTGGTTTTATTTCCTGCGTAGTAGATGCTAATTTTTTTATTTCGTTCTCGATTTCAGCTTCTACAGTTTTTCTTTCTTCGGTGAAATCGCTTGCTAAAGAGAGCGCCTGCTCTTCTGACTCTGCAATCTTTTTTTGTGTCTTTTCGCTTGCAGCAGGAGCTGAGAAATTCCATTCCTTGTCATAGTGGGAAACCTCATCTTTTCCAAGTAAAAAATTAGCAGCGTCAGTTGCTGTGGCATTACCGAGAAATTCTGTTTTTTTTCTTTCATCCTGAAACCTTAAAAGATCCGGTAGCGTTTCTGTAGGAAGAGGGTCCATAGAAAATAGTTCAGACATAGGTGTTTCTCCTGAGCAAACGACAGTGCGCTGGAAGATGCGTGGTTTTTCAGATTCACAGGAAGGGATAGGTCGTCTTGAAATGATAGAAGCCTTCGACTGTTTATCTGTAAAAAAATAATAAGAAGCACTCTTTGTGACTGTTACAAAAGCAGTAGTAGTACTTCCTTGTGCTTTTTTTACGTCAATACAATAATCATGCTGTGAGCGATTGTATTTTATAAGTCTTTCTGCATGGGATTGTATCAAATCAGCTTTTTGATTGGCAGAGGTCTGTTTTTGGGAAAGTAAGGAATGTAAGGCATCGTCAGTTTCTTGAACTGGTAATGAGGGGAAGTCTCTCATAAAGGCCTTGTTTACCTTATTTAAAGGAGGTACAGGAGCCTGTGCGCCTATCGCATATCCGATATTTGCAAGAATAACCATAAGAAATTGGTTTTTTAGTATCATTTTTGCTTTCTATACTTATTAAATATTTTATATCTGAAATATAATTGTATAGAAAATAGTAGGAACGTCAAATGGTGCCATTTGAGCTTGGTTTGGCTTTAAAAGTGTTCGTCGAATTGAAAAATAGTACCTTGATTGCAACTCTTTGAAAAAACGTAATCAGAAAGTATATAAAATTCGTGTACTGTATCGATGGATTGTTGAACGAATATTTGGAAAAAATTTTTGGTTTTGTGGGTTAAGAACTTGTATTTCAGCTGAAAAATATGCTTTTTTCAAGAAACGTATTCATTTTTTAGGAGAATGGTCTATGGAAGGACGAAAAAAACTTATACTCATGATGTTGCTACCAACAGTTGTGATAGCAGTCTCAGATCGTAGAATAGAAGGGAACAGAGGAGTTGATCGAAAATCGGAATTTCTTCGGCATTGTTTTGGCCCGTTTCCAGCTGCAGGAAGCGCAGAACGATTGAGAGAGCTCCGTCGAAATGCCGAATGTGAACAGGGGGACTTTAGGGTAGTGGTTTTGGGAAAAGTAAGAGCATTCCTTTTAGATGAAGTGTGTGCTGCTTTACAGACCGTTGCATCAGCAAAGGGTCATAACGTTGATAGGGAGGCTGTTCTCCCCCATGCAAATAGGTTTTTAGAATTAAAACTTGAAGATCCGTTTAGCCAAAAAAATGGAAATGTATGTATATATAATGTGCCTCCTGATCGGCTTCCTCGAAGTGTTTTTACCTACTTTGCACGGTCTTACTTGGTATCATCAAAAGCAATCGAACGATTTATGGATGATGAGGGGATTAATTTTGACTAAACGACAAATGATGATAGCTCTTACATAAGAGTTATTGTTTCCCCTATCAAAAAGTGGAGTGTTCATGAAAAAAGAAGCCCGCACTAAAAGATTTTATCAGGAAGATTTTAAAGACCAGTTCGGCATTACGTACCTTGCACACAACAAGGTTGTAGTGCCTGAACTTTTTTCATGGGATATTACGACTGATCGTGAATACACGGTCAATACACGCTTGAACGAAAAACTTGCCGAAAAATATGGCGCACTTGTATCTGAAGGGTACGTTGCTCCTATGCATATCAAGTGGGTGAACAAAACGGTTGAATATGGCGTGTTTGCAGAAAAAGATATTCGGCGGGGCGACATGGTGGTCGAGTATACCGGTAGGCTTTGTTACGATGATGCTCATAACGATAATCCGTATGTGTGGGATTACCCTACGTATCGCATGGTTGAGGTACCTGGTAAAAAACGGCGAAAAAAAATTAAATACTGCATCGATGCTGAAAAGTCGGGAAACTACGCGCGTTTTATTAATCATACTCATCGCCGTTATCAAAATGTTGGTATTCATATGGTGCCCGTAAATAACTTCTGGCACGTCGTATATGTTGCACAAAAAGATATTTATCGTGGCCAGCAGCTTCTTACCTACTACGGCACGCAGTACTGGCGTGATCGGCAGATTCTTCCTGCGCCATTGATGCCATAATTTTAAAAAGAACTTTGCAAAAATATTGCATCTTAAGCTTGGAGCGTGCTTCTCTCGGGAGTGATTTTTTTAAACCTTCTCTCTAAGGAGTGCTTCTATGAAGACAATACAGAAGATCTCAACGATGCTTGCCCTACTGGGTACACTGCCAATTTCTAGTCTACACGCTAGTGCCGCGGCAGATGTTCCTGGTGATGTTGCGTTAACTTTTCACTTGTTTGCTCCTATTCCTAAGGATCATACACAAGCTCGCTTGGCTGGTATGCGTGCAAAAGTTGCTGAGGACGTGAGCAATGGAGAGTCGTTCAACATAGCTTTTATGAAACGGGTACGTGAATTTATTCTTGCGGAAGTAACACATGCAGTTCAGGCCGTGGCACAGGTAAACCACATCGAAGTGGATGCTGCACAGTATGCACAGGCCTTTGTAAAGAATCGTTTGGGAGCTATGCTCGATGAAAATCAGGATCCAAATACATTACCACAATTTGCGTTTACGTACTTTGTAAGTCCCTACCTGATTCCAGTGCTTCTGAGAACCGGCTTACCAGAAATGACACGCGATTTTAATGCACTTACTTTGATTGAGTGGGCTCACAGTGCATACCTTTTCCTTGATTATGTTGAAAAAGGGTGTGAAGCAATTAAGTCAGGTATGGCTGCTGCGGGTTTAAAGCCAGCGAATGCTTAATATCTCTAAGTAATTAGTAAAAATAGTCTTAAAAAAAGGGGCAGCTTCCACCAGCTGTCCCTTTTTCTTTCACTTACTTTTGACTTCGTGATACGGTTAATGAGATTTTTGATTGTTTAAAAGAGTGATTCTATCAATGAAAAAAAGAATTGTTGGTGTTGGAATCCTGATGCTGGGAGCCTTTCTGGTAGGCAGTAGGTTTTTGAGTAAAAAGGATGAAAGAGCTGTGCATTCGGCTGACAATTTTTTGATTGTTGGTACGTCAGATGATTATCCTCCGTATACCTTTTGTCAGGATGGCAAGACGGTAGGCTTTGATATTGATCTTGTTAATGAAGTTGCACAGCGGCTCGGGCGTTTTCTCGTTCTTAAAACTATGTCTTTTGATATTCTTCTTCTTGAACTGCAGCGGGGGACCATTCAGGTGATTGCGGCGGGGCTTACGCCAACTGCTGAACGAGCTCAAAAAGTATTCTTTACCTCACCCTACATTGCAGCCGATCCGTTGCTTGCTGTTACGCGGATAGGTGAATCGGTCATCAAAAATCTTGCCGATATGGATAAAAAGCGAGTGGTAGTTAATGAGGGGTACACGGCCGATTTCTATCTTTCTGCTCAATCAGGGTTGCTTCTTGAAAAACGGGAAACAGTGGCTGAATGTTTGCTTGCTCTTGATCGTCATAAAGCGGACGTGTACGTGGTTGCTCAAAGTGCGTATCAGCCCTTTTTGAAATTAAAAGGGGAGCGATTTGCAGTGCATCCGTTGGCGGATGTGACAGAAAAATATGCGCTTGCTGTTTCAAAAAAATATCCACTGTTGTTTTCAAAACTAGAAGCGGTAGTGCAGGAATTACAGGAAGATGGGACGATAGAAAATCTTAAAAGAAAGTGGGGACTTGCATGATCGATCAGGAACTTTTTAAAACGGCGGTGCCATTACTGGCACAAGCTTGCGTAAACACACTCATCATAGCGTTTTTTGCAACGCTTATGGGTTTGTGTGGTGGTACGCTCATTGCGCTCGCAGAACAAAGTCATGTGCGCCTCTTTCGTTGGCTTGCAAAGGTGTATGTGACCATTGTGCGTGGCACTCCCATGATCGTACAAATCGTCTTTCTGTATTACGGTCTTAACCTTCCCTTCCCACCACTAGTTGTTGCTATTCTTGCTATCGGATGTAACAGCAGTGCGTATGTCAGCCAGACGATTAAATCGGGAATGAATGCTGTTGCAAAAGGAGAGATTGAGGCAGCATTGGTGATGGGTCTTAAACGGCGTGACATTATGCGGTACATCATCCTGCCACAGGCGTTTCGGGCCATTTTCCCTTCGCTAGGTAATGAATTTGTAACGCTCATTAAAGATTCAAGTTTGGCTTACATCATTGGAGTGCATGAGCTTTTTAAAGAAAGCAGAAATTTGATGAATGTGACGTACGACGTCTTTACCATCTACGTTGCAGTTACTCTTTTTTACCTCGTGCTTACTTCAAGCGTGACGTTGTTATTGCAGGAATACGAAAAGAGATGGGAGCGATCATGCTAAAACTCAAAGATGTGGTGAAAAAATTCCACGATAAAAATGTGCTTGATGGAGTAAACCTTGAAGTAAAAAAGGGTGAGATTGCCCTACTTGTTGGGTCATCAGGTGTGGGTAAATCAACATTGCTACGTGTGCTGTGCGGGTTAGAAACAAGTGATCGGGGGACCATGGAACTTGATGGTGTGCCGTTATCGCGTAAGACTCACAGCATTGGGATGGTTTTTCAGCATTTGAATCTTTTTTCCAACATGAATGTTCTTGAAAATATCACCTTTCCTCTTGAAAAGGCGCTTGGGTATTCAGCAAAAACTGCACAGCTTTTGGCCCTTGAATTCTTGCACAAATATGGGCTTGCTGATAAAGCGACATTGTGTGTAAAACGACTTTCTGGTGGACAAAAACAACGGCTTGCTCTTATTCGTACGTTGGCATTAAAGCCGGAAGTTATTTGCTTTGATGAACCTACCTCTGCCTTAGATCCAGTTCTCACTACGCAAGTTGCTCAGACCATTGCTGAGCTAGCGCAGGAAGGGTACACCGTCTTGGTTACCACGCATGATACGCTGCTTGTCGAAAAACTTCCGTGCACCATTCATCTTATGGACAAAGGAGCGATTGTGCAGTCAGCTCCCTCGTATGAGTTTTGGAAAGATACTGAAAAGTTTCCACTTGTTAACCGGTTTATCAAAGGACACGAACGGGCCTGACATTAATTTTCCGGATGGTAGGAATGGATTTACTCTTCGCTTTCCTGACAACAATCTGCATCTGCATAAAGTTCGAGAGCCTTTTGAACAAGTGCGTTCTTTTTTGTGGCAGAGTCAGTCCGTTCTTCAAAATACGATTCAAGCAATGTTGCAAGGTCAGTTTCGACTGTCATGCCGCGTCGTTTTTGCCGTGTGGTAATTTCATGAATCGGTAGAATTCCCACAAGATACTGAGCATGTGCACAGGCTCGTTCGATGGCAGTGATATCAACGCAGTCTTTTACTCCAGCAGGGACGTGATACACAATTTTAACTACTGCTTTGTCAATTGCATGGAGGCGTAATGCAGCAAGCAGTTGCTCGGTATGCTGTTCAGTGTTTTCTCCAAGAGTAACATCTACTTGAATAAAGGGACGGGTTGGTAATTCCCGAAACTCATGAACCGTCTTTCCTTTTTCAAGATGAACGATACAGAAACCTTTCGGTTCTTTTCGTTCACCAAAGTCTACTCGCTCAATGGATCCTGAATAAACAACTGCTGGATAGCCATGAGGATTAAGATCTTGGTAGCGATGCAAATGTCCCAGTGCAACATAATCGAAGGGTTCTATCGCAAGCTGAGAAGTAAAGAGCGTAGGGTCACTTCCATAGATGGCCCGCTTTTCTGATCCTGAAAACACGCCCGAAGCGACGGTTAAGTGTCCTGTTAAGACGGTTGGAATGGTCGGATCACATTCCTGTGCATAATGAGTAATGATGCTGCTGACCGATTCTGCGATATAGCGAGTAACTTGGTCAAATGATTCTGAAAGGTGTTTTTTATTCAAACTCACGGTGTTTCTTGTCGGCCACGGGATTCCCACAATTTGTACAGGTCCGTTTTTGGTTTGTAGTTTCAGAAGTTCTGGTTTTGCCATGACATGAAAACCATCAAGCGGTATATCTCCAAAGATTTCAAGACTGTTGGCTTTGCCAAAACTTAACGGATTGTCGTGATTGCCTACGACGATGACCATGGGAATGCCAGCGGTATGCAACCGTAAAAAGCAGCGCATGAGAAGTTTTTGTTGTGTGGGGCTTGGGTTTGCCGTTTTATAGGCATCTCCTGCAAACAAAAAAAAGTCGACCTGTTTTTCAAGAGCGTAATCAATGCAGAGGTTAAGCGCTTTTTCAAAATCAAGAAGACGGGAGTGGATACCCGTCTTCTGATCAAGTTTTCCGTAGTTTTCAACGCCAAAATGAATATCTGCTGTATGAATAAAAGTGATCATAGATTCGATTCAAAATCGTTTGATTTAAGAGCTGCAAAAAACGGTTGTGTTGCTTCTTTGTCGTCAGCGTCTTTTCCCGCTTTTGGTTTGCGCAAGTTACGTGCATATCCTTCTTTGTTAACCTGGCGCTCACGTGCAATCGCAAGGGCATGTTCAGGAACATCTTTAGTGATCGTTGAACCTGCTGCGCAAAACGCATGTTTTTTAACGGTGACAGGAGCGATGAGAGTATTATTGCTTCCGATGAATGCATCATCTTCCACGATTGTTTTGAATTTATCAGTGCCATTGTAGTTGCAGGTAATGGTGCCCGCACCAACATTTACGCGTTTTCCAATCTTGGTATCACCCAAGTACGAAAGATGTTTAACTTTGCTTTCTTGCCCAACACTGCTCTTTTTGACTTCCACAAAGTTACCGATCACTGCCTTCTCGTGAATGATCGCTTTCTCATGAACATGAGCAAATGGTCCGACAGTTGCTGATTCTTCGATTGTTGCATTGGTTATGACTGAGTGGGAGAACACGGTAGCGCCATCTTTAATGGTACTGCTTTTGACAATGGAAAATGAATCGATAGTGCAATTTTTGCCAACCTTGGTACCAGCAAGAAGGTGTACTGCAGAACCAATGACGGTTCCGGTTCCAATCGAGACATTCAGATCGATTTGGATGTTGTGTGCAATCAAAAAGTGGACACCGTGGTCCATCCAATGTTGGATGATTTCTGATTTTTTTATTTGCTCAGCAGCCCACAGTTCTTTGAACGTGTTAATGCCGCGGATACAATCAAAAGGAGCAGATAGTGTTTCAACACCAAGTTTTTTATCACTTGCCATTTTTACAAGGTCGGTGATGTACCATTCATGGGCAATAGCACTTTGTTGAAGGTTTTGAAGGTTTTCTTCAAGGAACGAGCGTTTTACCAGATACACTCCTGCATTGATGCAGCAGTTTTCTGACAGATCACCTTTGAATTCTTTTGCCTCAATAATTTCAATAGAGTCAGATCCCTTGATGACACGGCCATAGCCAGCAGCACTTGGATCACAGTTGTGTGCGGTAATAAAACTGATGGCGGCATCTTTGCTGATATGTTTTTCATACAGCTTTTCGATGATATCTTTGTTGACCAGTGGCATATCGCCATTCAGGATAAGAATGTGATCACGCGTCCAACTTTCTTGTGAGCAGGCGATGGCATGCCCAGTACCTAGTTGTTCCGTTTGGTGCGCAAAGATCACATCATCAGGAAATTGTTTTGCGATAGTTTTCTCAACGAGCTCTTTTTGAAATCCAACTACTACCGTAACCGGAAGTTTAAGACTGACAAGCAAACTGACAGGGTAGAGGATCATTTCTTGTCCGCAAATTTTTTCGACAAGCTTGGTCTTTCCCGTTTTAAAGCGGGACGATCTTCCTGCGGCAAGGACGACAGCTTGTACGCTTTTAAGAATCATATGATTCTCCTTTTTAAGATACGAAAAAATAGTAGGACAAGTATGCATGAACGTGACTCGCGTGGCAATGAAAGTCTGGTAACCATACTGGTTTTCAGCTTTTTCTTTTTACAAAATCAAGTACACTAACACTGTTTCATTTCATATGTGTGTGGAGAGATGGCTGAGTGGTCGAAAGCGGCTGCCTCGAAAGCGGTTATCCCTTGAAAGAGGGATCGGGGGTTCGAATCCCCCTCTCTCCTCCAACTTTTGCAGCGCAAAAGTTGCCCTTCGTAGCCTTTAGCGTAGTAGGGCTATACTTCGCCACGGCTTCGTACGGCAGGCCAGTCTTCGCTACTGTGTAGCTACGCCCTGTGTTCGTCGAAGCTTGAGTGAAATATGAAGCTCATTGAGCGTAGGGGGGACGGCCAATAAGGGGCGTGAGTGATGACAAAAAGACGATTCTTATTTCAGTGCATAAAAAAAAGGGGTCACTAAAACGTGACCCGAAAAGTTGTCGTAAGAATTAAGCGAGTTGAAGGATGAGAACGGCTGCATTAATAACACCTACTCCTAGGTCTGGTACGGTCACTGTCGCTAAGGAACTATTTACGAATTGAAACTGTTGTCCCGCGGTAAGAGACGCAATGGTAAATGCTGTCATGGGAAGATCACTGTTTGTATGTTTATTGAACGTGCTGTTTGGGATTGCGGCGCCCCCTACGATCTTTAGTTGGATTTCGTTATTAGTAAGACCAGTTGTACCTACTAGGAGATAAAGGATCATGTAGGTCCCTGTGCTTGCTACTGTGAAAATGGATTGTCCTGTGGCGGGAACGGTTATCCCTGCTGATGACGGAGCTGCTGTGGTGTAGGTAAAAATGACAGGGTTATTTGCAGTAACTGTTTGTGCTCCCGTGCTTGATACAAAGGCATATTGAGAAACCCCTGCTGGTCCTTGAGGCCCCACGGCACCCGGCGTAATCACTGCTCCGTTAGCAATCAGGCTTCCTAACACGGTAAGACCCCCGGTGATATTTCCTCCATTTGTTACACGCAGTGCGTTGGTTGTTAATGTATCGCTGACATTGACGCTCGTAAACTGCTTGAGAAAGCTGCGGCGTGTATCATCAGCGTGTTCAGTAGTTTCTTCTGCTGTATTTTCTGTAGCTAGAGTGAGGGCAGGATGAGCAAGTAGGGTGTACAAAAAAATACGTGTGAACAATTTTTGTTGGCTGTTCATGGGTTCTCCTTTTTGTAAAATGAAGTGACAACGTTTTTCACATTACATCAGGAGCATTTCATTGGCCAATGGTAGGATGTGTGAATAGTGAATGATGACACTGTTGAACCCGTCTCATGATAGCTGTTCCTAATTCATGCGTAATAATGGTGATGGCGTGCTTAAATCATCTGGAGTTAATGGATCAAGGAATCTGACGCCATGAGCTATCTCAGAAACCTCGCCACCAGTTTTAAGGAACCATGTCCAGACCCATACGGTGTAGAGATAACACCAGCGTTGTACTCGCTCAGGATCGAGATCTAAAAGTTGTGAAGCGCGCAAGATTCGATTTTTTAGGAATGCTTGTGCATTGGGCAGTGAAAAAACTGACTCGTAGGGATTGCAGATAAAGTTTGCTACTTCGTGGGCAATTTCTCCTCGCATGCCAGATGGATCAATCACCATCCATCGATTTTCATGTTGTACAATATTTTCATCGTGCATATCACCGTGAATGAGTACTGCTTTAGGAGCAGTTTTAAGAAGTTGCGCTTTTAAACTACGAGCCTTTTCAAGAATCGGTGCAGGGATATCCCAACCTTCATGATCGATGATACTAAAACGATCTGCATCAGAATGAAACGCAGAAGAATCAACAGGAAGAGCTTTAGGCATATTTTTTATAAGATTGCAGATGGCTTCAATCGCCTCATTATCCCGATATGGATACAGTACGTGTAGTGTGTTGCCTGGAATTGCTCGTTCTAAAAGAAGGGCCCCGTGTAGTTTGTCCTGTTCAAGAACTTGTACTGCGCATGGGCCAGCAAGGGCACGTAACGCTTGCGTCTCTTGTTCTAACCGTTGGAAGTCGAGGCTAATTTTAAGAATGATTGGTTGTTCTCCTCGAAATCCTTTTAAAATGAAATTATATGAAAGTGCGTCTACCAATGGTTCAAGGTGAGTGAGGTTCCATTGTGCTGCTAATGTTTCTACAAGCTGAGGAAGTTCTTTGAGCCATTTCTCACCCTGTGTACCAAACATTGCAATCGCATTACTTTCAAAATACGCAAGTCCCGCCTTTGAAGGGTTGATACTTGTTTGAGTCATGGAAGCTTTCTTAGCAAACAGAGGAGAGGGATCGGTCAGATTTGGTGCCACGAGTGGATCTAGTAACTGAACAATTTTGGCAACGTCTTGCGGGTCTCGTCCGTAGCGTGGGAAGTAACTCCAAGCGTTAACAGCTCGTACAAAGGTCCACTTCAGAATGCGCTCTCGATCAAGTGAAAGTTTTTCAGCAAGATGCAGAATGCGTCTTTGTATGATTTCCTGGGCACTTGGTTGGTGAGGAAGGAGTGGATACGGGTTCCATACAAAATGGGCAACATCATACGCGCGCTCAGCAACGACTGTCAAAGGATCAACAGCGATCCATCGGTCCTGGTGCTTGAGAATATTGCGGTGATGGAGATCGCCATGAACCACTACCTGTTCTGGCATGGTAGTGAGCAATTGATCAAAGAGCCTGCGAGCTTTGGTGCGATACGCAAGAGGAACGGTTGGTTCGCTTTCAAGGTATTCAAACCATTTGGAAACAGGAGAGAATTTTTTGGTGATTGGACCAGAAGGGTAGGGAAGCTGTTGCACAAGATTACAGAAGATTTCGGTAGCAGCACCATCATCGTGGGGAAAGGTAGTTGTCAGTATGTCCCCTGGAAGTGCGCGCTCGATAAGAAATGCTCCTTGTGAAAGGTCATGCTCAAAAATACGAGGTACGCTCGGACTTTGAAGAGCTTGAAGGGCTTCTAACTCTTCGCGAGGCTCATCAGGGTCAAGGCCAATTTTGAGTGCAACGTCTTGTGTTCCTCGTTTTCCAAAAACAATGTAATTAAAGGTAAGATTTTCGCAGGGGGTCAGATTTGTGACATTCCAGCGTTGTGCAAGGGCGTGAGTTATCGTTGGAAGTTTAGTAAGCCATTCCTTACCTTCCTGGCCGTAGATGGAAAAGGTGATTTTCTCAAACTCGTTCATGCACTGTCCGTGCGTGAAAAAAAGGAATGCCAAAATCAGTAGCGGCTGTTTCATCATGCCAGGTATCTCCGATCATGCAGGAAGTGGTTTTATCAATGACTTGTCCAAATTCTTCTTGAGCTAAATCACGCAGAACAACGAACATGCCAATCCCTGGCTTTTTGAAGCTTCCGATATAGGACTGGTAACGTGGATCTTTGTGAGCTTCCTTGACAACAACGCCCTCAGGTTTTTTGAGCACAACATAGCAAGCGACGCCGCCGATTGCAGGGGAAAAGACCGCTGCTTTCACCGGAAGTTTTTCCATCAAATCAGCAAACCGCTGAGTAACTTTTTCAGGATCAAAATTTTGGGCTTCGCTTTCAGGGGTAGCGATGCCGGAAATAATAAAATTAAACCCAGCTGTTTCCATTTTCTCTTTTACACCAGGAAGAATGATGCGTGTTGGGTCGTTGGGACTTGTTGAGCCCATAATGGTGCCATCATTGTCCCAGATAAGGATGCTTTTTTTCTTGTCCATAGAAACTGTTTTCTTTAAGAGGTTTAAACGCTGCTGAGTGTAGCAGGCCAGGCGCAAATCGTAAAACACCCAGGGATGTCTGAGAAGGATCTTTGACTTGCCTGTTGTGCTGATGGAATACTGCAAAAGATAACCCTTTTAAGAACGGAGAACCTATGAGAAAAACTGGCAAGAGCCTACTAAAAGTCATTGTTTTTTTGAGTACGCAGGGTCTGGTGGCATCATCTATTTTTCTGCAACCGAAAAATTATAATGGGAGCTATATTCCTTCTTTGCCTGGGGGCATTGCTCTTACAAGTAGCTCATCGACGCTTGGTGAACAGCTTGCATCAAGTTCTGGTGTAGGTTCTTGGGGAATAAACTTTACCGCAGGCTCAGCAGGCATTGTAAGGACCTCTGCGGGGGTTGCTGGGGCTAGAGATTCCTTAGCTGGATCCATGGTAGTGGAGTCCAATGGTAGTTTTGCAATTATAGGAAACGCCAGTACCGGTTTTGGTGCAACTTCTCAGGGATTTGTTATTCGATTTCTTGCTAATGGTACGTTTGATCCAACGTTTAACGGGACAGGCTCTCTTCTTTTTAATGCTCCTAGCGATGTTGGAAGGACGGCAGTGGCTTGCATTGTTTCCGATGGGCAGGGAGGTTACTATGTTGGGGGAAATATCAATTCATCAAGTAGTGGATTTATCACTCACATCACGAATGCGGGAACGATAGACGTAAACTTTGGGTCACAAGGTTTTTCAGTTCCCGCAGGTGCACGATCCATCAATGGTTTGGGTCTTCAATCGAATGGAACGATCGTATATGTTGCGGCAACCGCAGCCGGAGCGGGGAATGGTTTTTCTGTAGGAAGACTAACTGCACAAGGGACTACGGATACAACGTTCACCATATATGCCGCTGGAACACTGTATCCTGCTGGTCTTGCAATTGATTCACAGCAAAGAATTATTGTAACTGGAACGGATAACGTTACTGTTACTTCGTTTTGGACATATAGAATAAGTGCAAATGGTGGCACGCTTGACCCTGCATTTAATAATGGTGCTGGGTACTCTTGGGCGGGTCAGGCGAGTGCACTGATTATTCTTCCCGATGATAGCATTATTGTTGTGGGACGGAGCGGGGTTATTTGGGGAATCTTCAAATTTGCTGTGACAGGTGTTCCTGATCCCTCATTTGGATCGGGTACTGGTACGGTAGCGTATCGATTGGTAGCGGTAGGATCTAATCTTGCAATTGGCGTGTGCCAAGTTCCTGGCGGTAGACTTGCGGTTGTTGGTGAGGCGTTTGATGGAGTAAGAAATTGGTATGGAACGTTGCTGCTTAACACTGATGGGAGTCTGAACCAATACTTTTATATTCCTGGTCAAGTTGCGTTTTCTGGTGTGGGGTCGGCGCAGGTGCAAATTCCTACCAACACGACCTCATTTGCACACTGCGTTGGTTATCAATCTTTGGGAGCGCTTTCGGGTATTGTGGTTGCGGGATATTCAAGTACTCCCAATCAGCCGACTGGGCTTATTTTTTACACGAGTGCCGGAGCTCCGGTATGAGGGAACTTGCGCTTACAGCAGCTTCTTAAAACGACCTGAGTATGCATCCAGGTAAAATTTAAGGCTTCGGGAAACCGGAGCCTTTTTTTACCCCTTTGTTATTTTTTGTAAACTCGCATACAATATAAATGTTTATTATTTTCTGCAAAGGAGCTTATATGTGGAAAAAGACGTATAGTAAAACGTTTCCTGGGGCAAACAGGCAAGCGGTATGGCAGGTTCTGACCGATATTAACCAGTGGCCCTTGTGGCATGGTGACCTTGATTCCTGTGTTTTGGAAGGTCCGTTTAAAATGGGTAATCATTTTATGCTTAAGCCAAAAGGAATGAGTGCGGTAAAGATTATGATTACTGCCATTGAACCAGGAAGACGGTTCGGTGATTGCACCACCTTTTTTGGTGCACGTATGCCCCATACTTTTCTATTGGAAGACACTGCAGAGGGGTTGAAGATTTCAAGCACGCTTGAAGTACAGGGGTGGCTTTCGTGGGTGTGGGTTAAACTGGTGGCGCAGCATGTAGCTGACTCAGTAAGTGAAGAAATAGAACTACTCGTGCAAAGGAGTAAGGATGTCCGATAATCAGCAGCTCCCGTTTGGTTTTGAAAAGCCGGAAGATAGTCCCGGCTTTTTGTTATGGCAGACAACAATTACGTGGCAGCGTCTCATTAAAAAAGCACTTGATCCCTATGGTATTTCTCATGCGCAATTTGTAGTGATGGCCATTACGTTATGGCTTGAAGGACATGGATATGCAAGTACACAGATTCAGCTGGCTCACTGGTCAAAGCTTGATAAGATGACTGTCTCAAAAGCACTTAAAAAATTGGCAGCCGATGGTTTGGTAACTCGTGCTGAACACACTCGTGATTCCCGTGCAAAATCGGTTGCTCTTACTCCTGCAGGTAGGGAACTTATCTGTAAGTTGGTTCCACTTGTCGAAGATATTGACGCACAGTTTTTTGGTGTTGTCTCTGTTGATGATCAACGTGCTCTTATTCAATTGTTGCATCGATTAGTAGGAGAATTACCTATGGTGTGAGATCTTAACTCACAAAAAATAAGAATTCTGTTACGGTAGGTGGTGTAAGGGGCCTTTTGGTCGTCTTGCTGATGCCCCTTCACATGACGATGAATAGTCTCAGAATCGAAAGATAAGGGTAGCTGCATGATAGCTATGATCGAATCATACAGAGCTGGTCTGCTCACGATAAAAAATATAAAAGCAAATAGTATCGCGGGAATTGTTGTCGGGATTGTTGCATTGCCCTTGGCTCTCGCATTTGCCATTGCTAGTGGCGTAAAGCCAGAACAAGGTATTTACACTGCAATCATAGCCGGGATTGTTGTGGCACTGTTTGGCGGAACACGGGCGCAAATCTCAGGTCCAACCGGTGCGTTTGTGGTTGTATTAGCAGCCATTACTGCAAAATATGGGGTTGCTGGGTTGCAGGTAGCCACAGCGTTAGCCGGTGTCATGCTCTGTGTCATGGGACTTCTAAGGTTAGGTAATGCGATCAGATTTATTCCCTACCCAGTGGTGGTTGGTTTTACGAGTGGGATAGCGGTCATTATTTTTGTGGGGCAGTGGAAGGATTTTTTTGGGTTGCCTACAAAGATTTCGGCAGATGCATCATTTTACCAAAAGCTGTGCGTCTTAGGCTCCTCATTTGCGCATGCAGATATGACCACAACAGTACTTGCGTGCATAAGTTTAGCGATCCTGATAGCCGGTGCTCGGTTTTTTAAGAAAATTCCTGCTCCCTTGCTGGCACTTATTGTGGCGACATGCGTCCAAATGTATTTCTCATTTGCCACCGTTTCTACAATAGGATCTGTTTTTGGCAGTATCCCCAGGATGTTGCCCCATTTTGAAGTTCCGTATCTGCAGGGAATTTCATTGTGGCAGCTTGTAGGTCCTGCTTGTACTATTGCGCTCCTTGGTGCCTTTGAGTCCTTACTTTCTGCAACTGTTGCAGATTCTATCAGTGGGACAAAACATGATTCTAATCAAGAGTTGGTAGGGCAGGGGCTTGCCAATCTAGTGGCTCCCTTCTTTGGTGGTTTTGCATCAACAGGTGCCATTGCACGGACTGTGATGAACATAAAAAATGGGGGCAACTGTTTTGTTGCTGCTGTTGTACATTCGCTTGTTCTTGTTTCCGTACTGTTATTTTTTGCTCCATACGCAAAAGCAATTCCCCTCTGTGTGCTCTCGGCAATTCTGTTTATGGTTGCCTACAATATGAGCGAGATTCCTCATTTTGTGCATGTCATCAAAGACGCGCCGTGGTACGATTCCGTGGTGCTTATGGTGACCTTTCTTTTGACCATATTTACGGATCTTGTGATAGCGGTTGTTGTCGGCGTCCTTTTAGAACTTCTCTTTGTGGTCATACGAACAAGACAGACAGAGTACAAAGCATTACGCAGAACTCAGGTAACTCAGACAATCGATAAAGAGCTTGCGCATACTTTTATCGCTGATGGCGTGGTGTACACGATCGAGGGCCCGATCTTTTTTGGCGTTACGGAAAAAATTGAACGCACATTAAAAACAACTCCACTGCATACCAAGTATGTAGTATTCAGGCTATCGCGTGTGCCCTTTATCGATATTTCTGGTCTTGAAGTATTTGCCAAGGTTATCGATCAATACAAAAACAGAGGCACTAAAGTGTATATCGCAGAAGCTACTCAGCATGTGTCTCGTAAACTTTCAAAAAATAAGATCTTAAAAAAAGTTGAACAGTTCATGGTGTTCGATTCGCTTAAGCTCGTTGCTGACCATTACGTGGAATCAGTAAAAAAATTTGAATAAGAACTGCATTAGAAAGGACTTCTCATGTTTGATGGGGCTTCAGTACTTAAAAAATTACGCCTGGCAAAAACTCACAAAATATTGATAGTGAATGCGCCAGCTGGGTTTACAAAACTTCTTGCAGATGTTGCGTACGATACTTCCTACAAACCGGCCAACAAGGGTTCGTATGACTACGTGCAGGTGTTTGTTGCCTCGTACGACGAATTAGTAAAATTTCTTAAGCAGGTTGAAGGTGCAGGAAAACACGATTGCCTTTTTTGGGCGTGCTATCCAAAAGTAACGGGAACAATCAAAAGTGACTTGAAGCGTGAACTTGTATGGCAAGCGCTCGGTACCATCGGTCTTGATGCCGTTGCGCAAGTCGCTCTTGATGATACTTGGTCAGCGTTGCGTGGTCGACCGTTTGTGCGGTAACGGCGTTAAGGCTATTCGATATATCACAGCATTCCAACGCCACCGTAACTTTCGGTAAATGATGTAAGAGACTGTGGGTTTATATATCGTGCAAGAGTAAAAAAATCATCGCCATTGTTAGACCAGCCAGCTGCTATGATATTGTTATTTGGTTGTAAAAGAGCGGCGGTTGCTTGGCAGGTGTTCATACCCGCAGGAATGGAGGTAACAATGCCGTTGGTTCCAAACGTTGAGTCAAGAGCTCCGTGTGTGGTGTAGCGAGTAAGAGTAAAGTAAGCGTGTATTCCATTAGAAGCGAATCCTACAGCAATAATTTTGTTATCAGATTGTATAAGGCCAGCATTTGCTTGAGCACCAGCGAGAATATCTGTGGTTACCGCTCCATCTGTACCAAAAGTTGTATCAACTGTTCCGTTTGAGTTATAGCGAACGAGAGCAAAATAACTATGAACGTTTTCTGCATATCCAAGTGCGATGATTTTACCATCTGATTGCAAAACGGCGGCTTTTGTAATGCAATTACCAAAGGTTGGTATGTGAGTTGTAACGATACCATTATCACCAAAGGTTGTATCGACTGTACCGTCACTTTCGTAACGAATAAGAGCAAAATAGTCGACCCCTTCTCCAGGGTTAAAAACGTAGCCTATTGCAATAATTTTACCATCAGGTTGTAAGAGGACTGCATTCAATTCAGAAATATTAAATCCAGGAATTGCTGTGGTGACATGGCCAGTCGTATTAAAAGTTGTATCCGGAGTTCCATCAGGGTTGTAACGAGTAAGAGCAAATAAAGGGGCACCATCGATAGCTATTCCGGCTGCGATAATCTTTCCATCAGGTTGTAAAAGACCTGTGTATGCTGTGGCTGAAGTGCCGATAAGGGTAGTAGCAATGCCAGTTCCATTGAAGGTTGAGTCGAGCGTTCCATCCGAGTTGTAACGAATAAGAGCGAAATTGTCAGTTCCATTATTGGCGTGTCCTATACTTACAATCTTGTTATCTAGCTGCAAAAGTACAGCAGTTGTTGTGTTACTATTAAAGAGAGAGGTACTAATGGTGCCATTTGTACCGAATGTTGTATCGAGAGAGCCGTTGACGTTGTAACGGGCGAGTGCTGTACACGCATGCGCAAGGCCAGGATTAAAAATTTCACCACCGACTACGATTCTGTTGTCAGTTTGTAAAGCTGCAGTATTTATTTTCCATTGAGTGAGAGGTGGTATGTTGGTAGTAACAAAACCATTGCTTCCAAATGTTGCATCAAGAAGGCCATCAAAATTTGCTGGTTCTATGTAAGAGGCCATGATTGCTGGGAGAGTAGTTGGGGTAATAGTAACCCCGCCAGATACTTGAGTCGTTCTTTTGTAGATCGAGGCTTGCATAGTTCTCTCTTGCGTTGAAAAGAACATCAGAACAAACAAGAAATAGTTTTTTTCCATGAGGTCTCCTTTTTTGAAGATGGGATAGTAATTTTTAATCTTACCTTTGTGATTTTTTGTAAGCCAATAGTCATTGATCAAGAAATGCCTTCTTTCTTACTTTTTGGAAGGCGTTTAAAGCGGTAACACGTTCCAAATTTTTGGTAAGTAAAATCCAGGAGATTGTAGAAAGCTATTTTTTGTGAGAAACGCGAAAGAAATGCTGGTAGGGTTGTGTTTTTGCGGGAGTTGCGTACCTTGGTCATGTTTATAAATTTCGATCTACATCATAATAGAGGTATAACGTGAATCGTGTTCTATGGTGCAGTATTTTTTTGGCAGTCTTTTTTCCCTTTCAACTGTTTTCGTCAGCGGGAAATGACTACACCGCTATTTTTGCTGACGGAAATTCAAGGGCTTATGCATTGTTAATCGGTGCTTATAGCTCTCACCAAGAAAGTGGTTCTGAGAGTAAAAAAACATCAGAATGTCATGTTAGATCTTCTTACAATTCTGCTCAAAAAAAAGAAGCTATGGCTGCCTCTTCTGAAAGCCAAGCCTTACCCATTCTAGATGGCTCTGATGTAATAGCTTTTTTTAAAGCACAGGGGCTTACATATGAGGGTGAAGAAGCTGAGGTTTCAGGTGATAACAAAAGAATGCGTACAGTTTCTGGAGTTGCAAGAAATGCGTTTGCTCTACAAAAAGAAAAACAAGGTATGTCAAATGAGACTTTGGAAGGAACTTTTTTTGGATTGCATCGAGCTGTGGATGATTTAAAGAGAATTAATGGGGAAGGCTCTAGATCAGAACTTTTTGAGAAAAACAAGGTCGCATTTGCTGAGTTGGCGCGCTTTGTTTTTGATGATTAAGGATTATTGCTTTCTTTCCCAGGTTTCTCGATAGCAAGAAGGTGGGGTTTTGATTGATAGTTCATAAGGTTTTTCAAAAGTATGAGCGATCAATACATCTCGTACTTCCTGCACTCCAGAACAAAGATTGTTGCTTAGGACGACAAACGTTAGCTCGTCTTCAGGGAAGTACATCAGATTAGTTCGAAATCCTGAAACCAACGCTCCATCGTGCTCAACTGCTTGTTTTCCATATACATTTGCTAGCTGACAGCCGTAGCCATACGTGCCTTGTTCGTGTTGCGCACTGGTCATCATACGCAACGATTTTTCGGAGATAAGTTTCCCGGCCCACAAAGCACGGACAAAGCGGTGAAGATCAGAAGTTGTGGAAATTAACGCCCCTGTTCCTTTTCAAGAGGAAATTTGTAATTGAGAAGACCAGCTGTATGAGAAAGCAGTTGATGAATTGTAGGAAAAGGTTGATACGAGCAGGATGGGAAGAACTTTTGAATAGTATCAGTAAGGTGTAATTTTCCTTCTTCATGCAGTTGTAGAAGTGCTGTTGCAGTGAACATTTTAGTGATAGAAGCCACTTTGAACTTCATATCTGTTGTGAGCGGGACGTTTAGTTCTCGGTTAGCAAGGCCATAGGCTTTCTGAAAGAGCATGGTATCTTGGTGAGTAATAAGAACACTGCCGCTAAATCTTTCAAGGTGTGCCAGGAGCTCTAAGCATTCATTGAGTTTGTGATAGTTGGTCATTCGATTCCCTTTGTGGCGGTGAAAGGAATGAGTATAACAGACAGTTACAGAAAGAAAGTGATCAGTATGAACAAAATCCTTCTTGATATTCCCGAAACAATAGAAACTTCTCGCCTTGTGTTGCGAATGCCACAGGCAGGTGATGGCCCTGCGGTGCATGCTGCCATTATGGATGGTTATGAGGATTACGCGAAATGGCTTTCCTGGCCGCAAACTCCTCCTACACAAGAAGCAGTGGAGCTAGAATGCCGCAAAGGGCAGGCGGAATTTATTTTGCGTGATTTTGTTCGTTATGTGATTTTTGAAAAAGATACGGGAATGGTAGTAGGTCGGTGCGCATTTCCTCCTTTTCAAACGAATTGGGCAATTCCACAGTTTGGGATTTCTTATTTTATTCGTAAAAATAAGCGTGGTAATGGCTATGCAACGGAAGCTGCACATGCACTTGTCGTAATTGCATTCAAGGTTTTTAAAGCACGTAAAGTTGAGATCTATTGCGATGCTGCAAACAAAGCAAGTATCAGAATCCCTGTCAAATTGGGATTTACCTTGGAATATACACAGCGAGGAGGATGGCTACATCCTGATGGAGAGCTTGCACAGTTACAGACTTATTCTCTTTTTTCGCCGGATGCGTTGCTTTCGCTGGAGCTTTCATGGAAGTAAAACAATGTTTGGCAAACGAGGAAGCGATTGGTCTCAGAACTGCCCTTTTATTTTTACATGTGGCTGAACTACGAGAATGGTGTGAAAAGCTCTCGTTGCCCAGTCACGGGAAAAAGGGGATGCTCGTTGGCCGCATCATACATTTTCTCACGACTGGTCAGGTTATAAAGGAAGTGCCGATTCCTCAGATAGCCCGCGCGCAGCGAGGTGTTTCTTATCCTCTTTTACCTTCGATGTTGATGCTCAAGGGTGCGTACAAAAATGATCTTGCAACTCGTCAGTTTTTTAAAAAACTTGTCGGCGACCAGTTTCATTTCACCGCCTTTGGTATTGATTGGCTCAATGAGCGCTGGCAGGTAGGGAATCCTCCTACTTACCAAGAATTTGCAGATATGTGGAAAAAAGAATACGCGCGTCGAAAAGAAGAGGGAACTACTCCAAAAGAAGAGTGGGCCTATATCACTTTCGTCCAAACTGCGCTTGGTAAAGACCCGCACTTGTCTCATGCAGAAATTATCCATGCATGGAAAGATGAGCGAGACCGCCAGATACACATGGTACAAGATTTTTTTGATTGGTTCTTGTCTGAAAAATAAAACCCTAGTTAATTTTTGCGGAAAAATCTTGTGCTTCCTTCGATTGTCCAGTATCATGCCCTCCATTCCGTTTTGGTTTCTAGAAAGGCCTTTATAATGAAAAGAATGCTTATTGTTTTTTTGGGTCAGGTACCAGGGGTATGGCACGTGCCCCTTTGTGCAAAAGAGAGGAGGCGAGATGGTCGTCAGACCGTGGTGGCGCCGCACTCAATTCTTAAAGTAAAAAGTGGGGGTGTTGAAAAGCCGCATAGGACTGGAAGCCGTGTGTCTTTGGTGCTTGAAAATAATACAGAGCACGGTGTTCTGAAACATTGCCCTCCACGTCAAGAAGAAGAACGTGTACAAAAGTTGGAGGCAGCAAGGGAAGTTCTTCGAAATGGGCAAGCAGCGCTTGCTGCATTACAAGCAGATGCGGCACATCTAGGGGTAGATGCTCCACGTGATAGGGCGCCATTTCCCGTTCAAGACCCAAGACTAGTGCGTGTTTCTGTCAGAAGTGAAAAAGCAGCAGGCACCGCGTTAGTTGAGGCAAGTAAGCGAGAAGGAATTCGCAAGGCTCGTGGAGAATTGGTGAAGGATACGCTTCGTCAAGCTGCCGCACAAGTGAAAGCTCTAGAAGGTAATCTGGTAGAAAGAAATGCGGCCATTCGGTTTAAGGACAAAGCTGCTTATCTTGCATGCCAGGGGAAAGGGAAAGGACGAGTGGAAAGATCCGATGCTGTTCGAGCTGAATCTGTTGAACAGTTTCTTGGGGAATAATAGGGCGCGCGGGGATAAATAAGCCCGCCTATAAACTATTCCGAGCTTAATTTTTCAGCCGGCATTCGTGCCGGTTGATTTATTTTGAGAATGTCATATAATTAATTTCAAACAGAAAATTTTTAATGGAGGTGTCTATGAAGAAAGTGACCTTATTTTTACTCAGTATGATGGTGGTTCCGGGGAGCGTATTGTCAGCTTCGAGGCCAACAAGAGTTGAGCTTGATACTCAAATGCAAGCTGCAAAAGTAATGCTTGATAAGCTTAATGCGCAAAAAGCAACTGAATTGCAAAGGCTAGCAGATGCAGAAAATTCCTTTAAAGGCAGGCGTGGCAAAAGTTCTCTCACTAAAGAAGATTTGGAAACAATCCGAACAATTACTGCTCAGACTGTGGGAGAGTTTGATAGTCAAATTGCAACAGTTAAAGGATCGATTAAAGCTTTGGCAGGTCACATTAAGGCGCTTAAAAGCGCGGCTCAATCAGCGCCATCCGTTGCGGGTGCCGAATCTGAAGGCAGAGGTATGGTTTCTATGGAACCGATGGTGCAAGAATTTCAGGAAACGGTAAGTCCTGTAAGAGAAACTCGTTTGCAAGAACTTACCCGTACATCGCGTGAAAAAATGACATGGATTACTACCAATAGAACGAGAATGGCAGCTGAACTTGATGAATTGAAAAAGTTGAGCGATAGACGCAAAGCAAACGCAGGGATGCTTCCTGAAGATTCGCTTACAAGATTGCGTGATCTGCAGCGTGCAGAAAGTAAAAATCGAAAAGTTCTTAAGGATTTAGTAGAGCATGAAGAAGGTTTGATTGCATTTCTTACTGGAAAAGGGCTTTTGCATGTTCTTTCTGATTCTCCTCGAGTTTCACCAGGAAAGCATCAACTTGATGCCGATGAGGATGATAAACCTGAGCAAAGCCCATCAAAAAGAGAGAAAAAGGTTACCTGGAGAGCATCGCTTGCCCATGTTGCTGAAATTGCAAACAATGACGACCAGGGTGGTGTTAATTTAGCTGCTGCAGCTGTTGATCGTGACGCAGGAGTAATAACTCGTGCACGTCGCAATACGGTTGTGGGGCAAGCAGTACCTACTATGGATGCTCGTGGAGTGATTACCGTGCAACGTGGACTAGTTACCGTACAATCGGCACCAGAAAATGACGATGAATAAATGGAAATTTTTTATGTTGAGAATGAAACAATACAAACAAATGGAGTGTAGTATGAAAAAAGTAATAACAAGTTTTCTTATAACCATGTTTGCGTCAGGTTATGCACAGGCCGCCCTTAATTATCCAGAGGGGCTTCAAACAATGCCTACAGCAGAGCAACGTTCACAATTTGAAGCGTCTTTTGAGGTGCTCCGGGGAATGTTTGACGAGGTCCGCAATTTAGAAAGAAACGTATGGTTACAAGAGAGGACCTTGCCTGCACTAGAATCAGAAATTGATCGACTTCGTGGTATTAGTCTTACAGCTGAGTTGGAGGAGATCGACCGTACTAACTTGGAAAGACTTCAACGTGCTAAGACGGCAAGAGTTCAAGCAGTAGAAGTATACAATCGCTTAGCAGGATATTATCGCGTTTTGATTAATGATACCCAGCGTGCTTTTGGCATGGTGGGGATTGACTTAGGTTTGCAGCCCGTTTCCCCAACTCCTAACCGTGCTGGAGCGCGTCAAGTTAGGTTTGCTCACGATGTGCACGGGGTTTTCACAGGTCCGAGTGATCAAGGCATTTCTTCTGAAGAATTTCAGAGATTGGTTGCAGCTCGGGGACGACTTAGATACCAAGTTCCTCCGTTTCGTCTGACAAGAAGATATGCAGCTGATGCGGTAGATAATGCGGCACAAAGAACGATTCCAACGTTGCAAGAAGATGGGAGTCTACGATTGGATCATACTGATGGAACATTTACACAAACAGAAAGAGATGCAGGACTTGCACAACTGTATGCTCGTGAACATGCTCAACATCAAGAAAGAGAGCGCAGAAAAAGAAGACTACGTGCAAGTCAGAAGGTAGCAGAAGCGGCGCTTGCTCGTCTTCAACGAGCAGAAGAGGCTCGTCAAGCGCGACCACTTGTAAGGAGTGGTGGAGGACTTCTTGATTTGACGGAGACACCTCCTGCTTCTTCTTGGCAAGTTGATGTTGATCATTTGTTGGCTTCTGTGCGTCCTTCAGTGCGACCCGTGCCGGCTGAAATTGATGTGGATGAAGTTTGGCAAGCGGGAATAAGGGAAGAAGCACAAAGATTGCAAGACCTCGGAATCGAGCGTCGTGCTCGAGTAGAGGGTTTTCCTAATCAAGAAGAGATTTTAGTGGGACTTGAAAGTACTGTCTAACGCTTACTTCTAAAGATGTAATGAAAACCGACCTGAAAGATGGTCGGTTTTTTATGTGAACAATGATTCGAGTGCAGTGCGTGCCAGTATTGTGTGAAGTATAAAAAGCGTAGTGAGCTTGACTAAGCGGTGTAAGCAACTAATCTTATGTTCCTATAGTTTTAAAATCAGTCTATCATCGCAGGTTACTATGACAAAAAAACACCTCCTGACTCTCTTTGTGTTGCTCACGGGAGTGGCAAAACTTGAGGCCATGGTTGCCGATAGTCGCTATTTTCCGGGGTATCCGCATCCGTATGAACGCACGTTAGAGCGGCGTTCTATTTTTGAGGCGGGGGCTTTTTTTGTTACAGCAAGTAACGCTCGTGGCAATGAATCCTTAGAGCACATTGGAATTCCTGAAATCTGGGGATTTTATGACCAGAAACAGTTGAGTGATGCGATTGAGATGATTGGAAAAACAAGCCCACTCCTGAGTCAATGGCAAATTCAGCGCACTATTGTGTGGGACATGAATGCAAAAATGGAAGGGCAGGGTGGTTACTTCCAGGTTGAATTTGGAAGCAAACATGGCATTTCATTTGGTGGTTCTACTGGTGTGATGCATTTGACGTCCGATCTTCGTTTTTTTCTTCCTGCTGCCTCTCGACGTGTAACGCTAACGACTGGTGTTACGGTAGATTCTGATCCACGCAGAGATTTAATGTTGTCCCCGGCGCAAGAAGAACAGCTTGATGCAGAACGACGTGCAATGAATACCATCCTTGGGTTTGACTCAGTGCATTGGTCAGCAACAGGATTTACCGATACCGAGCTTCATCTTCGCTATGGTTTTGTTTCTGAATATCGATTGAAATGCCGTAAAATTGATGGGGGCGTTTTTTTAGGCGCGCTCATTCCTTCAGGGGTAAAGCGACAGCCTATCAATCCTGCATCGGTTCCTTTTGGAGGGAACGGATTCAGCGGTATCTACGGTGGGTTGGAAGGTACGTTTGAATTGAAAGAAGATTGGGAACTGAACCTTCGCATTCAAGGAAGCAAGCGATTTGCAAAGACACAAAACAGTCGTATCCCCGTAAATTATGAGTCGATTCTTTTTGGTGCCCTTGAAGGGCCATTGCGCATTGACCCAGGTGCCAGTTTTTATTTCAGCCCTACGTTTACCGTAGATGATTTACGTGATGGTTTTGGATTTGCTTTGCAATATTGCATGGCGATTCACGGGGGCGATGTATTCACTGATGAGCGTCCTGATCAAACGATACCAAGTACCTTGAACGGTCTTTACAATAAATCAAAGTGGGCTGCTGAATATGGCGTGGTGACGCTTTTTTATAACCACGATAAAATAAGAACAGACGAAGGGGTATGGCCGTACATTGTGCTGCAGTGCGATATTCCTATGCATTTGATGGTATCAGAAGATTTTAGTAAAACGACGACGCTTTCCTTGGGTGTGTCGTTCCATTTTTAAAGATAGTGATTGGTAAGAGTATGAGTACCCAAAAATTAAAAAGTTTCTTTTCTACAAGTCGTCTTTTCAATTTCTTTTCAACCGATATGGCCATCGATTTGGGAACGGCAAACACCGTGGTGTACGTTCCTGGTAGAGGCATTGTGCTTAACGAACCAACCGTAGTAGCAGTGCGAGCTGGTACTAATGAAGTGCTTGCCGCAGGAAGAAAAGCAAAAGAAATGCTTGGTAAAACTCCTGAAAGTATTATTGCGTGTCGTCCAATGCGTGATGGGGTTATTGCAAATTTTGAATTGACCGAAAGCATGCTCCGTCATTTTATCAGAGCGGTGCATGACAACCGTAGGACCTTGATTAGTCCGCGTATGGTTATCGGTGTTCCTTCAGGGATTACACAAGTTGAAAAACGAGCGATTGAAGAATCTGCGCGTCAAGCTGGTGCTCGTGAAGTGTATCCCATCATGGAACCAATGGCTGCTGCAATTGGTGCTGGGCTTCCGGTACAAGATCCTGCTGCAAGCATGATTGTTGACATTGGTGGCGGTACCACAGAAGTTGCTGTTATTACCCTCAAAGGTGTGGTCTTCTGTCAGTCAATTAGAGTTGGTGGTGACGAAATGGATCGCGCTATCGTTCAGTACGTCAAACGTAAGTACAATCTGTTGATTGGTGAACGCACTGCAGAAATCATCAAAATGGAAATAGGTGCAGCAATGCTTGATTCAGATTTGGAAAGCAGTGCTCGCGGTGTTAAGGGCCGTGACTTGGTGACTGGTGTTCCAAAAACGATCAGCATGACCGCTCCTGAAGTACATGAAGCGCTTCTTGAAACAGTTGCAAGTATTGTGGATGTCGTCCACCTTGCGCTTGAAAGCACACCGCCTGAACTTTCTTCTGACTTGGTTGATCGCGGTATTGTCATGGCTGGTGGCGGTTCACTGTTAAAAGGTCTTGATCGTTTGCTTTCTAAAGAAACAGGTCTTCCTGTCAAAGTGGCTGATGATCCGCTGTTTTGTGTGGTTCGTGGAGCCGGCAAAGTACTTGATGAAATCGACAGCTTCCGTGAAGTTTTGATGTCCTAATTTATATGAAGTCAAAACGGCATCCATCTTCCGGGGGAATTCCCCTTCAGAAAAAACATGGTCAGTTCTTTCTGCGTGACCAGGCTATTGTAAATACCATGCTTGCTGCAGTTGATCTTAAAGACTGTTCAGTCTTTGAGATCGGGTGTGGTGATGGGTTTTTAACACGCTCAGTTTTGGCGCAGTCAATCAAGCAACTTCATGTGTTTGAAATTGATCCATCGTGGGCAAAACGTGTGCAAGAAACCTATGGCAATCCTCGCCTTACGATGCAGGTAACCGACTTTCTGCAAGTGACACCTGAGATGCTTGCAAGTGATAGCCAATGGATTGTTCTTTCGAATTTGCCTTATCATGTGACGTTTCCCATCTTGCATAAAATTAAAGAGTTTGGAGAGCTGGTACCCGCTGGTGTCTTTATGATGCAAGAAGAAGTGGCGCAGAAATTGGTACGCACGCATGGAAAAGGATATGGTTATGTCTCGTTGTTTTTCCAATACTATTTTGATTGGAAATTGCTTTCTAAGGTTGTTCCAGGCTGTTTCTATCCGCAACCAAAAGTGTTTTCTCGTCTGATTTCATTCGTGCGCAAAAAGAATGTTTCTGAGATTCCTCAAGAAAAAGATTTCTGGCGCTTTATTCGTTTTTGTTTTTCACAGCCTCGTAGAACATTGAGAAACAACTTGGCACAAACGCACATTGATCTGGAGACGATTTCGTCAGAGACCTTAGATTTGCGTTCCCAGCAAATGACGATGGTCGATTTCCTGAAACTGTGGGAACTGGTGCGGCCACAATTTACGCGCTAGATCGTAGTACGAAGTAGCGAGTCTCTGGCGTGTCTTTTTGTTTGCGCGTTGTTTTAGCGAGCGATGTGCCTGTTTGAGTGCAAGGTATTCCTGGCGTTGCTGTTCCTCAAGTGAAAAATCAGAAGGAACACAGACATCAACGAGGCCTTTCATAGCATCGACAATCGCTTGTGAAAGAACGGGTACCGCAAGAGCGTCGCGCGCCTTTTTGAGTATGATACGTGCTCCATGGACAGAGGGGCAGTAATCAAACGTGACAAAGGGAGCATCGGGAACATATTCCTGCAAAAGATGAGTGATAGCAGGAACAAAAGCAAGCACGGGAAGAGGGGAGAGCGGGAGGTTAGGACGATACCAATAACTGCCCCATTGAAGATTCCAGAACTCTACGTGCCCTGGATCCATGTGGAGGCATTGAATACGTTTTTCTTCTAAAATCATTTCGGGCGTTGCATCAGGATCAGAAAGAAAGCTTGAACGTTTAATGGCGCGTGTGAGACGAAAACGTACCTGTGTCAATGTTGGAGGAATGGCAAGCTGAGAGTGGTTGGTGAATCGATGACGAGAGAAGACTTCCTTTTTGGTAGAAAACATATCCGATGTTTGTACGCTGTCTTCAGTTGAGTAAAAGAGATACACTTTTTTGAAAAAATCGGTGTGGGCAACAAGGTAATCAGTTTCTCGTTGGATCGGGGTTGCAAGAAGTACTAGTTGTTCAACGGAAAACGAAGAGGCGGGGTCTCGTTCTTCTTTAATTCGCGCAAGATTGAGGGCGACATTTCCCCCATGGCTGTAGCCGATGATATGAATGAGCGGTTTAAGATGTTGCTTTCTCAGGTGTGCTACTTCTTTTTCAAGTGCGTCGTAAAACCTGCGTGCTTCTTCCAGGCGTCGGCTCAAGCTGAGCGTTCCATCCCACCCAAAGGTGTAATAGCGACGTGTGGCGATAGGGGTGTGGTAGAAAACGTGTTGTACTTCAAAAAGTTCGCGTAATGTTTGTGATCCTGCCTTACAAACTCCTTCAACAGGATCGATGTAGGCAAGGCCAAGACCTTGAGTTGCAGTGTTTCTGAAAAGATACGGATTGGAACGCATGTATTCTAACGTGCGCGAATACAAAGTTGCCTTGAGGCTTTTCTGGCTGTGCACCACATGATGCAAAGTAGAAAGGGAAACTTCTGCCGGTTTTAATGTTCCGTGTACAAAGATGGTAACCAGGCAAGGGGTACTGCTTTCTTTTCCTGCAGTGCTGACAAAAAAAGGTGCCATCAGAAGGAGTGAGAGGGAGATAAAAGAGCGATTCCATTTCATACTAAATTCCCGAACTGTATTGCTTTTTGAACAAATTGGTTATACCAATGAAGGAATGGCAAGTGCAAGAGTGAGAAAAGGCAAAGAGGGAGCAATGAAGAAGTTTAACGTAATGTTTTTATTAGGATGTGCACTCGTTGGTACCGCACGGACGGGAGTGAGTGACAGCAAAAAGGCACATCTTTCAAATGAGTGGTACCCGTCAGATCCAGAAAAATTAAAAAAGAAACTCAAAGAGCTTGATGATGAAGCCGAGTCATTGTACAGCGCGCAAGTTTCCGGAGTCCGAGCGCTCATTGTTCCGCATGCTGGATTAAGTTATTCAGGTTCTCTGGCTGCTGCCTGTTTTCGTCTTCTTGATAAGAAAAAGGTGAGGCGTATTGTTCTTCTTGGTCCATCGCACCTTCCTTTTAGAGGGGTCATTCTTCCTTCGTACTCATCCTACCGTTTAAGTTCTGGCGTTCTACCGATTGATGCTCGGGTGGTGCGTGAACTTGCTCTTGAAGGTGCGCCATTCACCCTCATTGCTGAGACAAAAAAAGACCCGCATTACAAAGAACATTCACTTGAGGTGGAACTGCCTCTTATTCAGGAATACACGCCGCGAGCAAAAATTGTCCCCATCATTGTGGGAAGTATTGAGCCTCAGGATGTGAAAAAAGTTTCTCGTGCTCTTAAAAAATATTTGGATAAAGAGACGGTGGTAGTAGTGAGCACCGATTTCACCCACTATGGACCACGTTTTGATAATGTTCCGTTTAAAGTTGACCAAACAACCCCATTGCGCATCAGGGCGCTTGATAACGGATTGTTGCAACCAATTTTTAATCGTTCGCTTTCTCAGTTCTTATCTCATCTTTCTGCTTCTGAATCGACCATGTGCGGGAAGAATCCGCTCTCTGTTTTGTTGGGATTGTTTGAAGAAGGAGTGTTTGAAAAAGAAGTTCCGTACCTCATTGGATATGATACTTCAACAACAAAAAAAGCTGATGATCATAAGAACAGCGTCAGTTATGTCGGTATGGCTTTTGGTAAGCCACACCTAGGGCCTGTTCCTATGCTGACAGGATATGAACGACGCGCGCTTGTCGATCTTGCCTACTCTGTGATGGAAAACAAACTGACAGGCGATATTGATCAAAATTTACTTCTTCCTCTTATGACTCCCAATTTGCAAAAACCATCACGTCTTTTTATGGCGCTTTATAAAAAGACTGATCCTTCATTTGTGAACCACCATACGGGGAAGCAGTGTGAAGGAGAAACGTGTGAAAGCCTATACAAAGCCGTTATGGCAGAAGCAGAAAAGGGCATGAGTTCATTTGAAAAGATAAAAATGACTGTTGCTGACTTGCGTGATGTTGAAATACAAATTTCTCTCATCACGACAGAAAAGGCTCCCACCACCAAAACGAGAAAAACGATTATTGCGCAGTCGGTGCATACGACTGGAATGCATTATTGTTAACATCCTTTCTAAGCACAAGAAGAGCTTTTCAATACACCTAGACTCTATTGAGGATTCTTATTCTCCGTTAAAAGAAAGCGAGCAAGTTCTTCTGGCGTTCCCTTAATAGTACGAGACCAGTCACCAGGACTTCCATCAAGGGGTATTGCAGGGCAATAGTAGAATAGGGGGGCTTCAATGTTAGGGCTCTCTATGCCGCGACTTTTTGTAATTCTCATTGTGCTGTCGTCTCGGTGAAAAACTCTAATGGTAATGCGGTTGAAGGTACAGCCACGTAGGGCTCCCTCTGTATATCTTCCTTGTGACAGCCTGGTCGTCCATATCTCTGGTCCTATTCCACATTTGCGTGCATCAATGGTTAACTCGCAGATCTTTCTTATTCTTTGGTAAGAAAGAGAGCTGTAGTCTGGTTTAGCGGCATTTGCGTCATTGATTTGAATCATAAGAAAAATGAAGATATGCCTGACAGTCATAAAAACTCTTTTCGTGTAAATGGTGATCTACTTCTTTATATGCCCTATACCGTACAACAGCAGCGATCCTGCAAGAATGATGAATGTCGCATAGGGCGCACTGGACGTGATGATCGGCGCGATGCCTGTAGGAAAGTAGGCAGTTGGAATCTTAAAAATCAGAAAGAGAAGTAGGCCGGTTAGTGCAGCCATCCATGCAGCAGATGACACGTGTCTTTTTAAGAAGAGGCTGCCCAAGAAAGGCACAAAAAGAGCGCAAATGCTTACTTCATAACTTGCAACAAGCACGCTAATGATCTGTTCAGGAAATAGATACGAGATAAGAAGTGTTGAGATTCCGGCCACACAGATGATGATCCGAGAAAGAGCAATGGATGGTTTGATGGCTAATAATTCGCTGCAGGGTTTGGTCAAAATTGAAGTGAGTGCACACAAGAGCGAGTCGGACGTTGAGGTGATGGCTGCAAGAATCCCGCAAAGAGCAATGGTAAAAAAGAAGGGGCTTGTTAAGGAGGTCAATACAGGAAGCAAAGGACTTACGTCGGCTCCTAGCGCAAGCCCGAGAAACTTTCCTTTGATGCCGAGGTAGAAAGGAACAAAGGAAAAGAAGACGAGCAACACACTTGCCAAAAGAGCGGAGATGCCAGCGATTTTCTGGGTTCGTGCTGAAAAGAATTTTTGTGCAAGGTCTTCTTCAATCAGACAAAAAAGTGCAGGTACCAGGATGATCCTGAGCCCCTCCTGCCAGGTGATACTACTCTCTTGGTACATCTCAAAAACACGCGTCAGATTTTCAGGAGAAAAGAAGGAGACAGGGCTCGTGAGAAGGCTGTAAAGGCAGATGCCAGAAAAGACAAGGATGATAAAGATGATACGGAAAAAATCAGTGATGATGACGGTATGAAGTCCCCCGATCATGGTATACGTTACAATTCCCAACCAAAAAAGAATGAAGAACAGGTGATCGTGAATGTTTGCGAATGTGACGAGTACTGATTTTACTGCCAAGATCTGCCCAATCAAAATTCCCAAAAGGCTGATCACTGACAACACGGCCGCAAGTTGCCGTAGATTGGTCGACCGATAGGTCATCTCCAAAATCTCTCCTGTTGTTGTAGCGTTGAACATACGCATTTTTTCTGCAATGCCAAGACCAAGAATGAGAAGCCCAAGCGCCACCCCAAGAATGTAAAAAAGACCACGAAAGGGATCTTGTGCTGTTCCTAAAAACATTCCACCACCTACCTGAGCAGCAAGAAGTGTTGCTGTTACGGCAGGGATTCCCAATGATTTTCCGGCAAGAAGATAATCAAGCGATGAGACATTCTTGCGAGAGGCAACGTAGCCAATAAAAAGATAGAGGGCAAACAGTCCAGCGGTTATGGCGAAAAAAAGAGTGGTCTGCATGGGGGCCTTTCAGCTAAAGGGTACGTTGTGTAGTGTAACGCTCTTTTATGATGATAGCGACGACGATGAGCTATTACATAAATTTTTCTAGGAAATATAATCATTCTTCGAAAAATGAGCTTATATTTTCTATTGCGTCGTCCCCAGCGATACAAAGTGAGCGTTGGGGATCCAGTTTAAAAACTGCCTAAGAGAGTTTCAATGTCGCGTTTGCACTGTGAAACAGAACGAAAAAGAATAGCATTCATGCCATAGGTATGTGCCGCTTGTACGTTACGTTTGGTGTCATCGATAAAAATAGCAAGGTGTGGGCTGGTTGCCTTATTAATGGTACTGAGTGCTACGTGGTAGGCGATTGGCTGAGGTTTCCAGATAAGTGAATGTTCATCGTGAACGTTTCGGTTAATGGTATTACGGGTATCGGTCATCAGAGAAAAATAGGCAGGATACGTTGCTTGCAGTCGTTCTAATGTTGTGTTTCCGATGTTAGAAAGAAGATACAGCTCGTGCCCCTGCTGTTTAAGATGGCCTAGTAACGTTTCCATCTGTGTATCTGCGGTATAAATAGTGTTCGAGTAATTAAGAAGTTCTGAATGAAGGTGGGGACGTTGTTTGGCGGCGTTAAGGTAGGCTTCGGTGATACGGTTGCCGGCTTTATACGAACGATGGAGGGACTTCCATGTTTTGAGAGAGCACAGTGCTTGCATGCCTTCCTTGAACGTCTGGGGTTTCTTTGTGATGCGGGCAATACCGCGCAAAAGGGGAAAAACTCCTCGACGATGGAACAGAACCTGATGGATATCAAGAAGAAAAAAAGCTGAGGATTTTAGCTCTTCCTGAGCTCGTTTAAGGGTTGCAAAATGGTTGCTCAGATACAGCATGCGTTCTCCGTATGGCAGGGAAATGAATGACAAGCTAAAAAGCTTATTCTAGCACAGGAAAGGGTTCTAGAAAATGAGCGTGCGATCGAGCTCAAATGAGCGATCAGAGTCTTTAAGTATTGCTTTTTAACCACATTGTTTATTACAATCAGAATATAAATATTTATTATTTAAGATAAAAGGATGGTGTTACGTGAAAAAAATAGTATGTGTTGCCTTACTTGCTGGTGTGTCGATGTTGCGTTCAGCGGGTGATGCAGTCATGATGGAAAGAGTGAGAAGCTCTGGGCATGTTGATCTTTCCGGTGAAAATGTTGGTGGGCGTCGTGAGGGTTACCAGCCTAAACGTGAAACACTATCGTGGCGCCAGAGGATTCAAAATTTTGTATCGCGCAAAGGAAATTCAGGCAAGCCTGTAGGTAAAGGATCAGAGCAGGCGACTGCTTCAGGGCAAGGCGGAACAGCCGTTTCTACTGTTGAAGTTGCAAAACCACGCGATTTGAACGCGCCGTTGGATGAAGCAGAACGTGCTGCCGTCTTGCGAGCTGCTATTAAAATCCGCCCAAGCTTATGGGATAGATTCCGAGGAAATAAAGTACCAGATGTTGAGCCATATACCTTACAAGGTACGCAACAGGCGCTCTATGTAAAACTTGTAGGAAAATTTGCTCATAACCCAAGTTACGATGTTACGGTGGAAGATCTTGAAGGTCTTACAGTGGGTGAGAGGATGATCGCAGAAAGAATCATCAACACTGCTCGCAACGTAGGAAGAGAGCAAAATAGGCTCATGAAGGGCCTTACTCGAGAATCAAGACTACAAGTTTTGAGGGTGCTTGACGAAGAAAAAAATGCGCAATCGCTAACGATCCCACAATATTTGGAGCGCGTAAGGCTTTTGGTTGATGTGGAAAAATGGATTGTAGAGGAGATGAATAAGTTGCCGGAGAATAATAGTGGAGTTCAGGATCGGCAGGCTGTTGGAAAATTCTTCGAAAACAAAAGCTCTACTGTTAAAGAAGCCGTCACCAAACTTATCAACGCACCCATGGATGAAGGTGATGCTGGTTCAATTGCCAGTGGCGAATATGCGCCAGTTCCTTCAGGTAAAGTGACCTGGGCAAAAGCTAACTCAATGTATCAACTTGTGGAGAGAAACATTCCTGGATTAAAGGATGAAGAAATTCAAGAAACGTTAAATGCAGTTGCGGACAGAATGGCCAGATCAGGAAATGATTTGACTGAGGTACAGAAAGCCTTGCAGAACGAACTTCGTGCCGTTGATAGAAATGGGCCTTTAGGTAATCAATTAACTTTCGTAAATCTGTTGGTGCGAAATTCTAAGTTTGCAGAGGATTTTAAAAAACAAATAGCTGCTCTGAAATAGTTACAAAGTAGAGAGTTCAATATACAGTTTCAGGGGCTACTGACTTAGAAGCTTAGGTGTACATTAAAAGAGGGTGATTGAAGAAATTCAGCCACCCTCTTTTTTGTTAGTCTTTAAAAAATTCTAGTACGTATGGCAGAACCTACCATGGCTGAGGGAAGCAAGCGTCTTTTGCAATTGGACGGGATTTTTATAGACAATGCCGATATCAAACCCGTTTTCAAGCGCTGCCAGGATGTTTTCAAGCTTGTCGTCGATGAACACTTTAAGCCTGAAGAGTATGCTTCCATCAGATGCATTAAGCAGTTGATTACAAGAAAGGTTGGTGGTGTACACAAGTGGTTTAGGCTTATGGAGCCAGCCATTGTGTGGTCCTGCTATGGTGTTGTGCTCATGATTAGCCAAGAAGGTAAGAGCGAAACGGATTAAATCTTGTTGGGTACGAGTAAGGTCTTCATTTTCAAGAAGCTGAGATTCAAGAAATATCATTTGCGTTTCAAGTACGTTCATTCCCATGTTTGAAAGTACCACGTTGGTATGGCCACGATCAGCAAGTTCACGTAAAAGAGTAACGGTGGTGTAGTTAAGGGTGTTTGCCTTAATGGTGAATTTCCTGAGAATTTTTACAAAGTCAGGATCGCTTTGTTCAACGTGGGTAAGAAGGGCATCCCATACATAGCCGCGTGGATCGCCTAATTTTTTGAGCCGTTTCTTTTCTTCAAGAAGGGTGAGAGCCTTGGAAAAAATGGTGTAGATTTCTCGGATTGAATATCCATCGTTCCACATTTTTTTTACACCGTTGAGCCAACTGTCATCATTATCGAAAATGACACCATTAAGGTCCCATGCAAAAAGAGCACGTGCAAAAAAGTGATCAGGGTTCAAAGATGCTGTTCCTGGGTGGAACGTTGCCTGATTGTAATAGACGTTCTGGAAGATAAAATCTTGTTGAATGGTGATTATGTCAGTTTGAATGCATCCTGAACCTATAACAAAAAATAGTAGTGATAGCTTTTTCACGCCAGTCCCCTTTTTTAACGATCTGAAAACGTCCCTATCGATCAAGTTTAGAGAATGGAGGGGTTAGAAATCGAGAAAATCGATGTAATCAAGCTTGGCGAGAAATAAGAGAAGCCTAAAAAGGAGTAGAAGCTGTGCGATGTGGTATTAGTAACGATACTAACCCATCAGCAGCAGCTTCTAGAATTTTGAAAATAATTATGAAAGGGCAACGAGCCTTCCGTTACTTACGTGGCCCAAGAATTTCCTGAGTCGTTTACAACCCTTGTCATGAGAACCATTAAAGTACACGGCGACATCGAAAAGACCATCAGCAAGTGCCGCTTCGATATTTGAGAATTTGTCATCAAAGAAGATGGTAAGACCATCTTGGTCATCGAAATTTTTCACCAAACAAGTTGCATAACTTTTTTGCATCGGCTTATGAAGCCAGTTGTTTTCTTCAGATGCGATAACATTTCGCCCTTTGTTTGTTAAGAACGTAATGGCAAACTGCGTTGCTGCTTGTTGTTCTGGTGTAAGTATTCCCTTTTCAAGTTGTCTGCGTAAAAAATGTACGTTTACTTGCACAAGGCCTTCACCCATATTTGAAAGCACCGCGTTAGTATGCCCGTTAGCAGAAAGTTCTTGTAAAAGTGCAATCATGTCGTAGTCAAGATGATTTGCCTGTTGTGAAAAGCGTCGCAAAAGGTCTGCGAACTCTTTTCCTACAGAAGATGTTTCAAGGGTTTTGAACATAGCATCCCACACATAGCCGCGTGGATCATGTAGTTTTTTAAGTTTTCGTTTGTAGTTCCAGAGCTTTCCAAAAGAGGCGAGCATCCTGAATGCGTAGGTCCATCCACGTTTTTCAGTCACTGCAATTTGATACAAATTTGCCGTGATGCTGTATTTCTTACGAAAGATAACGCCGTTTAGGTCCCAACTTAACAGAACACGTGAAAGGCGGTGTTCAGGAACAAGCGTTTTTCCAGCTTTGTCAAAGAGCCCTTGGGGGAACTTTTTGATGTTGTAATACACGTTAGGAAAATGTTTTTCGGCAGCAAGAGAGGGGTTCTTTGCCACACTAAAGGCTGGTGTAAGAAACGCCAGACTTATACAAATAGTGAGTAAGTTTTTCATGTACGCCTCCATTACAGCTGTAGAAGAGTGGAAACGTCATGGAAAAATTGCGCGTACGAGGTGTAATGAACCGCGTTAAGCCCTACTGCGTGCGCTGCCTTAACGTTGTGTAGTTGGTCATCAACAAAAATACATTGTTGCGGTGCTCCTGGTTTACCAATAGTGGTCAATGCTTGTTCGTAGGCTTTCGCTTGAGGCTTCCATACAAAATTACCCGTTGTTTCAGACGCAGTACGATTGATGGTGTTGCTTGAAGAATGCATAACTTCAAAAAAGGTAGGATGTTGGGCAACAAGCCGTTCGAGAGTAACATTTCCAATGTTGGAACACAGATAAAGATGATGGCCCCGATCTTTTAATTGAGTCAAAAGACGCAACATCTGTTTATTGGGGCTAAAGATATTATTAGAAAAATCGATCAATTCCTGATGTAGATGTTGGAAATCTTTTGCTGCATCAATCTTACATTCAGTAATTTTGTTACCGGTACGTTTACATTCATTGTATTTGGCGCGTGCCTTTTTTGAAAAGGCCGCCTTGACACTTTGTTTAAAGAATTTTTTCTTGCTCTTTATCTTTGAGAAAGCTTTCACATACTCCCCTCTATCAAAAAGAACACCGTGAATATCAAAAAGGAAATGCGCACGTTTTGAAAGAACCTGCTGAGCATGCTCAGGAGATGAGAAATGCTTGCTTAAAAAAACTGTTTGAGACTGTTGTGCTGCGTGAGCAATAGCCGTGCACAACAAAAAGAGCGTAATGACACACCTTTTCATGATACCTCCACCATTTAAAAGAGTATTTCACCAGGATAGCTGTGGAGGCGGAGAGCGTCAAAAGGTAGGAGGTCAAAACGATTATTCTGAGGCTATTTTGCCTCTTTTTTTATATTCAAAAGACGGGGCAAATCGATTTCATCATAATGGTCTACAACAAATTTTGCTTCTTTAAGCTCTTCAGGCTTTCCCCCACTGTTAATGCCGATACAAAACATACCGGCCTTGTTTGCAGCTTCAATGCCATGAGGCGCGTCTTCAATGACGATACATTCAGAAGGGTCAACGCCGAGTTGTTTTGCCGTAAACAGATACACGTCTGGGGCTGGTTTAGGAACATTGTTTACAAAGGTAAAGTTGTAAATGTGATCCCCAAAAAAGTGACGCAAATTGAGTTGATTGATAGCCGTATTGAGTGTGTGGTTTTCTGCATTTGTTGCAACGCCCACGTGCAGATTGTGTGACTTTGCACGTTTATGAAAATTCTCAAAACCTGCGATGAACTGTAATCCTGCTATATAAAGATCGTTTGCGCGTTTCTTTTTTTCAGTGATGAGTTCTTCAACTGGGTGATCAAGATAAAACTTGTTTTTGATAATTGCGCAGCTGTTATGAATAGCCACTCCTTTAAGTTCTCGTGATAGTTCTTCTTGAATCTCAGGAGTAAGGGTTACACCGCGACTTGTAATAAGATCGTAGGTTGCCTTGTTCCAGATGTGGTTTGTGTCGATAATGGTTCCATCGAGATCAAAAATAATTGATTTGTATTTCATGCGGATCTCCTTTCGTTACTAATCTTTCTTCGTAGTTATTGATAATTCAGCTAATCGTAGTACTCTTTTGAGCGTGGTTGAGGCACCTTCTTACTAAAGGATACCGTACTATGTTTCGCTCCTTCAAACGTTTTCGTACCGGCCTTGCATTTGGCGGTGGGCTTGTGGCTCTTTTTTTGATGCACACGTGCAAGATGATGCCTATCATTGGGTCAGCGCGCTCATTCTTTTCATTGTCAGATGCCTTGATGCCGCTTACCGGTGCTTTGGGAATGTGGATGGGGGCGACAGCCGCTCTCATACGGAGTGGCTTTTTCTTAGGAGCTTCTTATACGCTCCTTTCATTAGTATATCATCTTCCTGGCTTTTGCGCATCAGCCTCCTGGGCCTACCCAAATAAGCTTATGCGGTGCGTTCTGCCGCTTTCATGTATGGTGCTCTTTTGGGCTCATCCGATTGGGTTTTATGCAGCTCCTTATGCCTTATATTGGCTCATTCCGGTGGGTATTTTTGTTTTCAAAAAGCGTGGAGTCTTTTTCGAGGCTCTTTCAGCAACGTTTATTGCTCATGCAGTCGGATCGGTTGTTTGGCTGTATCTAAAAGGGTTGCCGGTTGCCGTGTGGTGGGGGCTTATTCCTGTGGTGCCGTTTGAACGGCTGCTGAATGCTGCGCTCATGACTGTGGTGTACTATGGGGTGTGTGAGGCAGGTAAGGCGCTTCGTCTGCTTAGATCATGGTGGACAGCGCGGGCACAGAGCGTGACTAAAAATTAGTAAAGGACAGTGGGATAGGTAATGAACAATTCAATTTCGCATCTTGCAGTTATTATGGATGGTAATCGACGCTGGGCAAAAAAAAATAAGTTAACCTTCGGAGTTGGATACGCAGACGGTGGTTTTGGTGCAGTCAAAAAAACGATCGAATTCTGTCTGGCGCGTGGCATCAAGTATCTTTCGTTGTATACGTTTTCGATTGAAAACCTCAGAAGGCCTCAGGAAGAACAAGACTTTCTTTTTGACACCATTGTTAACGAAGGTGGAAAGAACATTTCTTACCTGAAGGAACGCGGTGTACGCACGCGATTTGTTGGTGAGCGGTCACTCTTTCCTGAGCGTGTCATTCCAACATGCAACTTGGTAGAACAAGAAACAAAAGAGTGTTCGGCGCTCTTTGTTCAAATTCTTTTTTGTTATGGTGGTCGTCAGGAACTGGTGGCCGCGGTCAAAAAGTTGGTGCAACAGGTAAAAGACGGTTTGATTTCTGAAGATCAGATTTCTGAAGAAACGATTCATGATGCATTGTGGATGGCGGGTATTCCTGATCCTGAGCTTATCATTCGCACAAGTGGTGTGCAGCGCTTAAGCAACTTTTTGACGTACGAGTCGGTGTACAGCGAGTTCTGTTTTCTTGACTGTTTGTGGCCGGAAATTACGGAAAACGATTTGGCGCATGCTGTTGATTCGTACCTGGGTGTACGCCGTAATTTTGGCGTGTAGAGTATAATAAAAAAAGCGGCCGTTTCGGGCCGCTTTTTTTGTGTCAAAATGTGTAACGATTACTGTGCGCGGGCTTCTTTTTTAACTAGGTCTTTTACCTTTTCATAGTCGACACCACGGCGTGCAGGTTTTTGTTTTGCAGCATGTTTTTTCGTTAAGAGCGCAGCAACATCGTTGTCCCATTTGCCCAGGGTTGCTTGTAATGAAGAAAATGCTGTTTGTAGTGATGCAATCGATGAGCGCAACGAAACAATCAGATCAGCTTCTCGTTTATGAAGTTCTAGGAGGTTCAGCAATGAACGGACTGAGTCTTCTGTAGGAAGGTTGGTTGTTTGAGAATCGTCTGTTGATGCAAGGTCATGAAGGCTTTTGATCACATCTGACTGTTTTTGGTACGCGCCTACGAGTGCAAGAACGCGGTTAATGTCGTCTTCTGTTGGAATTGTTTGAGCTGGTTGTGCAGCTGGCGCAACAGGGGCAACTGCTGGAGCAGGTGTTACTGTAGGAGCTACATCCGCAGGTGCTGCAGCCGGAGCTGCGGAAGCATCGGTCGCTGCTGGAGCTGTTTGATCCGCAGGAGTTGTTACTGCGGCTGCTGTTGCGTCTACAGGTGCTGGTTCGGTTACAACGGTGTCAGAAGCCTTTACTGAGACGAATGACAGTAAAAGGGCGAGGGGGAGGAAAAGTTGCTTTTTCATGAGTGCTCCTTGTTTAGGAAAATAAAAACTTCTCCTGGTTGTAGGGAACGGGAGCAACCGTTGTCAATCATTCACCTTAAGTTGGATGGTAGGCGGATTGGTTCGTGAAATGGATGTGCCGGCACGTGGCTTTTGTTCAGTAACAAAGCAATGTGCGCAATCGTGATGAGCGGGAACGGAGTACTCATGAAAGATAGAAAAGGTAAACCCATTGGCAGTAAGAAACGTGGAAACTTCTTCTACCGATCTTTTTTCAAATGAGGGAACAATGACAGCCTCGGGTGAAGGATTTTGAGAAAAATAGAGGACCAAAGGACCGGTATTGGTAAGCTCACCTTCGCTCGGCGTTTGCGCAATACAGGTTCCTTGCGGATGATTGCTGGGAACAAAAAAATGCTGGTGTGTGATCCCTTCTTCTTGTAACTGCTTGAGAAGTACAGGAGCTGCTTGTCCGATATACCGCGGTGTTGCAAGTACGGGTGGTTTTCCTGAGACAACGACAAAGACTGTCTGCTGAGGACGTATGGTGCTGCCTGGTGAAGGGTTCTGGCTTACCACAGTGCCTTCAGCTGTTTGAGGATCTTCCTTAGTGGCAATAAGTCGGGCATTAAGGTTTTCTTTGGCAAGAACTTTGAGTGCTTCTGGAAGTGCAAGCCCCACCACATGAGGTGTGGTTGTTTGTGAAGATGTAAAAAAAAGGTTGAGAATGAAGTAGCCGACCAAGAAACAAAAGAAAGGTGCCACCCAACGTAGGGAAGACAACAGTTCTGAAAGAGTTTTTTTTGGATTCATGGGACCGAAGAAGTTAAAAGCCCCTGCAGTAAAACAATAAGCCGGATTCTGTCCAGGTGTGAAACACACCCTGGGCAATCATGTATCTGATGCGGCATACCCGCATGTTTAGCCGGAACAAGCGACCGTCCATGCCTATTTTGCCTTGCTCCCGGTAGGGTTTACCCCACACGACTATTGCTAGCCGCATGCGTGCGCTCTTACCGCACGTTTTCACCCTTACTTTTATGACGGGCATAAAAGCGGTTATTTTCTGTGGCACTGTTCCATAGGCTCGCGCCTTCCTTGATTGAGGCTTTTAAGCGACTTCCAAGGTACCGTGCTTGTTAGGAGTCCGGACTTTCCTCCCCTGAGCTTATACTCAGGAGCGATTGCCTCGTTTTACTGCAGAGAACCATTTCAAAGAAATATACGTACTTCCTAGGTTACCAGCCAGGCATATGATTGTATAGGAGGGGGTCAAGGGAATCCCGAGCAGATAAGCTGATACTAATGAGAGGGTGATGCTTGCTCCGATAAGGACCAAAGAAAGGTGGTTGGTGTACAAGGTGGTACCCTTTGCAAGCAGGAGTATGCCGGTTAAACACAGCGGATAAGAAAAAAAGGAGCCGGTACAGAGAGATGAAAAAAGTCCCACAATTACAAGAAACCAGGGGGTAAGTAAAGGGAATGGGCCACAGAGAAAAAAGACCAAGGTTCCAACTGCGGTGGTCTGAATCAGGGGGACGTGGAGGAAAGAAAGGGTGAGTGAATCGATACAAAGAAAAATAAGCGGGATAACAAAATAGGGTAGGATGGTAATTATTTTGATCATAAGAAACACCGATGTAGAAGGGCTATATGCTCTCTTGTCGCAAGTTGACAATTTCGGATATACGAGTAAATTGGTAGCGTTATTAACGATACTAACCAATTCTTGGAGTTATTCAATATGAATAAGAAAACTTTGGCACTTGGCCTCCTCCTTTCATCAGTAGCAGTTAACGCATCAGATGTAACACCACCTGCAGCTACACCAGCAGCAGCAACAACTCCTGCAGCAGCTACACCAGCAGCTACACCAGCAGCAGCAACAACTCCTGCAGCTACACCGGCACCAGCAGCAACCCCAGCTCCTGCAGCTACACCAGCTGTAGCGGCTGAAGGATATTTCTCTTCAGCATGGACTGCTGTTAAGTCAAACCGCACAATGACTGCGGCTTTGGTTGCTTCAGCATTCTTCTTGGGTGCAGTTGCTCACGCAGCAGTTTCAACCAACGATGTTGAAGAAGACAACGAGTAGTTTTTAAAACACTCGCTGCTTTAAAAAAAGCATCAGATTAAGGGCTGCAACCGCAGCCCTTTTTTGTTGTCTATTTTTCGACATAGTATGAACTTCCCATCTTTCCGTTCCTTACTTCCCCTCACTGTTGTGGTGGGCATTCTATCAGCTGCCTTTCTTTCTGGGCTGCTGTTCTTTCTTTTTCGTTATCCTTGCGTCGATTTTTCGGTCCTTGCTCGGTATGACCAAGGGCGCCCTTCGATTTTGTATGATGATCAGGGTAAAGAATGGGAGCGGTTCCAGCTTGATAAACGAGATCCTGTCAGTATCAAGCAGATGCCTCAGCATTTGATTCAGGCGTTTGTAGCTGCTGAAGATTGGTCATTTTTTTCCCATCACGGGCTTTCGTGGCGGGGAATTGCGCGTTCTTTGGTAGTGAACTTGAAGCATGGGCGGATTGTGCAAGGCGCAAGTACGATTACACAACAGCTGGTTAAAATGCTTTTTTACGACAATCGACGAACGTTTAAAAGAAAGCTCAAGGAGCAATTCTTAACACTTCTTGTTGAGCGGCAATTTACCAAAGAACATATTTTAGAAACGTATCTGAACCATGTGTATTTCGGGTGCGGCATCTACGGTGTTTCAGCTGCAGCGCAGCGGTTCTGGAATAAAACGGTAACAGAATTAGAACCACAAGAATCGGCATTGCTTGCAGCCATTGTGTGTGCACCGGGTCATTATTCTCCCCTGCTGTTTCCCTATTCAGCGCGCCATCGCAGAAATGTCGTTCTTGCCAAGATGGAAAAGCTTCATTTTATTACCACCGAGCAGTTTCGAGTTTTGCAGGATCTTCCACTTGCAATCAGGCCGGCACTAAAGGGTGCTCTTGCTCCGTATGTCAAAGAGTATCTGCGAACGGTGCTGGAAGAAAAAGTAGGAAAAGAACGGCTGTACCGTGGTGGGCTTTCGATCCGAACATCTTTGAACAGTGATCTTCAGCGAAAAGCGGAAGAAATTTTCAAAAAACAGTTTGTAGATTTACGGGCAAAATTTGGGGCTGATCTTAATGGTGCATTGCTTTCTATGGATGTTAAAACGGGGCAGATCAAGGCGCTTGTGGGTGGAGTCGATTTTTTTGAGTCGCAATTTAATCGAGCACTGCACGCGCGTCGGCAACAAGGATCTATTTTCAAACCGTTGGTCTATGCAGCTGCTTTAGAACGGGGCATGTCACTTCTTGATAGGGCGGTTGATGAGCCATTTGTGGTACGGCAAGGTACGCAAGTCTGGGAGCCTCGCAACCATACGAGGACGTATGGAGGGACGATGACCTTAGCTCGCGCACTTTCTTATTCTAACAACGTTATTTCTGCCAAAGTTATTCTGACGATAGGGCCAGAGGCGGTTGTAGAGCTTGCCAAAAAATGTCATCTTACCGGTCCTTTGCATCCCTATCCTTCGTTAGCATTGGGGTGCGTCGATAGCACACTCATTGAAGCAACGGGGATGTTCAACATTTTTGCAAATGAGGGAATCTACTGTGAACCTCATGTGCTTCTTTCAGTAAAAGATTCGTGGGGTAAGCTTCTTTATAAAGCTACACCTACACAATCGCGCGTTCTTTCAAAACGCATTGCAGATCAAATAGGTCAATCATTGTTGTATGGCATTGAACGTAAAAAACGTTCAGGAAGGCCGTGGATAGACTCTGCTGCCATGACCAAAACGGGGACCACCGATGATGCTCGTGTCTGTTGGTTTGCAGGTTCAACTCCGGAACTGACGACGGTGACGTGCGTAGCGTGCGATGACAATCGTCCCATGGGAAAGAAGGTATATCCGATACATACGGCGTATCCTCTCTGGCTCTCGTTGTACACCTCCCGTGCAACGACGACTAAAGAATTTTCATTTGATCCATCACTAGAAGCAGTAACGCTCAATTGGAAAACAGGAGAACTTGTTCCCCACATGGAGGAAGGACGAGAGATAGTTTCTCTGTTGGTGTAAAGAATGGCGTGCTTTATTGACTCTTTTTTGACCGGTACGTTACATCTAGAAGCTCTTAGGCACTTTCTAGAACAGAGGATGATTCATGAACAAAAAAAGAGTCGCGCTTTTTCTCCTTCTTTGGGTTTTTAACGTTGATGCAGACTGGGGAAGTATCGGGTCAAGTGTTGCTTCAGCTGGTGAATCGGTTGGTGGATTTTTAAAGCAAATGGGACAAGGTATGGCCGGCACTGTTCCGAGTGCCTACCGCTACAATTTACAAGTGTTTAATGGTTCAAATGTCACGATGAATATGGCAATTCATAAAGTAATCAACGTACTGGGTGGACGGTTTGGTCACGGGACAGGCGATACTGCCACGCTTGCGCCAGGTCAGGCTACCGGTGTAATGAATGAGCATCTCTATTTTTCGGTTGGTATAACGGGTGGGGGGGCAAGTTTTTCCGACCCTCACTACACGCTTGGGATAAAACATGATCCTGCTGTGTATTCATATCATTGTTACAATGATCGAAATTCTGGGCAACCAGCTATTGAGATGTTGGGAGCTGGTTACACAACCACCGCGGGGTTTTCCGGTCGTATTCAAAATAAGTCATCGAATAGTGCGTCAGTAACCTATACCTTGCAACATACTAGCAATCCATCGGACACACGTGATTTTCTGATTACTGATCTTGATCCCCAATCATTTAATTTTTTCTCTATTCCTCAAGGCTTTACGATTCGTCCCTCCAATTTGGTGTTTTACCCTAATCAGTCGCAACAGACATCAGTGATTATTCCGGCAACAGGAATTGCTCAAATAACTGATGTAAAAAAGAATCTTTCAAGTCCTGCGTGTGTCAATTATGTGGTAAACGCTACTACCGGATTTGAAACGGGGATGGGGCCGGGCAATTTTGATCAGCCACAAACGGTTGAAGAGTTGAGAGATATTTCCCCACTTGAATGCCAGATTTATAATCAACCTGCCAGTGAAGCTGCTCCCATTGGGCAATTAATGCCGCAGCAATTTCCCTGGCAGTCAGTGTGGTGTGTCTATGAAGAATATGGGTGGTCACAAAGTAATGGCAGTGTTATCAAAATGCCAATGTGGCAGATTCCTTCAGGGGCTAATGCAGCTGCTTATCTCATTCGACCATCCATTGCTCGCATGAAAAGCAAAGGGCCAGCACGTTTGATTATGGTACGGCTTTCGCTTCCTGAAAAAGCATCGCAAACAGATGCTCAAAAGGCACAACAATTTCTTACCAAGCTTGTTGAAGGGAAGTTGTATGTCCGAGCCCTTGCAACAGGGGCGCAAGGTACCTTGATTACGCAAGAAAATGCAAAAAATGTGATGATGCCAACAACAATGCCTGTTTCAGGCTTTACCATGTTTAATCAAACTGCTTCGTTTCCTGCTTATCCACCGGTGTCGCAAACGTATCTTGGTTCAAGCTTTCAATTAAACATGCTCTCTGCTGAAAAGAAGGCAGAACTTCTCAGTCTCGATCTTTCTGATGATATTGGCATGCTCGAAGACCCTTCAACAGGGGTGCGAGGTTACATCATGGTCACGGACGTGCTGACACCGTATGGTATGGGAGCAGGTCCGTGTTATTACCTGGTCAGTCCTACCTATGTTGATATCAGTCAGATGATTGGTTCTTTGGCTAACTATGCGGTGATGTGTAACTACCAAGGGATTACCAGCTCAGTCTTTACCCAACTGGTGAAAACATTCTTACCGCAAACGGTACAAGAATGGGTGAGTGGATACACGAGAAGCCCGCTTAATGTTCAAGATAGTATTGCAAGTTTCTTGGTTCTTCTGGGTAGCGGTAACACGACAAAATTAACGCAGGCTTTTACTTCCGGAAAAAGTTTCTACATTGATTCTCGAGCTGAATCAAAATTGAGTCCGCAGGGAAATGCCTTACTGAAGATGCTTCTCTATGGACCGTGTAGCATTTCCCAATTACCAACGTATTACAAGAATGGTTCTGCCTTTACCTATCAACAATCAGGGTGGCCTGCTGTAACGCTGTGGTTGTAATTACAGAAACCCAGCGCCGCCATACCATCCGGTAAAGGAAGGAACAGTGAACGGATTCATGTAGCGAACAAGTCCTACGTTACCGGCTCCGTCTAGACCTGATACAACAATCTGACCGTTTGGTTGCAGTGCAACACCACTGGCGTAGGATCCAGCCGCGAAAACTGTGGTTACAACACCATTGACTCCAAAAGAAGTATCGGCTGAACCATCCGGGTTGATGCGAATGACTACGAAGTTTTGTGCTCCATCGAATCCAACGCCAATAATCTTTCCATCAGGTTGCAAGGTTGCTCCACGGGGAGATCCGGCGCCAATATCTACCACCCCATTAGTTCCAAACGTATTGTCAAGTGAGCCGTCTGAGTTAAAACGAACGAAACGATAGAAACCTGCATTATCTCCGACGGTAACAGCTTTGCCATCAGGTTGTAAGACGCCCGCAAAAACACTGCTTGCTGGTCCGGTAGCCGCACCAGCGTCCCCATAGGTGGTGTCCGGTGAGCCATCTGGATTGTAGCGAAGAACACAGGCATTACCACCACTTCCTCCCATAACCACAATTTTTCCATCTGGTTGCACCCCAACAGCAGCTCCCCCGCCTGCCTGCCCTACGACAAACCCAGTTCCATTGAATGAATCGTCTAAAGTTCCATCGGTATTGTAGCGGGCGGTGCAGAAATTTGTTCCTCCCGTGTCATATCCCGTAGCAACAATTTTTCCATCAGGTTGTAGAGTTACTGCATTACTTCCTCCTGCTGGATTGGCAGTGGAACCGGTGCCATTAAATGAGGTATCAAGAGAACCATCAGCATTGTAACGTGCAACGATAAAATTTGCTCTAGCAAAAGGGTTATCTTGTCCAGAAACAACGATTTTTCCATCGGGTTGAAGAACGAGACCGTAGACATAGCCAAAAAGTACGTTATTTAATCCATTAGTTCCAAAATTTACATCAGAGCTTCCATCAGGGTTGTAGGCTGCAACCAGCATATTGTGATTGTTAGTATCCCAGCCAGCTACGATGATGGTTCCATTTGGTTGTACGGCAGTTGTTATTCCTCTTCCTACTGGTCGAGTTACAATTCCCTGCGTGCCAAAAGTGTGGTCAAGTAATCCTGCTTCGTTGATACTTTTATCAAAGTATGAAGAAAGGACGGGGAACGGGGTGTTGGGAGTGATGGAGACTGCACCGTGAAGATAGACGGGAAGGATTGTGAAAAGACAGGCAAGAAAGGTACTGGATCGAACCGAACGTAGTTTTTGCATAAGAAACTCCTTTTTTAGTAAATAATTCACAAAATAGTAATTGCAGGAGTTAAAGCGCAAGGTTTAGCGGGTAGCTATAGAGGCTACGGGGTGAGCTTCTCGGCCAAAAGACGGGGATTTTTGGCAATCTCTTTTTGTAAAAGTGTTGAGAAAAGATCTGGATACATAGCTTGCATGGCGTATGCATTGTCTTTTTGGTGATCAGTAGTCTGTGTTTCTAGGGGAATAACAATTGTTTTTTTATTGAAGAACAGCGCCTCAAAAAGTGTTCCTGCACCTGCGCGGCAGATAATGCTATCGGCTGCTTGGTAGTAGGGGGCTAAGTTGTCACGATAGGCAAATACCTGAGCAGTAATGCGACTGTTCACATAAAACTCAGTGCATTGGGCGACCTGATCAGAACCTGTCTGATGAATAATCTGGTACGTGCGCAGCATCTCATGAGGGAGCTGTTGTATGACATTATTTAAAAAATGAGATCCTTGTGAACCTCCCAAAATAAGGAGCGTTTTTTTATCAGGTTCAAGACCGATGGTGATCCGTGCTTCTGAACAGCTTTGAGAGCGATCTGCTTCACTAAATCTGAGAGGATAGGGGGCAAGCATACAAGATCGTTTGAAATGTTTTTGTGCTTCTTTAAAACAGATAAAAACTTTTGTAGCAATGTGAGCAAGGGCAGCAGTTGCCTTTCCTGGTACTGCGTTCAGTTCAAAAAGATACACAGGGATGGAAAGCAACCGTGCCGCAATGCACACAGGTACTGAAACAAATCCTCCGGTACTGATGACGTGAGAAGGACGATGTTTTTTGAGGTACCAAAAACTTTTCCAGATTGCTGCCATAAAGGAAAAAATAAAACGAGGAAGTTTCCACCATGATCGATACGGAATGTTGGCAAGAGAAAGTTCAAGATGATCAGTGATTTCCGGAAACTGGGCGATGATTTTTTTATCGAGGGCGGCTGTGGTCGAAATGAAAATCAGTGGAGTGTTGGCAGAAGGGATGTGCTGTTTTGCAAATTGAAGACAGGGCAAAATATGGCCGCCAGACTTTCCTGCAACGCAACACACGGGGTGCACAGTCATGGAGTTCCTTTGCGGCAGCGAGAAAGAAATTGATGGAACGCTTTTTGTAGTTCTGTGTCTTGTATAGTGTCGAGTGCTTTTTTTTCAGAGGCAGTCAAAACGGCAGGAGCTGGAGGGCAATAGAGAACAATTGGTTTTGCTGCAGGCGGTTGTTTTTTTACGGTACTTGCATGTTTAAGACGCACTGTTTTTATGTACGGTTTTTCAAGGTGTGAGTTGATCGTTTTGATAAGAACGGGAGAAAGCATATAGAGTTCGTGGAGCCAGTTTGAATCATGTACACCAAGGACAAGAGTGTCATCATACATTTTTTCTACCGTTACCATGTCGGCCAAATTGCCCATGATGGTTGGCCATTCGGTTAACAGGCGGGTTTTCCAGGTTGCTTGAAAAGCGTGAGAAAGAAGGTTTTTTAGTAGCTTCATAGGTTCACCACTCCTTTGCGCAAAAAAAGATCACGCCAAAAAAGTTTAGCGCTTCCTGGCATTGGTGCATAGGGGGTTATGTCTTGCAAGAGTGAGATCATCCTGCGTGCACGGTCAGCCTCTGCTTTATTTTCTGCAACAAGCTGTTTGACGTGTTCTTGTGACCAGTGGGCAAGGAGAATATCAAGGCATTCGGGTGTTTCATAATCTTCAGGACAATCAGTTTGGAGTTCTTTTAAAAAGAGTGACGGTGAAGAGGATGTTTCAAGAAAATGTCTCAAAAAACCACGAGAAATGGTTTTTTTTGTCGCATCAAGGTAGCGGACGTGGCAGCGTGAACGGATGGTGGGAATAACCAGTTGTGCCTGTTGAGCAAGGAACAGAAAGTGGTAGCCGTACGGTGGTTCTTCCACAACTTTCAATAGACTGTTGGCTGTGGCTGGAGTAAGAAAATCGGCTTTTTCAAGAACAAAGAAGAATCGATCTCCAACATCAAGAGAGAATAAAATTTTATGTTCAATCGGTTCTAAAAGATCGAGTGTGTATTTTTTTTCAGGACAGATCCACACCATATGATGTCCCGGAGGGGTGGCAAGTTGGCAAGTGGCGCAGGTGGTGCAACCTTGGTCTTTGCATAAGGCACGTTTTATGACTGAAAGAGCTTCTTCTCGAACGCGTTCTGGCGTTCCTACCAGTAAGGTGGCGCATGCAATGGGACCAGTTGCATTCGTCATGATGACACGTGTGTGGCAAGCAGTGCTTTAAGAGCAGTCAGCCCTTGTTCTAAAACAACGTCGGGCGCTTGTGTTGCATCAAGTGTGATGACATTGCTACGTGATGCAAAAATAGAATTGAACCCATCAATTGCTTTTTCAAGCGGTGCTAGGGTGGTTTCAAAATCACAGCGTACGGTACTCCGTTGTGCAACTCGGTCAAAAGCGGTTTGTGCGTCAACTTTAAGATAAAAGATCACAGCAGGAGTTAAATCATTCATCGCCCACTGGTTTACTGAACGAATGAGATCAAGCGAAAGGCCTCGAACGTACCCTTGGTACACCAGGGATGAATCGGCCATGCGATCTGAAATAACGATTGATCCTTGGTTCAGAGCTGGTCCAATCAGTTCGTGACAATGTTGTGCACGGCTTGCTGCAAATAACAAAAATTCTGCCTTAGGGCATGGCGGTGTTTTTGTATCAAAAAGAAGGTCGCGAACTCGTTCTCCCAGGGGCGTTCCTCCTGGTTCACGAGTAAGGAGAACTGGATAGCCGGCTTGTGTTAACTCATGAGTAAGGTGTCGTGAAAAGACAGACTTACCGGAGCCATCAATGCCTTCCACGCAGATAAGAAAACCGCCTGGTATTTTTTTCATGGTACTTTTAGATAGTTTTTGAGAGTGACACAGCACAACGTCCTCAGTATACTCGGTTGCAGGAAAGAGAGAAGTGCGTTCGGAGAAAAAAGGGCCTACCGTATGAAAAAAACTGTCCTCGTACATGTGATATCAAATCTCGGGATTGGAGGGGCAGAGACCGTCTTGTACCACTTGCTGCGCCGTCTTGATATGCAGCAGTTTGAACATAGGGTGATCTATTTTTATGATGGTCCTTATGTTCAAAAGATCCGGGAGTTGGGTGTTCCCGTGTATCAGGTTAAGGGACTGGTTGCTCTGTATGACCCTGTTTTCATGGTTCGTTTTTTTTCACTCATTAAAGCATTACAACCAGATTGTTTGCATACCGTGCTCTGGGCTGCAAATTTCTTAGGAAGAATTGCCGCGTGGAAGTATCACATTCCCTTGGTACAGGCACTTCACAATAACCAAGACCAAAATGGGTTTATGCGCCGTTTGATTGATCGTTTTTCTCCCCGCATCTCAGGACCTATTGTGGCAGTGTCTGAAGGAGTGCAAGAATCAGTTGCTCGCTTTGCCCCGTGGGTTGATACTCGTCTTTTGTGCTTGATAAAAAATGGGATTGATGTTCATGAAGTACAAACCCGGGCCGGTGAAGAAACGATAACTCGAGCACAGCTTACTCTTGAAAAGAGCGATTTTATTATCGGAACTGTTGGCCGGTTTGAGCCGGTGAAAAACTATGCCTTTTTATTGACCGCTTTTGCCGTCCTCTATGACAAGTACCGTCGGGAACGGCTTGTGATGGTAGGTCAAGGATCCCAGGAACAGTTTTTACGACAACGAGCTTATTATCTGGGAATTGATGAGGCAGTTCGATTTGTAATCGGGCAGCCAGCCTACCGGTATTACGGCCTTTTTGACTGTTTTGTGATGACCTCGTACAAGGAGGGATTATCGATGGCCCTGCTTGAGGCTATGAGTATGGGCTTGCCCTGCATAGTCACCGTTTCTGAGCCACGGCATGACGTTTTGGTTCATGAGGAAACAGGCCTTCTTGTCCCGGCACATGACCCTCAGGCTTTGGCCGATGCCATCGACCGGTTGGTGCGGGACGAACAGCTACGATTAAGCTTGGGAGCTGCCGCTAAAAGAGTGGTAGAACAGTCCTTTACCCTTGATTCCATGGTAAAGGGCTATACAAGGGTGTATGAAAAGGCTGTTGCTGATTGGAGAACGGGGAAAACCGCTGTCAAGAGGGGGTAACAAAAAATTTGATTTTTGTGTTTCGTTAGGATACATTTTACCTATCTTTCTGCTGGAACATCAAAGACGCGCAACTCAAAGTTCGATAACCTCCATTTCCCCTATCCGACGTTCTGTTGGATGGGGGTTTTTCTTTCCGCTACTTCTCTTCTTCAACTGGAACCAAAGAAGATTCTATCCTTTCAACGAGAGCTGTACACTCTCTCTGGCGTGCTCGTTCTAGAGCGGTAACTCCTTCACAATCGACTGCATCAAAATCCGGACCTACGGCCCAGCTTCCGTCAACGATAAGTTTGGGATTTGCTCTGTTGCATGCGAGAAAAAGAGTCTGGGTAGCAAGGCGAACCATGGAATCGTCGATCTGTGCAACTTGTGCGGGCGTAGGCCAGGAAAGTTGTTGAGCATCAGCTTGTTCTGTCAAAAAAGCAAGGAGGCCTTTGTTCCCTAGGCGACGAGCCAGAGAAAACGCATGAACTCGTCGTTCCGAATTGTTCTTAACTATTTTTGATCCGTGCGTCAGAGATGCTCCTGCTGTTAAAAGGGCTGTAATGGCAGCTTCCTTTTCTTCTTTTCTCATGACCACAGCGTAATCTACGAGAGAGAGATCGATTCGACCACCATCTTTAAAATGCGTTTCACAACGAAGATCAAAGCCTAGGCCTGGATGTGCTGCCGCTGTCTGGATTTCTTGCAATGTTCCTGTACGAATAAGTCTGAAAAGGCGCCCTTCAGGTGATTCATACACGGGTGCAAAAAGTACGGTTGTTTGTAGAAAAACGATTACTCCCAAAAAATTTCTCATACGAACGCCTCCTTCATAAACTTGGAATACCGACATCAGGAAAGTACAAAGCTACCACTGACTGTAAAGATTTCTTCGCCCTTCAAGCAAGTAACATAGCCTCACTTGTTAGTATTTAAGAAGGAAAGAAGATCATCTTCCTGCATAGATTCTGGTGTTTCTCCTAGAGGAGGGGTTGGTGATGAAATCAGGAATGATACGAAGACATCGCCAACGGCTTGGTGGGTTGCCTTTTTTGCAATATCCATGATTGATCGTTCAGTGTACTTGTGTGTCGTACAATCTCTTACGCCGATAGAAACACTGGCGGGAGCTCCTTGCTCAAGAAGATATTTACAGGTAATGGGTCGGTTATAAAGAGCAGCCAGACCAAGCAAGGGGGCATGAACCGTATATCTGTGAGGGCATTTTTGACCTGGTTTGTTAGAGATTGAAAGAATGGAATTGGAGCGAACCTGTGGAGATCGGAGGAGCATGTTATATGCTTGCTCATCAGAGGCTCGAACGGCCTTGAGGAACCGTGATCCCCATCCTTGGTTTGGTTCTTGTTCGGGCAGAGCACAAGCTGCGGATTTGACAAGAAAGTGAGGAGACATAAGTGCAAAAAATAAAAGTTTTTTAATCATGTGAGTGAGTCAGGGGGTTGTGGGTTTCAATGCGAGGTGACACGGATAGATCATCATGTTCGTCTTGGCTGTAGAAATTTTTACTGAGGTAGGCACGACCTGAATCACCAAAAATGGCAACCACAACGTCGTCTTTTTTGAAGGTTGATAGTTTTTGCATAAGACCTGCAGCAACTGCACCGCTGCTTGGTCCAACAAGGAATCCATAGTCATGCGCAAGTGTCTTGAGCATCGTGAGTGCTTCATCATCGGTGATGTTTAACAGTTCATCAATGACCTGGTAGTTGATGACATCAGAATCAAAATCGATGCCAATGCCTTCAATTTTATAAGGCTGAGGATATCCCCCCGTTGCATGGAACGATGTTGCAGCATCCATGCCAAACACTTTGACGGTTGGATTTTGTTCTTTAAGGTAGCGGCCCGCTCCACTCACGGTACCACCCGTTCCGGTGCCAGCAAAAAAGTGGGTGATTGATCCGTTGGTTTGTTTCCAAATTTCAGGGCCCAGCAATGCGTAGTGACCGTTTGCGTTTTCAATGTTGAAATACTGATTAGGCATGAACGAATTAGGAGTTGTTGCAAGAAGGGCGCGTGCTTGAGAATGATAACTATCGGGATGCTCAATAAAATCGGTTGAAGGGCACACCACCACCTGAGCTCCATAGGCTTTGAGTGTCTGATACTTCTCGCGGCTGCATTTTTTAGAAACGGTGATGATAACTTTATACCCTTTTGCTGCTCCAATCATGGCAAGGGCAATGCCGTGATTTCCAGAAGAGGCATCGATGATGGTGCCGCCAGGTTTTAAGAGTCCTTTTTTTTCTGCTTGCTCAACCATGTACAAGGCGGAACGATCTTTCATGCTACCGCCAGGGTTCAGGTATTCAAGTTTTGCAAGAATGGTTGCTTCGGTCGGAAGCGGTAAGCGGACGAGGGGTGTGTTGCCAATGGCTTCTAAAATGCTCTTTGCATGCATAGTATTCCTTCTTATAACAGGTTCGCCTGCAGTATAGGGTAAACGTAGCTCCGTGTCACTTTCTTGTTGCAAGAGAACGGTATAACAAGCTGTGTTGGAGTATCATGGCACTTTGAGTAAAGGCGGAAAGATCTTCAGGATAGGTTTTAAGCTTTTGATATAAAAATTTGTCAGAGATGAGTGAACACATGCCATGTACCAGTTGTTGGACATTGCGTGGTTCATAGAGGAAACCGTTTTTTCCGTCGATGATAAGATCACCAATGCCGCCTACGTTGTAAGAAAGCACGGGCAATTTTAAAAAGCGTGCTTCAACTGCTGCACACGGTAATCCCTCCCATAACGATGAAAGCACAAAGGCATGCCATTTTTGCATGAAAGGAGCCACTTCCTGGCACCATCCATGGAGAGTGATAACATGTTCCAGGTTGTGTTCAGCAATCCATTGCTCAATATCCGGTCGTAATGCACCATCCCCGATGATTTCAAGTCGCGTATGTCGGTACTGCTGGTGAACTGCATAAAACGCTTGAAGAAGATCGAATAAATTTTTCTGTTTTTTAAAACAAGAAATGGTGCCAAACGTGAAAGGAGTATTTTTATCGAGCGGTTCTATGTGAGCTGCACGAAACTTTTCATCATCGATGGCCGCACGAATAAGACTATTCTTGTCGGAAAAAAACGGCAAAAGTCGCGATCCGATTTTTTGGTCTTCCGTTGAAACACAAACATAATGTGTTGTGATCAGTGAGGTGAAAAGCTCTGTCAGGTAGGCAAAGGCATATCCAAGGACCGATTGGTGTTTATGGAATCCAAAACCATGAACGGTATGGAATCGTTGTTCAATGCCAGCAAAAAAAGCGGCCCACCGTCCGAGGTATCCTGCCTTGGTACTGTGAGTGTGAACCACTAAGTCAGGATAATCATCTTTTAAGGCGCGTAATTTTTTTACGAGAGCAACAAACGCTTGCAGATCTTTTTTGATTGTCTTGAAAGAACATTCTCTGACAAGAGAAGGCAGAAGGATCACATGAGGATCATCTTGCACTAGAGATACTAAAGGTCCTTCAGTTCCTGATATAAGCCAGGTCATATGGTGTTTTGCTTGAAGCTCTTTAAAAAGAGAGAGGCAGACCTTTTGAGCGCCCCCAAGTTCTAGTTTGGTGATGATGTAGACAACCGGTATTTGTTCCTTTTTTGTCATGTTTTACCGTTGTTTAAAGAAGTATAAAGACGGAAATGACAAGCGCATAAACGGCGCTCGTTTCAATTAAAATTTGGCTAAAAAAACTTATTTTTGAAATTTCAGTATAAAGCTCAGGCTTTTCTGCAAAAACCTTACACGCTTGTGCTGTAAGGCGACCCGAGCTGATTCCTACTCCTAGTGTGCCACAGCCCATAGCAAGCGCACTTGAAAGGTACATGAGCCCGTTTGTTTGAGATGTTGTTTTTGCACTTAACAGGAACAGGGCAATGATAAGGCAAAAGATAATGGCAGATTCAATGAGAGCGGAACTCACGATGGAAAAGGAAAGGATTCTGCCATACGCATTTTTGTTTTTTCCGATTCCCTCACACGCTTGTTGTGAAAGTCGTGCAAGACCAAAAACTGGTCCAATGCTTCCAATGCCAAGACATAATCCTGCTGAAAGGAGCCGCAATGCATCAGCTAATCCGGTTACTGATTCAAGTTGGCCAATGATAAGAAATGATAAAATAAATCCAAGAAGAACCGGCGTTTGCATAAGCGATTGGGTGATCACCATCAGAAGCTGAATTTTGCTGGTAAAAAAAGGTTGGCGTGCAATTGCAAGGCATGTTTGACGTGCGGGTAAACTTGAAAAAAACCCTGCAACACCTCCCGCCAAACCAAGGGCACAGGCAATGCCAAGTTCTGCATAATGCATATACTGCGCGTTGTGCCATTCTGCATGAGCGCCGAATGAAAACAATTTTAAAGCAACAATAAAACTTAAGATGGCTGCAGTTTCAATGAGCGCCATAGCAATACCAAATGTTCTTGAGATTTCGTTGTGAGCGTGAGGTTGGTGATCAAGGGCATCGGCAACTGCCATGGTAGTGCGTCCTTGGCCAAGACTGACCCCTAAGGCTGGCAGGACAACAACAAGAGCGCAGGAAAGATAATGCAAGAATGAGCTGGAAAGATCGATCATCATTCAAGAGCCTTTTCTAAAGTGTTTTGCTTTTTCTCTTCATGTGCGAGCGCAAGGGATAGGTACGTAAGCGAAAGCATGGCAAAAACAAAGGCCTGGATAAGCCCTTCAAACATGCCAAAAAAGAGATTGATAAGAAGTCCGATTCCTAAAAAATTAATGACGTTAAGAATGATATTTTGCTGGGCAAATCCAAACCAGATATGCGAAATAATCATACCCCCAAGGATGTTTCCAAAGAGCCGGAAAGAAAGGGAAATGAGGGACGAAAATTTACCCATGATATGCAGAGGGAACATAAAGACAAGCGGTTCAAAAAACTCTTTGATATAGCCTTTTATTCCGTGCTCACGAATGGCATAAAAATCTCGGTATAAAAGGCCCAACAGACCAAGTGCGAACGTGGTATTTAAATCGGTCGTCGGTTCTTCAAGAAAGGGCAACACGCCGACGGTGTTACAAACAAGAATGAAAAAGAAAAGCGAAGCAATGAAGCTGAAATGCCGATAGGTAAAGTGTCCAAGGCTTTGAGTTACCATGTCCATGAAAGAACGGACCGCCTCAAGAATGCAAAAACGAAGGTAGCTTTCTTTATTGTGCAAAGAACGGCGAAAGATAAAAATAAGGCCAAAAAGAAGACCAAGTACTATCCAGGTGCTGACAATCGTTGAAACGGTTACTTGAAAAAAAGGGTGAGTAACGCCGAATGCTGAAAGGAGGGACCACGTTGCCTTATCGCCGAAAATGTTAATGTTCATGGGAGCGTACCTTCTTGTGCAAAATCATCAACCAAAATCCCCCAAAAAAGGAGACTAGGACCAGTATAATGTTGAGCGAAGGGGTACGCAATACATACAACCAAAGAAGCGCAAGCAGCACAAACCTGAAAAATGAGGAAAGAGAGAAAAGAAAAAACCGTCCTTTACGCGGCACGCGGGATGAAATTTTAGACAGCAGAGCCGTGTGACCGAGGAACGAATACCCGTATAGGATTCCTCCCCCGGCACCAAAGACGAGAGATTTGAGTAAAGAGGGGACAGCCATTAGCCTTGCAGTTTTTTGATACCTTTTGAATTCCAGTATTCAGCAAGGAGGGCCGAACATCCCACTATGGCTACTAAACCGTGACGGTCGGTAACCGATTTTTTTGCAAGTTCGAGCGCTTCTTTGAAGTTTGAAGCTGCACGAGCTTTGATCTTTAATTCCTTCATATCGTTAGCAACTTTTTCTGCATCCCATGAGGAGTAGAAAACGCCTTCTTTTGTAGGAACTGGGCAGACAACGATATGACCAGAAGTCTTTTTAAAGAAGTAGCGGATTTGGCGAAGGAATTCTTGGTAATCCAACGTTTCTTGGTGGCATCCAACAACGAGGGTAAGACCTTTGAGTGAGCGTTGGTAGTGCATCAAGCGGACACCAAGAAGGAAATTTTTAAAAGCATCAATATTAGCGGCGTTATCGATGAGGATGGTTGGCTTTTCTTTATCAAAGATCTGAAAACGGCCAACGAGCGAGTTTGATGTTTCACGCCAGAAATGTTCCAGTGTTCTTTTTGGATTCAGTTCAGATTGACGTTTTGCTTCAAGTGTTGGGCGTCCGCGTTGTCCCTTCTTTTTCATAAGTAAGCTTGTTTCTTCATGAAGAGAAAGATCTTGTGGAGCAAGTTCATTGATAAAGATAGAAGCGATACGTTCTGCAAGTGCCGCGCAACGTCCATGAAGTTGTTCAAATGGATACGGAAGAACGGTCAACTTTCTGATAGGCATTTCCCAGTGGGCTTTTACCTGTTTTGCGTAATCGGACATGCGCTTTAAATTGGTCTTATTTTGATCAGCAGACACAAGGTGAGCACCTTCCTTAACAAGGCCGATGTACTCATTAAATGCAGGATCAAGAGCTTGTCCTTCTTGGTCCGCGTCCTGTGCGGTAATTCTGGTCAGAGCGACGATTTTTGGTGAAGCAATAGCTGCAAGAGGATGAGAAATTCCGCCATGTTCAACTTCCATGAGTGCAACAGCTACGTTGTTTTGCACAAAATGCAAAAACGCCATTGCAACAAGGATTTCCTGTGTGGTGGCGTCGATACCATGTTCTTCAGCAGCGTTAATAACTTCATTTCCAAGGTCAGTAAAATTTTTGTTTGCTATGAATTCTGAGTCAACAAAGAAACGTTCATTATAGGTAAGGATATGTGGGGCATACAATGCACCGACTAAAATACCTTCTTCCTTAAAAAGCTTTGTAGCAAAGTGAGTGGTCAAACTTTTTCCGTTTGTACCGGCGATAAGAATAGTGGGAACTTTTTGAGAAGGGGTGCCGAGCGCTTTATCGAGCTTTTTCATTCTCTCTGCGCTTTTGGCGTCTGTTTCTTGAGCCCAGTGGCTGTTCAGAAACTCAACGACTTCAGTGTAGGTACGTGTTTTCCCTAAGGGAAGTGTGCCACCTTTTGGTGTGGACGTTGTTTGTTTGATACTCATGGTATATTCCTTATATTTTTGAGGCATCCCTCAAAATACCCTTATTTCTCTAAATCGAATACCTTATTTAAGCTTACCTTATTATGGAAAAGCACTTATATTCAAGTGTATAGTTTCTTGTTATAATGTCAAACTAGTAATATTTAACCTCGGTTACAAGTTTTTTTATTTACAAAAGTTCAAAAATGAAAAGTAATACTTTAAGTTGGAATGACGCGGTTTCTGTGCAAAAACTAGTTGATCTGCTCGCAAAAAATAAGGTTATTGTAGCCCCCTCTGATACGGTCTGGGGGTTGTGTGCTGCTCCCACAGCAGAGGCTTTTGAAAGCTTAAATAGCCTTAAAGTACGTAATGATAAGCCCTATCTTCTTCTGGCCCGGGATCTGGCCACCATTGAACGGTATGCGCTTATTCCTCAAGAACTAGCAGTGCGCCGTTTGCTTGAAAAAGCATGGCCTGGTCCTCTGACGGCGCTTTGTAAGGCGCGAACCGATGTTCCTTCCTATCTGATTTCAGCTGAGGGAACTATTGCGTTTCGTATTCCTTTACATACCGGGTTGCAGCGTATTCTTGAGCATATTCCAGTACTTTTTTCTACGAGTGCGAACCTTTCAGGAGAGCCGGTTCCGCTTGAATATGGTGAAATTACACAAAGTATTAAAGCGGGTGTTGGAGGCGTGATCCTTCCAGAAAAAGGGCAGGAACGACAATCGGGAGTTCCTTCAACTATCGTGGATGTGTCATCTGGACAATTACGCATAGTTCGTGAGGGTGCAATTTCCAAAGCTGTGATAGAGAGCTACCGAGAATAGGTCTAAAGAGGAAGGAAAAGAGCGATAAGCTCTTCCTGAAAGAAGACGTACAACAGTGCTCCCATGCTTAAAAAAAGACCAAAGGGGAGCATGATGTCCTGTTTTGCTCGTGAAGCAATAAAGTAGATAAGGCCGACAAGAGAGGCCAAAATAGACCCAACCATAAGGGTGATCCAGCATCCAAGAGGTCCAGTAAAGGCACCGATAAAGCAAAGAAGATCAACGTCTCCTTGACCAAGGCCCTCTTTGTGCAAAAATTTTTGCGACAGCTTTCTTACCAACCATAGTAACAGAAGGCCGCATAAAGAGCCCCCAATGCTTGAAAGGGGAGAAATGGGAAGAAGTTGAAGATTGGCAAGCATCCATCCAAAAGGAACAAGGTAAAGCGTTACCAGCTGTGAAATCAAAAGCGTTGTTGCATCAGTAAACATTGTGACGATGAGAGCTGAAAAAAAGAGAAAATAAGCAACAAAAAATTGTGAGGGCATCTGAAAAAGATAGAAAAGTGCACCTACAGCAAAGAGAGCAATCGCACTCAGTACGAAAGGATACCTGCTGATACGAGACTCTCTCGTTAAGAATCGTGCAACACCCCAGAGGCATGCTGTCCAGCAGGTGGAAAAACCAAAAAGGACAAACGGAGAGAAATTACAACTCACCCTTGTCCTTCAATTGAGTCAGGAGCGCTTCCACGCGTTCTGCCTTAGCAAAGGCATGATCAAACTTGAAAATAAGTTCGGGCGTGTAACGACTTGGGATCTGTTTAGAGATAGCAGCACGTAGCGACGGCTTATACAGAACAAGGTACTGCAGTACGGTGCGGAACGCCTCTTCTCCCTCAGGAGAATAAAAGAAAACGTAACAGGTTGACTTGTCGGGGGAAAGTTCAACACGGCTGATCATCACGCCATGTAAACGAGTGTCGTCTCGCGTTGCATCAGAAAAGAGCGTGCAAATGACACGCATCAACTGGGATGCTTTTTGGGCACGTTTAATATCGTTCACTCGTTTCATAAAACTCCAACCCCCTGCACGGTCCATTTTCCAGCGCGGTCGATGCTATTATTAGCTGCCGCGTTGGTTGAGCATGCGCATATAGTTTTGCTTTACCGCTCTCATGTGACGTTTGCGACGTTTTTGCGTTGGTGGTTCAAAATACACAACACGCTTCATATCGCGTACAATCCCCTCACGCTCAATTTTTTGCTTCAATTGGCGAAGAGAACGTTCAACGTTATTGCTCACATGAATTTCTATGTTTGCTTTTTTCTTTGACATGCGATTCTCAGCATCCTTTCAGCGAGGGTAAAAACAATAGATTTAATACCCATCTAAGATAGCGGCTTTAAGCTTGCCTGTCTAGTGGGATTCTGCACGGGGCTTATTTTTAGAAGGTAAAGGTGGCATTTAAAAGTACCGTATTTGCCTTATAAGCTCCGCGGCGAGCCAATGGCATTTGGTACCCGACCCCGAGCGAGAAGTTTGGTGAAAGGTCATAATCAAAACCAAAATTGGCAACCTGGATCTTAAATGGAGAATCCTCGGCAAGGCGGGATGGTAGGAATGCTGGATCGGGAGTTACCAATGTTACCGTGTCGATCAAATGAGCGGTGTAGAGGTATTGGACGTAGACCGAAAGGTTTTCAAGGAAGTGGTAGGCATTGATTCCCAAGCTTACAAACCATGAGTTTCCCGGCTTTACCGTTATCATTGTTGAGTACGGGAACAGGACTGACTGATAAATACTGGTAGGAACACGTGCCAGGTAGGTTCTATTGAAGAAGTGGGTAAGACCAGCAAAGAAATCAAGTTCAAGGGTTTCAGCAAAATCAAAACTAAATCCGCCAGCTATGTTGACCGATTGGTGTTTGTTGTTTCCAAGGCACAGATCGTAAATGACGTCGGGATTTTTTGGTTTAGCAACGGCTATGGTCCCACCGATCTGAATGATTGGTGTGAAGATAAAGTAGGGCCAATCTTCTGGATCAGCGTCCTGATTAACAGGGAAATTATGACGAAGTGTTGCGTAGAGTGAAACGTCTTCAGCGCCTGTTTTTTGAATGTCTGTGTCGACTACTGCTCCTAACTGCTTAAAGATGGCGCGTGCTGGTTCCATGAGAAATTGTTCAGCAGTTGTTTGGTCGGGAGTGAAACTTAAAACGAACGAAGTACTTGCAGGGTACACGTTCTGAGCGCTTGAAATGGGTGTTAAATCAATGAGTGTAGTAGTTTGCTGCAAGTCAGCAACACCAGCTTGAATACTAAAAATTAAATCTTCAAAAATGCGTACAGCAGCGGTAAAGCGCAATCCAATTTTATGATATTTGCCGGCGTTTGAAAAAAAACCAAACTGTTGTGTTTCGTCAGTGTAGGTGGAATTGGAGAATAACGGATTATTAACCGGTGGTTGTGGCCAATAGTACGTTTGTTGGGCAGCGGCCTGCAAAAGAGTTGGTTGTACTACGCCTTGGGGTAGGGTTCCATACAAAAGGCCAATCATGTTCAAATGACCATGAACGTCTGCCACAGGGACTGCTTGTTTTTTTAAATCACGGGCGGTTGTTGCTTTTTGTCCGTACATTGACATGGAAAGAAAGAAACGTTCTGAAATACCGGTCCCCTCGTCCTTGAGCATTTGACGGGATTCTTTGTTGAGAATGGACGTTGGAAGGATGGTGCCAAAAAGTTGGTAGCCATCGTTGTAATCAAGAGTGACTCGTGCAGAAAGAGACGTGGCTGAGCAGGCAACCAAAAGAGAAAAAAGAATGCGTACTATTCTCATGGGGATCCTTTTTTTACTGCTTAGAAAATATTTAGAGATAAGTTATAGCATTATGTGTTTTGTACCGTCAAATCAACCCTACCATCTTAGGAAGCTCTTTGGCATATCTCTGTTGCATGAGCGCAGGCTTTTCTGAGTGCATACGTCCAGCAGTTTTGCGCAGCAAAATAGAAAACGAGGGCCGCTGTCAAAATTCCTGTAACAGTAATGATATTGCGTCCTGATTTCCATTCAGAAGGGATCATAAGCAACGTTATCATGGCAAGGACATATGAGGTGATAAGAAAGAGTGCGGTGAAATTGAAGAAAAGATCATTGGTGAGTACGTAGAAACTTCCAAAAATACAGGTACCTAAAAAGATTGTCGCTGATTCGCGGTTTATGATGCCGCCTACCAAAAGCCGCTGTGTGGTACATGCACGTATCTTTTTGCAGAATGACAAGGTAAGGGCGCCAGAGGCCCAGATCATCGAATGGAGGGTGCCAAGAATTGCAAAAAGACTTGCAATATGAATGCATTCAATCGCCCATTCTTTTCCAGGAAAGACATGTATGAGAGCATTTGAAACAGGCCCTGGATATGCAGAAAAATAAGGGAGCGGAATGGCAAGAATAAGACTCATAACGAACAGGAAATAGAGGCCTGCAACGAGCAATAGTGAGTAGGAGATGGCGCGGGGAAGATTCTTTTGCGGGTCTTGGATAATAACGAAAAGTGAAGCGATCGATTCAAAACCAAAAAAGGAGAAGATGACGGTTCTTGTTTGGTCAAAAATACTTTTTAGTCCGTAGGGAGCGAATGGAAAAAGATTGGAAACTGATGCTTTGGTAAGGCACAAGGCGGTGGTAGCAAGAAGAGGGAAAATAGTTAAAACGATAAGTATCTGTTGGCTGATTGTCGAAAGAGAGACACCAAAAAGATTTAAGAACGTCAGAAGTCCTAAACAGAGAGCTCCAAGAAGAGATGCTGAAACTGAAGGGACGTAGCGAACAAGATGATCGCCGGCTGAGTGGGTCAACAAGCCCATAGCAACAACGATTCCCACCAGGTAACAGGCAGCGGCACATAACCCAAGAACATGTCCACCCCAGGGACGAACATAGGCATAAAATGATCCTTCTTGCGGATATAGTTGTGCGACGCGAGCTATCGACTGAGCCATACACCAGATAGCAAAGGCAACAAATACAAAGGTGAGGATGCTTGCCGGTCCGGCGTGTTGTGCTAAAGCACTGGGGATAACAAATACTCCTGCTCCGATCATTGCGTTCATACCAACAATAATTGCAGTGAAAAGTCCTATTTTTTGCGAGTGACCGGTGGTCATGCGTGCTCCTTAAAATTCAGTATCAATGACGAGATTCGAAAATTGATTTTACTAGAACAGCCATTTTTTTAAAGGTGGGTATCGCCACCTCCTTTACCCCTACTCTTTTGAACGTCTTTTTTTTCTTTTCTCGTGGGAACGCGACATCTGTACCCCCTTACGCCGGGGGAGCGCCAGGGGGTGCTTGCCCACCCCCTTGGAACCAGGGCACCAGCCGTTCCTCTGGACCCCATGTCGGCTCCAATCCTCGTTGCCTCCTAACGGCGGACAACTCAGTTACGCCTGATGAGGACATGCTCCAAGCTCGAATCACATGAACAACATTATTGAAATAGTAAAAGTACGATAAACACGTTATTATCAGAAAAAAGTTATCTGAATCACCACGCATGCAATGGGGAAATGCATGAACAAAAATTTCTGTCTTTATTACGTTGCACACATCGAAAAACGGTTGTGTTGGCTTGTTTCATCCGCCATGCGAGGGACAGAGCATGTTGCCTTTGATCGGGCGTATGACGTTTCTGAAAGTATTTTTGAATTCTTTGTGCCCCAGGCAATGGAGCCGGTGTTTTTAGAGGTTATGGGCTACCTTGAAAAAAAGGGAGCAGTGTCAAATCTTACAAAAAAAGATAATCGATTTCAGGAATAGTGGCAGCCCCCGGAAAGGGGGATAACCTCCATCTCCCCTCATCCGGATGGAAACTTTTTATGACGGTTCTCAGATTTTTATTCATTCTACCGCCCTGTATTCAAAAGTCAATTTGTAATTTTTTAAAAGGGTCTAGGTTTTTTTATTGGCCTTCGTTAGGCTTAACCCCTAAGTTATGTCTTATATGATAAAAGGGAGAGTGACGATGAAAAAGCTGGTCTTGATCGGAAGTGCACTATGTTTTATGCCTCTGGGTGCTGTCCAAGAAAAAGGTTACACAGAGCGGCTAAAGAAAGAGAAAGATCGGTTTATAGAAGAGGTTAAGACGGCTGGAGTAGAGCTTTATAAGCGCGTGATGCCGGAAAAAAAATCTCAAAAAAAGGAAGAACGAGGGGAACGGCTGACCTATATGACTTCAAGGCAGCAAAGACCAGTGATTGTTGAATCATGTGAGCATTGCAGAGATCTTTGTGGGGAACGTGCGCAAGCAAGCGATCTCGTTTAAAAATCAAGATTGTAAGGGACCGGCTGTTACTGGTCCCTTTTTTATTTCTTATGCAACAAACTGCAGAAAGGTATTGAGGCGCTCCTGAAAAGCAGAGTAGCCAAGCAATTGCCCAAGTTGAGCGATTCCAAGTCCGGTCGGAGATCCGGTAAGTCCGTAACGTACAAATGAAAAGAGCTCCTTAGGAGAGATACTCGCTGCCGTAGCTTCTTTTTTTGCCGTTGCAAGAAATGCTTCGAGCGTGGATTCTTGGATGCTCTTGGCAACAAGCGAACACAACGGTGCAAGCTTTTCTGGTACGATGAGCGTTCGGGCAATGTCTTGTTCGTAGGATGGGGTATCAAAATAGAATGCGAGCAATGTCACACAGTCGCGTAACGTGATCATTTCTTGTTGGATGTTTGCAAGTGCAGTTTCAATGTGTGAACGTTCCATCGTTTTTGTAACGGGATACGCCTCATGCAGGAACGGAAGGCAACGATCAGTAAGATCAGCAAGTGAAAGTCGAGCAATCCATTTATGATTTACCCAACGCAGCTTTTCCACGTCATACTTGATTTGTCCCGTTGTTGAAACATGATCGAAGTTCATAGTCTGAATAAGCTCTTGCTTGTCCATAATCTCGTTTGCAAAAGATCCGCCAATGATTGCCAAGTAGTTTGTTATTGCTTCAGGTAGAAACCCTGATTCTTTAAGGTCTCGAAGAGAAAATCCAAAATCGCGTTTTGATAACTTTTTGCCATCGGTGCTGCATAAAATCGGCATATGCCAATACAAAGGTAGTTTTGCGCCATAGGCTAAATACATGGCGGCCTGTCCTGCGGTGTTACTCAAATGATCTTCTCCGCGTATGATGCAATCTATTTTCATGAGTACGTCATCAATAAAGTTTGCAAACATGAAGGTGACGCTTCCATTTTGGCGAGAAATCGGGAAGTCAGAAAAATTTTTAAGATCGAAATGCACAGGACCATGAGCAAGATCGTGAATAGTAATGGTTTGTTCGTGATCAATCTTCATACGCCAGATAAAGGGAGCAGCAGCTGCCTTTTGATCAGATTCCTGTGTTGTTAATTTTCGGCATATCTCATCATAACGAGGCGGTTGTTTGAGCGCTATTTGGCGTTGGCGTTTTTTTTCAAGCTCTTCTGTTGAGCAAAAGCAACGGTAGACTAATCCCTTTTTGACAAAAGATTCGAGCTCTCTTTGATAAATAGGGTTTCGTTGGGATTGAAAATAGGGTGCCATCTCAGGACGTTCTTTTCCCGGACCTTCATCATAGGTGAGGCCAAGCCAAGCAAGGTCTTCTCTTATTTTTTCAGCACCAGGATCAAAATTTCGTTCAAGGTCAGTGTCTTCCACGCGCAGCACAAACGTTCCGTGTTTCTGATGAGAAAGGAGATAATTCATGAGGGCGGTACGGACATTACCCAAATGCATCATGCCAGTCGGGGCAGGAGCAAAACGAACGCGTGCTTTTTCTAATATACTCATTATAAGACCCTTATAGTTTCAATCTAAAATAGCTAGAGAAGGGGGCAAAGTAAAGGAAGCCTTCAAGAAATCCCTATCTGGAACAGTTTTGGCGCTGTAAGGAGCATAGCTACCTGTTTTTTTAAGAGGGAGCGGATGATGTTTTGACAAAGGTTCAAACTGTTTGCTAGTTTTGTCCCTTGTCTTCAAGAGCATGACTAAAAAAGGAGTAGTGCCCATGAATCAATGCTTACGTATTACATTTGTATCAAAAAACAGAATCGAAATTTTGTGCGAATTCGTTCAAAAACATGCACAAAAATATGAGTTGGAGGGGATGGTACAACCGGTTGAAGATATTCACGTCAAAATTATTGCTTGCGGCGACCGGGATAACATTGAAAAATTTCTTGATACCCTCCACAAAAGTGCTGCTGAAAGAAACCTGGAGGCTATTGAAGTTGAGCCATTCTTGAAAGACAGGGATTACCGGGGAGTATTTCGCTGCATAGAATAACGGTGTTCTAAGAATGCACAGGGGGCAATTTTTCAGGGGTCTTTCAATGGTGGATAGCTGGTGGTTGACATTTCCAGTTGGTGCGTTACGTTTGACAAGAATAGTTCCTCTTTTTAGCGTAGGGAGTATACGTATCATGGAAACTGTCTTTACCTTCTGACGTAGCAGCGCTACACACAATAGTTCGCGACCTCCTCCCGAGGTGGTTGTGTCTTTGCTTTTCTCGGCCTTTAATTCCGATCCGTGGAGTTGCCCTTTCAGGGTGACAAGGCTGGGTGTCTCTCAATTTTTTTTATGTATAAGGAGTAGTGCCCGTGAGGACATTATTGCGCGTTAAGAATATCGCGAAAACCTATCAAACTCCCCGAGGACCCATTGAATCATTAAAAGGTGTCAGCCTTGATATCATGCAGGGGGAGGTTCTTTCCCTGCTTGGAGTAAACGGTGCAGGTAAAACAACCCTGTCTTCCATCATTGCAACGCTTCATCCTGCCACCTCTGGTGACATTTTGAAAAATGACGTTTCCATTTACCAAGATGTTGTCGAATATCGGCGTACGATTGGGTTTTGTCCGCAAAAGCCAAATGTCGATATGATGTTAACATTGGAAGAAAATCTGATGTTTGCAGGGCGGTTCTTTTGTCTGCCTGATACTGTTACCCGTGAACGTAGCGCTCATTTGATGAAACAGTTTGGACTTGAAAAATACGCACAACAGCGAGCAGATATTCTTTCTGGTGGCTATAAGCAACGTTTTATGCTTGCGCGAACTCTTATTCACAAACCTGAACTCGTTATTCTTGATGAGCCAACCGTTGGTCTCGATCCACATGTACGTCGAGAAATTTGGGAAATCATTAAAGAACTCCGTAATTCCGGAGTAACCGTCTTATTGACGACGCACTATCTTGATGAAGCTGAAAAGCTATCTGATCGTGTGTGCGTGCTCGATAAAGGAGTCATCAAACTGGTAGACACACCAGAAAATCTTAAGAGTGTGCATGGTAAAGCAAATCTGGAAGACGTGTTTATCGCATTGATGAATGAAGAAAAAGAAGAACAGAAAGCGTAACGAAAGATACGGTATGAATATATTAAGTATACGAACCTGCCTGCGTCTCATTTGGCGCGATATGGCAGTTTTTCGCCCCGGATTTATTGATCGTTTGATCAATGGAGCCTTGTGGGCTGGCATCACCATTGTGGTGTTCCAGTACATCGGGTTTGGTGATTCGGCGGTTTACCTTGGCGTGTTTATGGCATGCGCCAATGCGGTTAGCTGGGGATTTTTTGAGGTGATGGAAAACGTTGCTCGGTTGATCAGTGATTTACAGGGTGAGCGGTCCATTTCCTATGCATTAACGCTCCCATTACCGCAATGGATGGTATTTTTTAGGATAGCGATTTCTAACGCATTACAAGCGATGGCGATTGCTATTTTTATTCTTCCGATGGCAAAGCTCCTGCTGTGGAATACCTTTTCGCTTGAACATTTTTCGCTCTTCAAGTTTTTACTGATTTTTATACTTGCGCATCTGTTTTACGGATTCTTCTCTCTGTGGCTTGCAAGTATGGTAAAAAGCCTTGAGGCGATTGGTGATATTTGGATGCGTGTTGTGTTTCCACTTTGGTTCTTGGGTGGCTACCAGTTTACCTGGGCAACCTTTGTTCAAAAAAGTCCCATCTTGGCGTATTTGAACCTTGCGCTTAACCCACTTGTCTATTGTATGGAGGGAGTTCGTGCAGCTGTTATGGGGCAAGAAGGGTACCTTCCCTTTTGGTGGTGTTGCGCTGCGCTTGTCTTTTTTACGACACTCGTAGGTGCTGTTGGTACTGTGAGAATGAAACGAAGACTTGATTGTCTTTAATACTGTGTAAGTAGGGAGGGCGGTGTAAAAGCCGCCCTTTTAGGTAGGGACATGAAAGAAAAAAACATTTTTGTACGCTGGCTAACAATAGGCCAGGTTTTTTTGCGACTTGTTGAGCGAGACTTATATGTTGCGCTTCCGTTGTTGCCAAACAGAATAGTGAGTGTGGTTGGTTTAACGGCCCTCACGGTATACGTGTATGAATATGTTGGCGTAGCTGGTGCGACAGGGTTTGGTCTTTTTATGGCAGCTTCAGAAATGGCAAGCAGGGCGTTCAGGCGCGTTTTTCCTTCTTTGCGTATTGTTAGTGATCTGTTGGGTGAACGTTCGCTTTTTTACTATCTCACGTTGCCTATTCCTTCAACATTGGTTTTTCTTGCCTTGGCGCTTTCTTCGAGTATCGAGCTGATGTCTTTGTATATCTGGGTGCTGCCTACAGCAAAGGTTGTGTTGGGTAGCTCCTTTCAGCTTTCAGGAGTACAGGTACTTAAAGCGAGTGCTGTTTTTCTATGCGCGCATCTTTTTTACGGCATGAGTGTTCTTTTGCTTGCAAGTACACCGGTACGTGCGCTTGATGATGTTGGGATTCTTCACTCTCGCTACTCAGAACCGCTTTTTTGGATAGGTGGGTATTATTTTACGTGGCATTTGTTGTACGTAAAAAGTCCCTGGTGTGCCTATCTTTTGCTCTTAAATCCACTGGTGTACGCGTGTGAGGGTATGCGCTCTGCTTTACTGGGTGATCCCCATTCGCTGCCAGTCGGTTGGTGCTGTGTGGCACTTCTTCTTTTTACCGTTGTTGTTGGCATACTTGCTGTACGGCGCATGAAGAAAAGAGTTGATTGTTTGTAATGGTGAAAATGGGATCGGAATTGCATGAAAAAATGGTTTGAACGCTGTTCTTGGAATCTTAAAATATGTGCACGATTACTTCAGCGTGATATGTATGTATTCAAGGAAGCAGCAGTCAGTCGTTTGATTAACACTGCTGTGTGGGTTTGGATGATCATCTACATTTACGAATATGTTGGGTTAGGGTTTTCAGGGGTTCTTGAATTGGGTCTTTTTATTGCGTGCAGTGAATGTATTGCCCGAGGCTTTATGGGACTGTTTGGAAATCTTGTACGCCTTCTTTGCGACCTTAAAGGATCAAACACCCTTTCGTATCATCTTTCATTACCTGCTCCTCATTGGATGGTGCTTGTTACCGTTGCCATTTCTCAAGCTATTCAACTCATGATACTTGCTGCAGTTGTTTTTCCGATTGCCGGCGTAATCCTTCATAAACGGCTTCTGGAAGTGCCGTTCTCTTGCTTTAAAATTGGTATCATCTTTTTATTGGCCTATCTTTTTTACGGATTTTTAACGTTGCTGTATGCAGGTCTTATTGATTCAACCGACAAAATCGGGACGTTACGTGTTCGTTTTAATGATGTGTTTTTTTGGTTAGGTGCTTATTTTTTTACGTGGCAGCGTTTGTATACTGCTAACCACATCTTTGCTTACGTGGATTTACTCAATCCTTTGGTCTACGCCTGCGAAGGAATGCGTGCGGCTGTTATGGGACAAGCAGGATATTTGTCATTTTGGATTTGTTGTCTTGCTTTGGCAGGGTTTAGTGTGGTGATAGGATATTGGGGCGTACAACGGATGATGAGAAAGTTGGATTGTGTTCGTTAATCTATCAAACGGCTCATTCTTTTTCATCTTCACAAGACTCACATGTGCAGACTTTTTCTCTTTTGAATAAACGGAAGTCTTGTAAACCTGGAGTTGCTTGTATTCTGTGATATGCCGTTGGATCATTAAGCGTGAGCGTACGTATTTCATCGGAAGATTTTTCAGCAAGAATTCGGATGATAGTAATGAGATCGTCGGGAAGGACTTGTTCTTTTGAAGCGCGAATTGCAAAGACAAGAAGGGGCGTAAGACCGCAGTTTGTATTTACTATAATGTTTGCATTGGGAAGGTTGCCTTCATTGGGTTTGAAGCGATCGAAGATGGCGCATCTGGTTTCTTTCAGATCCGCTTGAGAAGTGCACGCCTTTTTAACTAAGGAAACGAGGAGGTTGGTTTGTGGTGAAAGAGGTGTTGCTTGACGAAAGTGATGATGATTAAAGGTGAAGGGAAACACTGGATGGGAAAAAGGGCGTTCAGGGTCCCTAGTACAAACACCATTCGCTTTCTTACTCAAAAAATGCTCTCTCAACGAGGTTGGGTAGTAGGGTAGATAATGGGGCTGAGTAAGTAGTTGTACTAACGGTTCAGTGGGATCTGTACGCGGTTTTTTTCGGGTGCCTCCTTGTTGGTGACTATAATCTTCATCATAAACCTCTTTAGGATCGACTTCTGAAGTTTTTGCAATTTCTTGTCTTTCCGGTTGTGAAGGTAGCGTGAGAGGTAATCCCTTAAGGTTGAACTCAGAAGCTTGAGCTGACCAAAGTTTGCTTGAAAAAGGACAAAATAGGGTGATTGTAAGAAGCAAAAATTTATTTTTCATTGGTTTTATATCCAGAGCTATGAAAAAGCGGATGATTTTTCGAAGTAGTTTTTTGGAGGCAAAGCAAAATGATATTCCTGCTTCAACAGGTAAAACGAGAGGGAGAAGCTTTATGAAGTGGCTATGTCTGCTGTAATTTAGTTAGAAAGATGAGGTAAAGCCTTTGAAAGAATAGCTGCTATGGCAGCGTTTCTTCGTTTCCTATCTGGAGTAGGGCTTGCTTTTTGAGCATTTGTAAGAGCCGTATTTACCTCGTTCCAGGTTGATGTGCTTGCTATGTATGCCAAAACAGATCTACTGTTTTCATTGTCCAGGGTGAATTTGGTGATAGCAAGTCCCAATCGTCCGGTAAGGAGGTCTTTGTCGAATTTTTTCAGTGCAGCGGTATCGTGTGCGTTAATAGCAGCCGTGATCTCTTCACCTTCAGAAGAATGAGATGAATGGCGCCTTGCCTTACTTGAGCATTGAACTGAGACTGCATAGAAGCTGCTCAGGACCAGGAGTGAAAGTGCATGTTTTTTCATAGAACCTCTTTGTTGTGTGAGGATGGTACTTTTTGTCTTTCAAAATAAGAAGGCGGGGTAAGCCGCCCTCTTAAATTTGCAATAATGTACACGGGTAAGCCTATTTTTGTCTACTGTGAGCTTATTTTTTTGTTGTTTTTCTAGCGTTGGTGAGCTAACTGAATGACAGTGTTTGCAAGTTGTGCATTTTGTTGGGCTTGGAAGTTTGCTTGAGCAAGCGCTAGCGTGGCTGCATTGCATTCTTCAAGCCAACGAGGATCATTCTTGACAATGACCATGGCATTTCTGACCGCATCAAGGAACATAAGAAGATCTGCTACTAAAGGCTTTACATTTTCATATCCCTTTGTTCCTCGTATTCGCTCGAATTTAGTCACAATTTCGGCGAGATTTTTTCTTAACGTATCAAGTTCATTAAATGCGGCAGCGCGAGGAAAGCGATGGCTTATGAAAAACCCACTGAGCGCAGTAAGAAGTGTCTCAGGTGTTTCAGTTAGCACTACAGTAAGAAGTGGCTGATTTACCTGTTGGGCAAGAAAACGCAGACTTGAAAGACACAAGGTTCCTGAAGCAAAAAGGGCTGCTCCACCAAAGGTGCTTACATAATCGGTTGTATCATAATCACCGAGACTGAAAAAATGAACGTCGCGTGGCGTTCCGAGGACCTTGAGAATGGCAACTGAGCTTAGATGCCCCGCAATAGCTCCCAAAAACGCAAAGCCAGCAGCCACTGCGTAATCCTGAGTTAGGCGGGGAGTGTCTGTAGAAGCTACCTTGTCAAGAATGAGCGACACCCGTTGTTCAATGGCCGTGGAAGAAATGTCGGTAGAAATTGCTGAAAAGAGAGGGGTGCAAACCAGTAGGCCTGCACAAAAGAGGAGATGGAGAGTATTCTTTTTTCTCGCATTGGTCATTCATTTTCCTTTTCTTTTTATCTTTTAAATTCGTTGAGAAGAGCTCATTATACCACATCCTCCTGGTGAAAAAACCAAAACAGATGGATCTTGGCCAGATACCTCTTGTCTGAGAGTCGATGCAATCCATCTAGGAGAGGCTTTTTTTGAACGTCTTGTTACACTACACCGTAAGATACGAACAGTACTGAAACAGAAGGGATCATCGTGCTGGTTTTTGCAGCTTTTTTCTTTCTGCTTTGCGCAGAGTTATTTCCCTGTGCCCCTGAGGTGTCGTATCAGGTTGCTTTTACTGATCAGAGAGCGTTAAGAGAAGATGACACTGTTCTACCAACGGTTTTTAAGGTGTCGGAATTTCGCTGTTCTATGGAACTTGAGCCAATAAAAAAAGAGCTTGAGCTACTTTTGGGGGTGGTACCGGGTGCTTTTGTAACGCGTGAACAATTTGTGCAGGGAGTTGAGCGGCTTGCTCAAAAGAACTGTTTTTCTGAAGGAATATTTCGTTTTTTTCATTGTGATGAAGGAACAGCCATTCAGTTTGAAGCGACTCGTGTATGGCTGTTGCGTAGTGTCAAGGTTAAGGGAGTTACTTCGAATAAAGATGAGTATCTACGGTTGTATGGACAGGAGACAGGGAGACCATTTTCCGTAGAACGGCACACTGCTTCTGTCCGTGCAATTGAAGAATACTTAACAGCGGCTGGCTATTTTGAGGCGCAGGTGACAAGCGCATTGCAGTATGATGAAACAACAAAAACGGTCACTGTTGTGATTAAAATTAAGCGGGGGAAGGTTTCAACGATTACTGAGGCTTCTTGTGAGGTAATCGATAAAAATAAGCTACTTTCGCCTAAGGAATTGGCGAGTCTTCAGAAAAAAAGTAAACAAGCGTTACACAAAAAATTTTGTACGCAAATATTGCTTACAAAAACAGCAGAAAATCTTAAGCAGTGGCTGAAAGAACTTGGCTTTTCTGAACCGGTTGTTACGTGTGCGCCCACTGTTTTGAAAAATAAACGGGTGTCATTGCTCGTGACTGTAACGCTTGAGCAGCGTAAGAAGATGTTTTTCTTTGGTAATCATTTTTTTTCTTACGCAGATCTTTCAAAAAGGGTGGCAGACCTGAGCGTTAAAGATTTTTTTCTTCCCTCGTTAATCGTGGCGCAGGAACTGCAGGCTGAATATGTGAAAAAGGGGTTTTGGACCGCCACTGTGGAAAGTTCTGATGATGGTCCTGATCGAGAATATTTCTTGATCAACGAGGGAAAACGGTGTCGCGTCGATACTGTGATGCTGAAAGGAATGAGCGCCTGTGATCCAGCGTGGGCTGAGAAAATGTTTTTTAAGAAAGTTGTACGAACTGCATCATTTGATCAGGAGCTGGTAGAAGAAGGAAAGGCTCGTTGCCTTGCGTGGTATAAAAAAGAGGGTTTTTGGGATGCTCAAGTGGTTAGGCAGGAGTATCTTCCTGTAGAGAGAAAAGAGGGCCACTATGTACTTTTATTGATTGTTGAAGAAGGGCGGCAGCGGTTGCTGTGTGGCATTGATGTACTTATGTTTCCCGGTTCATATGAAGAGGTGCCGTTTTACAAAGAGTTGAAGGATCATCCACATTCAGTTCCCTTTCCGCGGGACCTGATTTCTTTGCAACGGACCTTTCTTACTAAAAAACTACGAGAGCAGGGGTATCTGCATGCATCGCTTTCACATCAATTGGTGGAACAACCGGAGGGTATCCGTGTTGTCTGGCGGTGTACGAAAGGACTCCAAACCACGTTTGGAAAAACTATTGTGCAGGGAGTTTCTAAGATCCCCTATGATCGTCTGTTGCAGTTGCTTTCTTACCAAGAAGGGCAACTGTGGGATAAAGAACGAGTGCAGCAATCACTAACAACTTTGCGTTCATTTGATGTTTTTGAGCGAGTGTCATTGCATACTTCGTTTCAAGACAGTTCAAACGTTGAGCGGGATATGGTGCTTGTGGTCAAAGATGATGATCCTTTTGAAGTTAAAGTTCGTATGGGGTTTGCGCAGGTCAGCAAGAATTTCTATTTCAAAAAGGGGTCAACCTACAAAGCTGGTGGATCGTTTATTTGGAAGAATCCGCGTGCTCGTGCTGATCGGTTTGCAATCGACGTGGATTACAATCGCTTTGAGAAAAGAATTAATGCTTCTTACAGTGTTCCTTTTTTGTTTGATTATCCGGTTGCAACAACCTTTAAAGTGTACGCCAACAAATATATTCAACCGGTCTACATTGGTTCTTCACAGCCCTTGTATCAGGTTTTGCAACAGGGATTTTTGGTGGGGGTAAGTAAAAAAACAGGTCCTTGTGACCTTGGGTTGACGACTGGATTTGATTGGATGGAAACGAATGATATTTCCTATGCACTTGCCCGGGCGATTAACTTTAAAGTCGATTTAGTTGATAAAAAGATCCCGTATTTTTTCATTGAACCAATGGTGTATGCCAACTTTTTGGACGAAGCGCTTAATCCAACCCGAGGATTTTTTGGACTTGCAACGGTCAAAGGAATGTTTCCGTTTAAAGAAAGTTCGTTTCTCGTCAAAGTTTTGGCAGAACAAGGAACCTTTATTCCACTTGCAAAAACGGTTTTGGCTATACGGTTTAGGGCGGGTCACATTTTCAGAAGAGAATTCAGTGCCGTGATGCCTCCAGAACGATTCTATTTAGGCGGACCTTTTTCGGTTCGTAGTTACCTGCAGGATCACTGTCCTCCGCTGGGCATCTACGATAATGAGGGCACCATCCAGTATGTTCCCCAGGGGGGCAAGACGATGTTTAACGCAAATTTTGAACTACGAATTCCCGTGAATGGGCAAACGGTGTGGGGTGCATTATTTCAGGATTTTGGCATTTTGGTTGAAGATGTCAGGACGTTAACGATCGAGTCTTCGCATCCTCTTGCAGGTACCGGATTTGGAGTGCGATATATGACTCCTGTGGGGCCTTTACGATTTGATATAGGCTGGAAATGGCGTAAAGAGCGGCCAGAAGAGCCGGCATATGCCTGGTTTCTAACATTTGGAAATGCTTTCTAAGCGGCGGTTCTTTGCTTTCGAGGGGGAAAGCTATTATATTCAGGGGATGGTAAAATCAGGAAAATAAAGGGCATTTTATGAGTCATGATGAAAGATCGTTAAACACCAAAAAATTATTAATCCATGAGATGGCGCACCACTTTCCCTACGCGGTGTTCTCTGTCGCGATCAGTTTTGTTGGAGCAGCGCTTCTGGGTTATTTCTCCTTTGGCGCAACGGCTGAGGTAGTGGAATCAGGATCAATGGTTCTTTTTCATTCTTTTCACTTTCTTCATATTGTGTTTGCAGCAACGGGTGCCGTTTTAACTTTTTTTAGATATTCCGATCGCCTGATAAAAGGGCTTGTGCTCGGTGCGCTCAACGCGGCGTTTTTTTGCATACTTTCCGATATTTTTATGCCGTATCTTGTAGGAACATGCCTTGGCGTTGACATGGAACTGCATGTTTGTTTTATGCATGAGATGCACAACATCGTGCCGTTTTTGATCGTGGGGATCTTTAATGGGTGGTTGTTAAGTAAACATCATACGGGTAAAAAGAGCTTCTATTCTCTCTGGTCTCACTTTACTCACATTTTAGTCAGCTCTTTAGCTTCAATGATGTACATTATTTCACACGGCATGCATGATTGGATGCCATATATGGGTATTCTGTTTGCCTTTTTGGTAGTAGCGGTTGTGGTGCCCTGCACACTTTCTGATGTAGTGGTTCCTGTCTATGCTGCCCGGACGGGAAGTGAGTGATGAGAAGTATCAGGCTGAAAAATATAGAAAAATCGTTCAGTGGTGAGGTGATTTTAGAAAACATCAACCTTACCATCCCTGAGGGTAAATTTTTTGCATTGCTCGGTCCAAGTGGTTGTGGAAAGACAACCATTCTCCGTTTGATAGCGGGGTTTGAGACACCTGACAATGGAACGATCACGTTGGGTGACACCGATATTACGTACGTTCCAATTAACCATCGTCGGATCAACACAGTCTTTCAGAACTATGCACTGTTTCCCCATATGAATGTCTTTGATAACGTTGCGTACAGCTTGATGCTGAAAAAACTTGATCCTGAACTTATCAAAAGTCGGGTCTTTAAAATTCTTAAATCAGTTCGCCTTGAACATCAAATCTATAAGCCGATATCCCAACTTTCTGGCGGTCAACAACAGCGTGTTGCCTTGGCACGTGCAATTATTAACGAGCCTGAAGTTTTGCTTCTTGATGAACCTTTGGCTGCGCTTGATGTTAAATTACGTGAACAGATGCTTATTGAGTTGATGGATCTTCAGGAAACTTTACGCACCACGTTTGTGTACATCACGCATGATCAAACAGAGGCACTGACCCTTGCCGATCAGATGGCGATTATGAATTATGACGGTCGGATTGAACAGATTGGTACACCGCGAGAAATTTATGAGTTTCCGATTTCGTCATTCGTTGCTCAGTTTGTGGGCAAGATGAACATTTTTAGAGGAACGCTTCATATTAGCCCTCAACGTCTTTCGTTTGTTGAAGAAACAAATTTAGGAGCGTTTGAAGTGGCAACAACTGCTCGTCTGCCTTGGATGGTTGAAGGTGGTCAAGTACTGATGGGAGTGCGTCCTGAAAAGATCTGGATTGGGAAGAAGTTAGAAGAAAATTTCTCTAATCATCTGACGGGCAAAGTTGAATCAATTGTCTATCATGGTCCTGCAACGCAGTATAATGTTCGGCTTAAAAATGGTATTCGTATCGAAGTGTTTGAACAGAACGAAGAACATTTTCCTAAAGAAAAGATCGATTACGACGATCAGGTGTACCTCCACTGGCAAAAAGAAAATGCCGTGTTGTTAGAACGCTAGGTGTCTCATGGCAAAAAAAGCATATGTGCAAAAAGAAAACTCGTTCTTCTGGGGGGTGGTTGCTCTTGTGTGGCAGGCGCTCTTTTTTTATCTGCCGCTTTCATTCTTGTTAACAACAAGTTTTGTTAAATATGTGCCGTCGACAGGCGCATCATACTTTTCACTCGATTATTATCTGTCACTCTTTCAGCCGGTCTATGGTTCGATCATCATTCGCTCACTCCTTGCTGCAAGTTGCACCGTGCTGGTGACTCTTGCAATTGCCTATCCAACTGCGTACTACCTTGCCCTCAAAGTTTCAGATCGCTGGAAAACTATTTTATTTGCTTTGTTGATTTTGCCATTTTGGACGAACTTTCTGCTCCTCGTGTACTCCTGGTATTTCTTGCTTGAAAACGATGGGTTGGTTAATACGATTTTGCTTAAATGTGGGCTGATTGCAACACCACTTCATCTGATGAACACCACCGGGGCCATCTATTTTGGGATGTTTTACTGCTACCTTCCCTTCATGCTATTGCCACTCTATAGCTCTCTAGAAAAACTTGATCCGCGCTTGCTGGAAGCGTCTGCCGATCTGGGTGCAAATTATGGACAGACACTTCGAAACATTATCATTCCACTGACCGCATCAGGTATTCGAACCGGTGCGCTGCTCGTGTTTGTTCCTGCATTTGGAGAATTTGTCATTCCTGCGTTGTTGGGGGGTGATAGAACGATGTATGTCGGGTCGGTCATTACGCATTACTTTCTGACGATACGTAACGTGCCGCTTGGATCAGCGTTTACGTGTGTCAGTGCGTTGGTCCTCGTTCTTTTTGTGGGCGCAGTCATCAAGGGTGTAAAAATTCTTTTTAAAAGGGGAACGCATGGCTCGTAAGCATTTTTCTTATCGTTCGTTACTCCTGCCCATGTGGGTATCAATGGCCTACCTTTTTTTATATTTGCCACTCGTTGTGCTTATTGCCTTCTCTTTTAACAAGGTTGAGTTTCCGTATCGTTGGGTTGGGTTTTCCTGGCGGTGGTATCAGGAACTTTTTTCTTCTGTAGAAATTTGGCAGGCAGCGTGGAACTCACTCGTAGTCGGAGCAAGTGCCGTCATGTTGAGTCTTGTTATTGGTCTTTTGTTTGTGATGTGGAATGCACAACGCAAGTCGGATTATTTGCTTAGTTTTTTTTATCCCAATCTCATTGTTCCTGAGATTGTGTTTACGGTGGGACTCCTTAGTTTTTTTGTTTTTTTTAACGTACCGCTGGGGCTTTTGACGTTAATCGTGGGGCATACGTTGTTAGGGCTCGGGTATACGATTCCCATCTTGCATGCTCGTTTTGAAACGTTGGACCGCAATATCATCGAAGCATCGCTTGATTTGGGTGCGACGTATCGCCAAACCTTTTTCAAGGTTGTTTTGCCAATTTTAATGCCTGCGCTTGTTGCTTCTGGCTTACTTGTTTTTATTTTGTCCCTTGATGATTTTTTGATCGCCTTTTTCTGTGCTGGAGCATCGGCACAAACGTTGCCGCTTTTTATTTTCAGTATGATTCGCACAGGCGTTTCTCCTGTGGTTAACGCGCTTGCAACGGTGATGTTAGCGGTGAGTGGGATCTTGGTTATAGCGTTCTGTTCGTTACGAGTAAGGGCACGAGTATGGTAAAATCGCGCTCTATTACAGGTTCCATAATCTTTATTGTTTTTTGGATTGGAGCTGTTTTTGGACTTCTGTATCTGCCTTCGCTTTTTAAGATGGTAGAAAGTAAGCGCTCGATCAATGTGTTCATGTGGTCAGGTGTGGTTGATACGAAAATGCTTACCGACTTTGAAAAAGAAACGGGAATCAAGGTCAATGTGAGTTATTTCGAGGGTAATGACGAACTGATTGTTAAAGTTCTTGCAACAAAAGGTCGCGGGTACGACATGATTGTCCCCTCTGATTGGGCAGTCGCCTTTTTTGTTAAACAAGGGCTTTTAAAAAAATTAGATAAAACTAAGTTAGATTTTTTTGATCAGATTAATCCTAAATTTTTACAGCATTGGTTCGATCCTCACAATGATTATTCAGTTCCTGCTGAGTGGTATGTGTTGGGGTTAGGTATCAATAAGAACCATTTTCCGCATGCGTTGCCTGAAGCGAGTTTGAAAACCATTTTTGAGCCCACGGGTACGTATCGGATTGGGGTGATTAACGATGCTAAAGAGCTTGCTGGTCTTGCCGTTAAATATCGGTATGGTCAGTTGCGATCAGTACAGGAAGAAGAAACAGAAGAAATAAAAAAAGTGCTTACACATCAAAAAACGTTTGTTGAGGCGTATACCGATTTTCGTGGTGATTTTTTGCTTGAATCGGGCAACTGCTCTGTGGTCTTGGTTCCCATTTCAGCCATTTGGAAAACGGTATCACGTGATGATTCAGTCGCTTTTGTCTTGCCTCAAGAAGGAACATTCTTGGGCCTTGAGAATTATGCAATTCTAGAAAGCTCTAAAAAAGAAGATCTGGTCTATCAGTTCATGAACTATCTTTTCAGACTTGAAGTACAAAAGCATAACTTTCAGAATCGTATTTTCCTTTCAACGCGTAAGGATGCTGAGTTTGTTCTTGAACATCCGATTTTGCGTGAGTGCCTTGAAAAAATAGGTACCGGCTATGGTGAGGCGCAACCGTTTGAAAATGTGCTGACTGATAATCAAGTCAATGATATCTGGATGGCGGTTAAAGGACTCTAAAAGGGGCCCTTTTCAGAACCCCCCGGAGTATTACCGATTGAGGTTATTTTGTCTTTGCAGGAGTCATGGTGCTTGCCATGCTGTTCAAACATGATTGCATGTATTGGCCTGCTTGTTTCATTCCTGTTTGATGGCCGTTCATATGTCCAGCTGCATAGGCTTCGTGCATCATTTTCATATGTTTCGCCGCTACTTCAGGGTGCACCATGCATTGTGCGTCCATATTACGCATTGCTTGCATAGTTGGATGTTGTTCAGGCATTGCGGGTGCAGTTGTTTGAAAATGAGCCGCTGCCATTTGAGTCATATCTGGCATAGGCATTTGTGCAGGAGTTGGCGGTGGCGTCATCATTGCGTGAGCGGCTGAGACCGCTGCTAAAACAAGCATACAGAGAACTTTTTTCATACTGTTTCCTTTGTGCAGGTACTGTATCCCTTTTTCCATTCTGTTAAGTACGGAATGTTACCCCTTGCGTACCTGTGCAAGTAGTTGACTATTAGGCTATAAGTTTTTTTGATCAAAATAAATATTTTGTATTAGAAACATTTGAAATGATATTTTTGTCCCTTATTTTTTTAAAACAGGGTGGTTGAGAGGGAGAGATTTTGAGCAACTGACCGTTTTGGAGTAGAGTAAAGACTCACGATCAACCTTTAAACAGCGGTGCAGATATGGCAGAGAAGAATAAGTTTTATGTGACAACCCCTATTTATTATGCAACGGCGGCTCCTCATCTAGGTACTTTATATTCAACGGTGCTGGCTGATGTTGCTGCTCGTTGGCAGAAGGTGCGCGGGAATGAGGTCTATTTTTTGACCGGTACCGATGAATTTGGCCAAAAAGTTGCTCAAGCAGCCCAAGAGGCTGGCAAGGATCCACAAACGTTTGTTGATAGTTTTATCGAAGCTTACAAAGATCTCTGGGGTAAGTATCAGATTGATTACTCACAGTTTATGCGTACGACAAACTACTTTCATGTGAGTGCCGTACAACATTGGCTCAGAAAGCTTATGGAAAAAGGGGATGTGTACAAGGGGGCGTATGAGGGGTGGTATTGTCTTCCTTGTGAAACGTACATCACTGAAAAAGATTTTGTTCCCGGTACACAAAACCCTGCCTGTTTAAGCTGCGAACGTCCTACAAAATGGGTCTCAGAGCCGACCTACTTTTTTAGACTTTCTGCTTACCAAGAAAAGCTTTTGAACTTTTACGAATCACATCCAGACTTTATTATTCCCCGCGAACGATATGCAGAAGTCATTTCGTTTGTAAAAGCGGGCTTGCAGGATGTCAGTATTTCCCGCAGCACCCTTACGTGGGGAGTGCCATTTCCTGGCGATGATGCTCACGTAACCTATGTGTGGGCTGACGCGCTCAACAACTATATCACCGCAATTGGCTACGGGCAGGAAGAGCGCAAAGATTTCTTTAAAAAGTGGTGGCCTGCCGATATGCAAGTGATGGGCAAGGACATTCTTCGTTTCCATGCTGTGTATTGGCCAGCATTTTTAATGGCTGCCGGTTTACCTCAGCCGCACCATCTTTTGGTACATGGGTGGATTAAGGTTGGTGATTACAAAATGTCAAAATCTCGCGGCAATGCAATTGATCCGCAGGAACTTTTAAAAACGTATGGCGCTGATGCAGTGCGTTACTATCTTCTTCGTCAGCTTGCCATTACACAAGATGGGCAGTTTGGGATTGATGATCTTGAGCAGAAGATAACGTCTGATCTTGCCAATGACTTGGGCAACCTTCTTAACAGGATGGTAGTGCTTGCTGAAAAGCAAGGTGCCATGATTATTCCAGCAGGAGCATGGCAGCATGGTGAACATGAACTGCAAAAGAAGGCAACGCAGATGCTTGAAGAAGTACGGCATGAAATGGAACGTGGCTATTTTCACGTTGCTTTAAGCGGCGCGTGGAAATTTGTTGCTGCGGTTAACAGTTATTTCCATCTGCAAGAACCATGGAAGTTAGCCAAGGTTGACCCAGCGCGTTTTGCAACAGTGCTCAGTGCAACAGCTCACAGTTTGCATACCCTTGCATACGTGTTGTGGCCAGTTATGCCACAGAAAATGGAGCAGCTTGTTGCAGCTCTGGGCTGTACGATTGATCTTGGGGGTGATAGGATAACGCAACTAAAAAATGAACCATGGAATAGGACATTTGCTATGCACAAAACTGATCCACTTTTTCAAAAACCAGAACCGAAAACACCAGACACACAACCAGCAGTACCGGCTCCTGTTGGTAGTTCCGATGTGAGTATTGAAGACGTTATAAAAGTCGAATTACGTGTTGGTACCGTTGAACAATGCATTGTTGTTCCTGATTCAGAAAAACTTTTAAGGCTTGAAGTTGATTTTGGTGATGTGGGTAAACGAGTTATCTTTTCAGGAATTAGAAAGTCGTATACGCCAGAGCAATTGATAGGAAAACAAGCAGTATTTGTTTTCAACCTTAAGCCGAGAAAGATGATGGGCGAACAATCATGTGGCATGCTTTTAACAGCAGAAGATGCACAAGGAAGACTTGCATTCGTAGCTCCTGAGCGTCTCGTTCCTAATGGGAAGGTGCTGAAGTAGCGACAATTTGATAAAGTAGGGTGGTCACCCGTTCAGTAGGTAGAGGTGACCATCAAGAAGGAAGAGAAAAATGAAGATTGCAAAGTTCCCTCACTATGTAAAAAAACTGTACGAGCTGGGCCCTAGGACAGCGGTGCAGGTCGTTTCAAACCGTATGCAAAACTCTTTCTTTGAGCAGTATGCGCGGTATCAAGCAGATCATAAAAAGGCTGCATATTCGTGGCCTTTCATTAGTTATAAATATGGTATTGGTGAGTTTTCCGAGTATTGGTCTGTGCTTAAAAAACGCTCTTTTACCGCCTATGAGGGGCTCTACGCGCAGCAGCTTTCTGAGCATGAAGCGCTTACTCATCAGGCAGACTCGTTTGCAAATAACTGCTTTGACATTTTAGGGTCGCGTGATCAGTGCTTGATGGTTATGCCATGGCACAGTGATTTTCGACTTCGTTATCAACATCCTGATGCTGATTATTTGTTTGATAAGACACTTTTTTACAAGGACATTGCAATTACAGCAGGGCTTACTGATCGCTTGGTAAAAGATATCAAAGTACCGTGGGAACTTTCTCGCTGTGCCCATTTTTTTGTTCTTGGTGCTGCCTATAAAAATAGCAAAGAGCCGGTGTATTCACGTGCTTTTCAGGATTACGTGCAAGATTGGTTAGATGAAAATCCATTTTTGCTTGGGCCTAATTGGGTGTGTCCAATGGATGTTGCTATTCGTGCTTTTAACTGGGTGTGGGCATTTCACTTTTTCAAAGACGCACAAGAACTAGATCCGATTTTCTGGGAGCGTTTTACCTGCTCTTTGTATGATCACCTGACTTATCTTGAAAATAATTGGGAGGTGTATGAAAAGACATCGAACCATTACCTTTCAAACCTTATTGGCTACTACGCACTGACCTGGTTTTTTGGCGATCTTCAGGGGATGGCAAAGAAGGCAAGTTGGTGTCACAAAGAACTTCTACGAGAGTTTGAAAAACAGGTATTTGATGAAGGAACCGATTATGAAGGTTCAACCAATTATCATCGTTTGGTAACTGAAATTTTTTATCATTTTTATCTTCTTTCACAGGAGCATGGTTTTTCTGTCTCAGAATCAGTGCTGCTGAAAGTGCGCAGAATGTTTTCATTCATCGATTGGTGTTCATTTGGTCACGGGCAGATCGTGAAAATTGGTGATGATGATTCAGGCAAATTGCTCTATTACGGTGTAACACAAGAATTAGTTGATGAACTAAAGGGAGAAAAGAAGGCTGATGAGCACCAGAAATTTTTCAAAGAGTTTGGTCTTGCAGTACACAAAGATGCTCATTGGCATGTAACATTGCGTCATCATGCGTATAAAAAACAACAACCGTCTGGGCACTTTCATAATGACGTAGCAAGTATCACCGTTGCAGTTGATGGCATTCCTCTGTTTGTTGATCCAGGTTCCTATGTGTACACTCCGTCTGAGGTGTGGCGTAATCAATTTCGTTCAGTGACCGTTCACAACACGTTCTCGATTGATGAAGTTGAGCCGGTACTCTTTAGAGAGCGTTATCTTTTCACCCTCGATCTTCCTGAAAACAAGGCAGGTTCACAGCCATGGAAAGTCACGCATGATTTATACAGTATTCCTGCTTCACGCACTGTTACCTTTGAAAATGAAAAAACACTATTGATCGAAGATGTGTGGCAAGAGGTTCCAAGTCATGCGTTCACAAGCTCCTGGAACTTTACCCTTGCTCCTGGAATAACCGCTCATAAAGATGGTTCGGTGTGGCATCTGTCTTACGAAAAACAGGCGATTGCAACGTTCCATTGTGAAGATCTGACATTTGAACGAGTAGATGGTTGGGTTGCGCCGGGGTATGGCTACAAAGTTCCGTGTTCACGTCTTATTGCTCAGTGTCAACTTGGTATTCAACCAGTTAAAATACGAATCAAACGATTACTTGGCCGCAAAACCTTTGAGGATGGTGAGAGTTGTCGTTTCTCTTGAAGCTTGTGCAAGCTCCCTAACGAATTCTGCTAGAGCGTTATTTTTAAGACATTCGTTGAGGTGTTCCTGGTGGATCGTATGCGTTCTTTCAAGTATGCCAGCAACTCCTGGCGTACCCCTATGACTTTCTGCTAGCTCAAAAAATGAGAGATTTGGTGTAGCGGGACCTTCAGAAGGAGATTTGCTGTATTGTTGTGTCGGATCAAACCCTGCCCATATAAGTTGAGCAAAGACGCCAAAAGCAAAATGCCATTCAGCATTATGACCGGATAGAGAAACCTCTTCTTCTTCGAAAGAAAAGGTCTTTACTTCCCCCGTTTTTGGGTGTTTTGCTGTGATGTTGAAAGAAGGGATAACATGAGTGGCTGGTTCTTCATGTCGAGCAACGGCGGCTAAAAGGAGCACCTGAGCTACCGTGTTTCCGTCGTCATTAGCATTCCAGCCCAAATCCTTATCAAAATCGGGGCGGTTGGCTGCCGCAAGGATCCGATTGGCTGTAGCGATGTGTGGTAGTGGGAGAAGGGGAGAGGCTAGCGCTGGCTCTGCACAGGTTGTGAGTGCGTGCATAAAAATGAAAACGGGAAACAGGTACTTCACAGGAACTCCTTTTTTTAAAATTTTACCGGCCAGCGTAGTTCAATCAAAAGAACGATGTGAACAAATACCGGTATCCTGCCTCAAAACTTTCTGAAGATGAGGCAGGTCAATTACAAGGTTGAAGAGTGAAATTAAGCTTGTGGGGATACCGTTTGATCAGATGCGGTTGCATCATCAGGTTGGGTAGTTTCCTGTACCACTTCAGGATTTTCTGTGGTCTGTTCTTGTTGGTCCGCAAAGATTTTTTCAAGCAAGCCATAGCGAGCAAAAAGATCGATCATTTCCTGACTTCCCATGGTAATTGCAAGAAGAAGTGGGGAGATACCTTGGTGATCGGTATGCGTAGGATCAGCTTTGTGTGCTAAGAACATTTCGATAACTTCCATGCTTACTGCTTTATCATGAAGTGGGTTGCGCATTGGTTTTGTGGGAACAGCGCCTTGTGTGGTTCCTTGCTCTGTCTGAACAGTGGATTGTTCCTGAGAAGTGCCTGCATTTGTAGTTGCAACTGCATCATCAAGCGGAACTTCCGTTGTTTGTAAGGCAGGGACCTGTTGTGCCGCGTTGCTAGCATCATCGAGTGCTTTTTGCTTTTCCCCGAACACTTCTGGGCATAAGGCGTAGGCAACCACAAAAAAGAGTGGGGTTCTTCCTTGTTCATCGATGATATTCACGTTTGCTCCTCGTTTGAGCGCCAGCGCCATCAATTGCCGTGTTTCAAAATTGTTAATGAAGTAGAGCGTCAAAAGTTGGAGCGGTGTTTTTCCCGAAGGTGAAAGTGCATTGACGTCAGCTTCAGGATTGCGCAACGTCGTAAGGCAGAATTCTTTATCTGCTTTGATAGTTTCAACAGAAGGCGATTGATAGGTCTGAGTATTTGATGGAGATTTTACTGCAACTTGAGGGGTAGCGACGATAACGCTGTCAGTTGTGTGACAAACAAAAATCTGAGAAATGAGGACGAGGGCGAGACTTTTTTTTACCATGCGATATGCCTTTTTTAAGGAGTGGTACAATGACAGCCCTGTAGTCTAATTGGATGCTACGGTTTGGCAACTTTTGATGGGTAACCATCACCTTGAAAATAAGAAAGGCCGAATGCATATCCGGCCTTTGGTTTGTATTTTTAGAGGGGCGTTAGGAATTTTATAGTTTTGATTCTTTCACCAGTTTATTAAATGATGTTGTTGTGGTTAACCCTTGTAGCCGCACTTTTTGTCAGCGCACTCAAGAGTAACAGTGCCCGTTGCTGGATCTGTTTTTTTCAGAAGTGCTGGGGCCTTGCATTGAGGGCAAGGGGTTTCTTGGATGTCACCAAAAAGGGCGTACTTACATTTTGGGTAGTTCTTGCAGCCCCAGAAAGTGCCGCCGCGCCATTTGCGTTCACAAACATCGCCCCCATCTTGCGGGCATTTAAATCCAGCCTTATTTTGGTGGATGTACTTGCAGTCAGGGTAGCCAGAACAGGAAATGAATTTTCCAAATCGTCCCATCAGTTCGCGTAATGGTTTTTGGCATTCAGGACAGGCAATATCTAGATTTTGTGGTTTTTCTTTTTCTACCAAGGTAATTACTCCTGCTTCATCGCGTGTGAAGTTTGAGGTGAATGAACAGTCAGGAAACCCTTCACATCCGATAAATTCACCGGCTTTCCCGAATCGGATGAGAAGTTTTCTTGTTTTGCATTCAGGGCACGTCAGGTCGGTCGGTTGTGACGCCTTACCCGTTGTTCCTTTGAATGCAATTAAATCTTTTTCAAAATTTTCCCAGAAGGTGTTTAAAAGGGCATCTCGTTCAAGTTCCCCTTCAGCTATTTTATCCAGATCTTCTTCCATGAGTGCGGTGAACTTAATGTTCATAATGTGGGAAAAGCTCTCGGTAAGTAGTTTGGTGACCAGCATGCCAAGTTCAGTCGGTACAAACCGTTTTTTGTCTAGTGTGGTGTATTCTCGGGCGCAGATGGTGTTCATAACCGTTGCGTAGGTGGATGGTCGGCCAATGCCTTCTTTTTCCATCTCTTTGACTAGGGACGCTTCGGAATAACGAGGAGGCGGCTGGGTGAAATGTTGCTTAGGGTCGATCTTTTTGAGATTGACCGCGTCGTCTTTTTTGAACCCTTCAGGAACTTTTACTTTATCGTCTTTCTCATCCTTTTCATCTTCTTCATCATTGTACACTGCCAAGAACCCATCAAAAAGGAGGGTGGAACCGGTTGCCTTGAAGAAGTATTTATCAGCTCCCTTGATGACCACTTGTCGTTGGGCAAACTGTGCAGGAGTCATTTGTGATGCAACAAAACGATGCCAGATCAGTTCGTAGAGCTTTGCTTGTGCCGGTTCTGCAAACGCTTTGACTTGTTCTGGTGTGATGGAAACATCGACAGGGCGAACAGCTTCGTGAGCGTCTTGAGTATTGGCCTTTGATTTTTTTTCGTACACGTTGGCCGACGATGGCAGATATTTGTCTCCAAACTTTTGGGAGATGTAGCCGCGAACCGTTTTAAGGGCGCTATCAGCGATGCGAAGCGAGTCGGTACGCATGTAGGTGATAAGCGCAACGGGTGTTTCATCACCGAGCGAAATACCTTCGTACAAATTTTGCGCAAGTTGCATCGTTTTCTTAACCGAGAACCCAAGGCGATTATAGGCCGCCTGTTGCAACGTACTGGTCATGAAAGGAGCAAGCGGATTTTTTGAACGGGTTTTATCGTTGATCTCAGTAATGGCGTACGATGCTTTTTCAAGATCTTTAAGAATTTTGTCAGCAGCTTCCTTTGAAGCTATCTCAGCTTTTTCTTTACCAATATTAGTAAGCGGTGCTGGAAGTTGGCCTGCTTCATTTTTGAAAAGACCGGTAATCGACCAGTATTCTTCAGGTTTAAAATCACGGATCGCTTGTTCACGGTCACAGATCATTTTAAGCGCAACCGATTGCACGCGTCCGGCAGAAAGACCTTTGCTTACTTTGCGCCAGAGTACGGGTGAAACCTCATACCCCACCCAACGATCAAGCACACGGCGAGCTTGTTGGGCTGAAACCTTTTTCATATCAATGGCACCAGGGTGCTCAATGGCTTCAATAACGGCAGACTTAGTAATTTCGTTAAAGGCGATACGGAAAATGTTTTTTGGATTTTTAACGAGCTTTTTAATTTCTTCGTAGACGTGCCAGGCAATAATTTCCCCCTCACGATCAGGATCGGGAGCGAGATAGACTTCGTCAACGCCGCCGGCAGCTTTTGCAAGCTCGGCAATCGTTTTTTCCTTTTTTTCTATCGGAACATACGAAAGAGTGATCGGGTCGCGTGTTACGCCCATCTCTTTGGTTGGCAGATCTTTGATATGCCCCATGGTGGCCATAATTTTAAAATCAGGACCAAGGAACTTTTTGATCGTCTTGATTTTTGCAGGGGATTCTACGATTAACAGTCTCTTCATATGCCTTTTTATCCGTTGTTACACGCCTTTATTTGTCGGCAAAACGTTCCTGTTGCAAGGTTCTTGATGAGGTAGTTTCGCATGCTTTTTTTTGTGTACTCCCTATTTAAGATATAGAAAGAAAATACAAAGAGTCAAACTTTTCATGGAATAAGCCAGAAAGCTCTTTTTGTTTTGATAAATATAGCTTTCTACGTGTCGTGTGCGTGCGCGTGAGAATTTTTGTCTAGAAAATATCTTTAAATGAAGTAGTGTCAAACATCGTAGTCGTCTTAAAAAGGAGAAGATATGTTTTTAGATCTTATAAGAAATGCTGCTTCCTACAGTATTTTTTTCATGTACTGTGCATTGGTGGCTCTACCCTTTCTTGCTTTGATTTATCTGCCTGCTTCATGGGCGTGGGTTAAGCTCTTATATTGGGCGCTTGTTAAACTAACAGGGCGGGTGTTGATGTTTGCAACGTTTCTTCCTGTTACCTATCAAGGAGTGAATGAGCTTCCACAAGGCCCGGCAATCTTTATCGCAAATCATCAATCAACGCTTGATATTCCGCTTATCGCGTCGGTGCTTGGTTCGCGTGAATGTTTTTGGTTAGCAAAATCAGAACTGTTTGAGTATCCGCTCCTTAACCATCTTCTTTTTAAATCAGCAATTCCTGTGTATCCCCGCGATCCAGAAAATCATCATCGACGAGGAGCGGTTAAGGCAGCTGTTGAAAGATTACGAGCTGGTGCTTCCGTGATTCTGTTTCCTGAAGGGGGTCGTTACGTGGACGAAACCATTCACCCGTTCTTTACTGGTTGTGCAGCTATGGCAAAACTTTCGGGTGTTTCTGTGGTGCCACTCTTTATTTCAGGGACAGGAATTGCGCTCTCGCCAGCGGCACGCCTTATCAAGCGATATCCTGTGATGATTACCGTCGGAAAGCCATTTATATGTGGCAAGCACGAATCGATTCTTGCATTTAAAGAGCGTCTAGAAAATTGGTTTATTGAGCTTAACTGGCGCCGCAATTACTTGCTTGATCATTACGGTATACGTATCTGTAATACCGATTTGCAGGAAGGTGCATTAGACAAAACATTAACGTAAGAGTCAGAATTTTTAGATACACTGTGCTGACTTTTCCCTCACCCTGTTTTTGGTATACTAAATTTCATTAGTAAGAAAGGGAAAAAATGGAATGGTCAATAAAATGTGCCTATTTGCCCGTTTTATATGGAGCGATGTGTGCTGTTGTGCTGGCAACGTTGTATCGGTTTCGTTTTTACAAAAATCCTGTGTACACCTATCCCCTTACCTCGTCTTTGATTAGGCAAGGGTGCACCGTCTTTGTTCCCTATAAAAAAATCTTGAATGTCCTGCGCTTTGTAAGTCTTGTCACTCTTGCCTTTTTAGTTTCCCGTCCTCAAATGGTTGATCAGCAGTCAAAGGTGAATGTTGAAGGGATTGATATCATGCTTGCGCTTGATGTGTCAGGGAGTATGCAACTTTTTGATTCACTTAAAGATCCTCGTCGGCGCATTGATGTGGCAAAAGAAGAGGCAATTGCGTTCATTAAAAAGCGCGACAATGATCCTGTAGGGTTAGTGCTTTTTGGTAATGAAGCAGTTTCTCGTTGTCCTTTGACTCTTGATAAAAAGATGCTTGCAAGCATTATCAGTGACATTGAACTGGGTATCATTAACCCTGAAGGCACCATGATCACGCGAGGGGTCATTATGGCGCTCAATCGAATGAGAAAATCCCCTTCAAAAAGTAAAATTATTATTCTCTTGACCGATGGAGAGCCAACAGAAGGAGATCTTGATCCTCGCAGCGCCCTTGATATGGCAAAAAAAATGGGAGTGAAGATCTACACGATTGGCATTGGTGGTGCTGAAGGTGGTTTTTACCAGCATCCTGTGTTTGGTATTCAACAGGCACGCGCTCCACTTAACAAAAATCTTCTTCATGCTCTTGCTACGGGGACGGGAGGAAGATTCTTTGAGGCAACTAATCCGGCCGAACTTGCAACTATTTATGACACGATCAACAATCTTGAAAAAACGTCGTATGAAACTGATGTGTACTACAAATATTATGAGATATTCATGCCAATTTTATGGTTCGTTCTTGGGTTGTGTGTTCTTGAACTTGTTCTGTCTCGTTTTATCTGGTCTGGATTGGGTGTATGAAAAAAACGTTGTTTGGTGTCATCTGGGCATCTGCTCATAATGTAATCTGGTTTCTTGGGTATGCCGTACTGGCAGTGATTCTTTTTTACAGTACCAGGAGGCTGTTGCGGTCAGTGCGTAAGTTGGTTGCACCCCAATGGGAACCGGTGTTTCTTACTGGGTTTTCTTCCGTACGGGCAAAACTGAAGGCAGTGTTGCTGGCTATTGGATTTCTGGGGCTTTTCTTTTCCCTGTTACAGCCGCAGTGGGGTAAAAAAGAACATAAGGTTGAGCAAGAAGGCCGTGAACTTTTGGTAGCACTTGATATCTCTCGTAGCATGCTCGCCTCCGATGTAAAACCGAATCGCCTTGAATTTGCAAAATCAAAAATTAAAAAGCTGGTCAAACTGTTAGGGGCCGAACGTGTGGGGTTGTTGGTCTTTTCGGGTGATGCATTTGTTCAGTGTCCGTTAACGCGTGATACGTCTGCCTTCAATTTGTTCCTTGATACGGTTGATGCAGAAACAATCTCTTCAGGCACAACGTCGATTGCTCAAGCTATTTCAAAGGCATTGAGCACGTTTGCTTCATTGCCAACGCGCAAAAATAAAATTCTGGTGATCTTTACCGATGGGGAAGATTTTTCTACGGGGCTCACCGCTATCAAAGAAGATGCAAAAAAAGCTGGCCTTCATATCTTTACCTACGGTGTCGGTACTGAAGAAGGAGCTCCTGTTCCTCTGGTGAGTGAGCAAGGAGGAGGGGCATCTGGGTATCAAAAAGATGAACAAGGTAAAGTGGTGTTCTCTCGTTTGAATCGAGGAATTTTGCAAGCTCTTTCACGAGAAAGTGGAGGGAAATACATCGATCCTACGCAAGATGCGCATGACATTCAGTCACTGGTGGTGCAAGTTGAGGCGTATGAAAAAGAAAAGTTTGAGGATAAAGATATTGAGCTGGAAGAGGAACGGTATCCCTACTTTGTAGCCGTTTCGTTACTCTGCTTTTTGGTTGAGTGGTTGCTATGAAAAAAAGAATTTTGATTGGTGCGTTACTGGTAGGTTCTCCAGTTTTTGGGTTTCTTGATCAGTACAAGGCAGTACGAGCGTATGAAAAAAAAGACTTTGTTCAGGCTCAAGAAATCCTCAAGCAACGATTAGTTGACCATCCTACAAATTCTGACCTTTTGTTTGATCTTGGTGATACGTCGTATCGCTTGAAGGAATATGATCAGGCGCAGGCGTATTTTGCAAAATCGTATGAAAAAACACAGGATCCAATAAAACAACAAAAGGCGCTCTTTAATCTTGGAAATACGTTGTTTCAAAAGCATTTGTTAAAAGAAGCGCTGGAAGCGTACAAAAAAGTGCTTGAAATTAATCCCACCAATTCAGATGCAGCACATAACAAAAAAGTAGTTGAGGAACTTCTGAGACAGCAGGAAGAACAGAAGAAAAAAGAAGAACAAAATAAGAAACAACAAGATCAAAATCAGCACTGTGATAACAAAAAAGATCAGCAACAAGAGCAGAATGACTCACAGAAGAAATCTGAAGGGCAGGGAGAGGAAAAAGAAAAGGGCGGAAAGAGTCCAGAAAGCACCGGCAAGAATGAGAGCAAGGAAAATCAGGGCAACAGCGGGGATAACGATCAGCATGATAAGGGACAGCAAGAGGGGCAACAAAAGCAAGGCGACAAGTCCGCTGAAAATTCCGGTGATCAAGGTGACGAGCATGGGAATGACTCCTCTCAACAAAAGGGTTCACAAGGGTCTGATCAATCTCAGGGCAACAAAGCCGATAACAAACAAAATAAACCAGAAAAGAGTCTTGAAGATAAAATACGCGAACAAGAAGGGAAACAGGGCGGGAATGAACGAAAAGACCAATCCAAGCAACAGCAACTTCCCGACAAAGGTCCCCAGGAACGAAATGGTCAGCCTGATAACACCAACTCCGATAACCAACAAAAAAATGAAGGGGGCGATCAACAAGCTCTCCATACTGACTCCGATCAACAAGGGGGACAAAAAGGTGGATCCCAGTCTAGCGCCCTAGGGGGGGCAAAGCAAGAACAGCAACCGTTGTACGTGCAGGGAGGAGATGAGGGGGAAGAAGAGGAAGATGAAATTGCTGCAATCATCAATAAAATTGATAAACAGTCGGGAAAACAACTTTTCAAATATATGGTTAAAACAAAGATGGAGCCACAGTATGGACAGAAAAATTGGTAACTACCTAGTAAGTTTGCTCGTTCTTGGTTTTTCTCAGGTTTCACTTCCAAAATCTCTTTCTGATGCGTCCGTTTTATTGCGTGTTGTTGATCAAAAGGGAAAACCGCTGAAAAAAGCGGGGATTGGCATTCCATTTTTGATTGACGTTGAGGTTATGACTTCAACTCGAAGGGAACAGCGTGCTCCGATGCTTACCACTCCGCCACAGTTGCAGGTGGTACATCGCGGTACTTCAAATACTGTTCGGTCAATTAATGGTGAAGCGATCATAAAAAATACGTACACCTATCAAGCGGTTGCTGATGAAGAAGGACCGATCACCATTGGACCTGCCACCGTTGAACTAAAAGGGGAAAGCCTTGAATCAAATACGGTCACGTTGACCGTTGGTCCGGAGCAAACAAGCAGTGAGGCAGAGCGTCAGAGTGGGAGTGCTTTTGTTGAATTGAATGTGAGCAACAAAGAACCATTTGTAGGGGAAGCGGTGTTGTTTACGATTCGTTTTTATAAAACAGAAGAAAATGCCCATCTTGAACAGTTACAAGAGCCCTTGTTTAAAGGATTTCGTCATACGGCACTTGAAGGTCCAGCAACGGGAAGAGCAAAAATTGAAGGGATGGAGTATCAGTATCTTGAATGGCGCGCTCTTATTTTTCCGACACAAGACGGTCGTTTGGTGATCCCTTCACTTCTTGCGTATGTCACCGTTCCTGTGCAACATCCACGCAATTCGCGGGCAATGGATATGTTCAGTCTGGTCAATCAGATGTTTGGTGCAGGAAAGACGGAACAGATTTATTCAAATGCGTTGACACTTCAGGTGAAAAAACTTCCGCCGCATGAGCCGTCCGTTACAGCAGTTGGGAAGTTTTCAAGCTTTCATGCAAAGCTTTCTTCAGATAAAGCAGAAACGGGTGAAGGGATTACGCTTACCCTTGAGTTAGTAGGACAGGGCAATTTTCAAATGATTGGGCATCCTCGCCTGGCGCTTCCTGAAGGGCTGAAACATTATGATTCTCATGCTAAAGATCAACTTCTGACTGAAAAAATGATCAAGAAAGATTTTGAGTATGTGGTGCAGGCGGTAAAGCCAGGAACGTATGAAATCCCTGCTCAAACATTTACCTATTTTGATCCTAAGACACGTGAGTACAAAACATTACAATCTCGTCCAGTAAAACTAACGGTTGAAGGGCAAGCGCGCAAAGATGTGATTGAAAAAGAGGAACAACATGAGGCATCTGCTGTTGAACGTCCTGATGAACTTCCCAGTCTTGAAAAGACATTAAAAGGGGGAGGTAGGGGGCTACGTCAGCATATCGGATGGCCCCTCTTTTGGATTCTCGTATTGCTGTGCATGATCCCCTTGCTTTTGCGTCTTGGCTATCGTTTGTGGCTTTCTTATCAGGTTCGCAATGCAGCAACCCTAGGATATAACAAGGCATTCAAGGTTGCTCGTAGTCGTATTAAAACTACCCAACAAAAAAAGAATGAACCTGAGGTGTATCACATCCTGATGGATCTTTTTGCGGCTCGATTACAGATACCACGTGCAGAACTTTCTGAAACTGATATCGAAAATGCGCTTCGAAAAGCAGGGCTTTCAGAAGAGAAAATTATAGAATGGCGCAAGTTCTTTGCTCATGTGATGGCGGTGACATTCTCTGCGTTGCCGGCTGAAGGGAATTTGTATGAGCAAGTGAGTTACTGGCTTATGATTTTGGAGCGGTTACTATGAAAAAAATCATCCTTTTTATGATCGCAGCTGGATGGGCGAATCTCTCAGCTGATGTACTACAAGAAACGTTTTTAAAGGCTGGAGCGCAGTATGAGCAAGGACATATAAAGCAGGCGCTTGAGCTGTATGAAAAAGTAGACACTTCTTATCCGTCAGTTTTTTATAACCGAGGCCTTTGTCAGTATGCATTGGGCGCATACCCTCAGGCGCTTGCAGATTTTCGTCGGGCACAAAGAACGGGCAACAAAGAACTGTTTAGTAAAGCATCACAAGCAGTTGCGCTTACTCAAAAAAAATTGGGAATTGCTCCTGATTCATTTATTTTCCATGCACAGATGGCTGCGCACACCATTTTTTCCGGTGATCTTGTAAGAGCGCTCGTGATTGCCTTGTTCATACTGCTGGCATTACTTGTCGTGTTCCGTCGTTACACCGTTAAGCAGCTTGTAGCGTTGGCAGGTTTGATTATCGGTTTAGGAAGTTGTTGTGCCTATGACTATTGGTTTTCTCGACAACGCTATGGAGTGGTTGTTGCAAAGCAGGCACTCTTGTATGCAGGGCCCGATAAAGAATTTCATCGAGTGGGGGAAGTTCCTGCGGGGCAGCAAGTAAAAGTGGTACAACAGGATCAATCATGGTATAAAGTGTACTTTCGTCCTGAAGTGGGGTGGGTGGAACAGGGTGACCTTGAACTGTTTTGATAGGGGTAGAAACATTGAGCAAAGAAAAGATGCATGAAGGGCAGTTTGTGAAGCGCCTCTGCTTTGCAGGAGGTGTGGTAGCGGCGGTTGTTTTCGTCCTCCTTGTTATGGAATATCGGGCGCTTAACAGTACTGCCGAGCAGGTTCTCAAACTGAAAGAAGAGTATCGATCGTACGTGATGGCGCTCAAACGTGCCTTACGAGAAAAAGCACGAGACGCTGAAAAAGATGAAAAATCAGACGTAAAAAAAAACTCCATACCTGAAGATGTAGACTTTTCTCCTTTCATGACAACGCAGCCTTTGGTTGATAGCGAATACCCCCAAGAGACCTTTCTGGTGGTCAATCGCGATCCGCGTTACTTGCGAGCTGGCGCGGTGGAATATGCAAAGCGGTACAACATGGACCAGGTTCTTGCCAAAATGTTCGATACTGACCAGTGGCAAGAGCAGGTTCCCCGAAAAAAAGTACGTGGTGCGGGTCGGCGCCGTTCAAGAAAGGGAAAGCAGCGAATTATTCAGGGAGCACCAAGTCGCGCAGTAGTTTTTGAAAAGGAACCGCTTGTTGCAAAAGCTGATCGCGACTTTCTTTTTTCATCGCCGATTGAACGCTCAAAATATTGGTTGAGTTCCCCGTTTGGTCCTCGCAAAGTTGGGAAGCATGCATGGAAATTCCATTACGGTATTGACATGGCTTGTCCACGAGGAACGCCTGTCTATGCAGCTGCATCGGGTATTGTGGTTGAGTCGTATTATCACAATGGGTGGGGCAACTGTATCGTTATTCTTCACAATCATAAATATAAAACTCGGTATGCCCATTTGCATACGCGTCATGTCAAGGCAGGACAAGAAGTTGCTCGTGGCAAGATGATCGGTCTTGTTGGTTCCACTGGTGCAGTGCGGTCACGGGGTAACGATGCTTCACATCTTCATTTTGAAGTCTACTCCTATGGAAGGCGAGTAAACCCACTTTCAGTGCTTATTTAAGAGCAAAAGTGGCGTGGTAAGGGAAATCTGGTATAGTTCTAGGTGAGCTGGTTAGTTGTAAGTTTTCTAAGGAGCTGTGTCTATGATGCAAAAAATTCGAGAGTTCATTCGGTGGTGGAATCGCCCTAACAAAAGTGTAGTTGCCGATTATGCGCAAACGTTGGTGTGGTTGTTGCCGCTTGCGTTTGTCATTCGTACCTGGGGATATGGCTTGTACCGTGTGCCAAGTGGTTCGATGGAAACAACCATGCTCGTTGGGGAAATGTTTTTTGCAGACAAATTCACGTACACCTTCCGCAAGCCTCGGCATGGAGAAATTATTACGTTCAATGAACCGGTGTACAAATACTCAGATAACAAGGTCGTGCGGTTATGGGAGCACTACATTTGGGGCCCAGAAAATTGGACTAAGCGCGTGATTGGTATTCCGGGTGATCATATCGAAGGTAAAATCGAGGATGGTAAGCCGGTGGTGTATCGCAACGGACAAAAACTAGATGAGCCGTACGTTAACAAGTATCCATTGGTGCCAGTTGATCTTCATACACAAACGTTCCGTTCCTATGACCCTCAATGCAGTTATGAAAATCAGCCATTCTATCAAATGAACGGATTGTTGGTAAAACAGATACAGCGACGCTTTACAGCTGCTGGGTATGAAGCAGAACGTGTCCCAGGAACGCCGGTTGATGGTATCCTGCCTCAAACTGATGTGTACAATGTGCACCTTGGTCCTGATCAGTATTGGGCGATGGGTGACAACCGTTTAGGAAGTTGGGACAGCCGCGGATGGGGTCCGTTGGATGGTAAGCTTATTCATGGAAAGATAGCATTTCGTATCTTCTCTATAGATACTTCGGCCAGTTGGTTGATCTTTGATCTTCTGTTGCACCCGATATCGTTCTGGACGAGGTTTAGATGGTCTCGTTTCTTGCAAATTGTATCGTAGTGCGCCCTGTCAAAAGAAATTTGGCAGAAGGTGAGTATTATGCTAAAGTTATCCAACGTTTGAAATAAAAGGGGTGCCTATGAAGAACGGTCTCTGTGTAAAAAATATAAGAAGCACAAGATCTTTTTTTGCTGGTGTGGCGGTTGCTTCTCTTCTCGTTTTTTCTGGATGCGAATTTGGGAAAAAGAAGGAAAAAGAGAAAGCGCTACTGGTAGTAAATGTGCTTGCTAAAGATCTGTATGATGATTGTCATATTCCAGGTTCTATTCAAGTCGACTTTGATAAAGTTGCTGAAGTTTCCAAGGGGTGGTCAAAGTCTACGAAGATTGTGGCGTACTGTGCGAACTACGCATGTACGGCCAGTGCAGTTGTTGCTCGTGATTTGAAGGCGCAAGGGTTCGATGCT
>CAZRXF010000013.1:0-29700 GCA_964604015.1 uncultured Pseudomonadota bacterium
AAATTGGTAGACACGCAGCCTTGAGGTGGCTGTGGGAGAAATCCCTTGGGGGTTCGAGTCCCTTCTTCGGCACCAAGTTTTTAAAGAGAGTAGTACGTAGTGGATTAGAGATTCGGGAGGATCTATGGCAAGTTTAGCAAGGCGCTCGTCGGCATACGGGTTCTTTTTTTGGATGGCTTTGGCCGCAGTAGGCACCTATTTTGTGTGGCCGCTCAAAGATCATTTGAAATTGGGAACGGACCTTGTGGGGGGATTTTACATTACCTTACAAGTTCAAACTGATGAGGCTGTTAAAGTTGAGTTGGTCGAGCGTATGCGTGATGCAAGCCGTCGGTTAAAGGATCAAGGCATACATCCTGTCTCGCAAAAAGTTGAAGGGCATTCATTTGTCTTTGCTTTCGCAACAGCTGAAGACGCACAAAAAGCAACTCGCTTTCTAAAGAGCAGGGCTGAAGAAGGCGGTGTTCACAATGACATCGGAACCGAGGTGAAGGTTCATCTTCCTGAGCATGCGGTACAGCGTATTAAAGATGATGCAGTTTTGAGCATTATCGAAGTGCTTCGTAAGCGTCTTGATAAAACAGGAGTTGCTGAAGTTGCAATTTCCCGTCAAGGTGAACGAGGCATTGTTATTGAGCTTCCACAAATTGATGATCCAGCACGCGCCAAAGAGATGATTGGTAAGACAGCTCAGCTTGAAATCAAGTTGGTTGAAGACGTTGCTGGCACTGAAGAAGATCTTCTTGAAAAACACAATTATGCACTGCCAGAAGGGACGATGATTGTTCCTGGTAATGACAACCGTTATTACTTGGTTCCTGATTACACCGATTTAACAGGGCGCGATTTAAAAGACGCTCAACCAGGACTTGGTGGGGTTACGGGAACTGAGCCGGTGGTTCAATTTGAATTCCGACCAGAAGGTGGCGATAAGTTTTATGAATTGACGAGTAAGAATCATGGTCGTTTGATTGCAGTCATTGTTGATGGTCAAGTGATTTCTGCTGCTGTTGTGCAATCAACCATTCACACAACGGGAAATATTACCGGTAGATTCACCTGGGAAGAAGTGCAAGATCTTGCGGTTAATTTTAAATCTGGTTCATTTAGCGCTCCAGTAAAGTTTGAGGAAGAACGTCGCATCGGTGCTTCGCTCGGTCAAGAATCGATCAAGCAAGGGGTGATGTCGTGTCTTATTGGGATGGCGCTTCTGTTCTTGTTTAGTATCTTCACTTACAGAATGAGTGGCTTTCTTGCATTCTTGGCATTGCTTTATAACTTGCTCCTGACAGTTTTCTGTCTTTCTTGGTTGGGTGCAACGCTTACCCTTCCTGGTATTGCAGGTATGTTGTTGACGGTGGGTACGGCAATTGACTGTTCGATTCTGATTTATGAACGTGTTCGTGAAGCATTAAAGACAGGTATGAGTTTTGCAAGCGCAGTTGAAACTGGGTTTTCCGATGCCTGGGTGGTGATTCTTGATGCCAACATCACGACTTTCTTGATGAGTGTCGTGTTGTACAAGTTTGGTACCGGCCCTGTTCAAGGATTTGCGGTTACCATGATGCTTGGTATTCTTTCAACATTGGCAACTGGTTTGCTGTTCCTTCGTTCGTTGTTTGGATTTATCCTTACACATACGAGAGTAGGAAAGCTTAGTATATAAAGTTTGGTAGGGCGACGTAGCTCAGGTGGTTAGAGCAGCGGAATCATAATCCGAAGGTCCGGGGTTCAAGTCCCTGCGTCGCTACCAGTTTTTCGGTGCCTTGTGTACTATGATGATGACGCTTCGGCGTCATTTTTCATGTACTGGATTTTTTGTTTATGCTGATGATGTTGATAGCAGGAGAAACCAAGGGAGATCTGTATGAAGTTTACCGAAGTAGCACAAACATTTGCGCATATCGAGAAGTTGCAATCTCGTCTTTCAATTACAGAAGCGCTTGCAAAAATCTTGAAAAAGGGAACAGCGCAGGAGGCCCAAGAGCTCTGCTATCTCAGTTTGGGGGTGCTTAATCCTCCGTACATTGGAACACAGTTTGCCATTGCACAAAAAACGATGACAAAAATCGTTGCGCAGGTTCTGTCCCTTTCTGATGCACAAGTAGAAAAATTGATGCAAAAAGAGGGAGATTTAGGATCAGTCGTTGAACAGTATGAATGGAAAGCAACGGAAGATCTGACGGTCCATCAGGTATATCAAAAACTTGTAGCACTAGAAGATATTGCAGGAACAGGATCTCAGGAAAAAAAGAGTACACAGTTGCAGGAACTATTGATGACCGTTGATCCACTTTCGGCAAAGTATATTGTGCGGATTGTGCTTGGTACATTGCGTCTTGGTTTTTCTGACATGACCCTCGTTGATGCGCTTTCCTGGATGGAGGCGGGTGATAAGTCGTTACGTGAAGATCTTGAACATGCGTATAACGTCTGTGCCGATATTGGTTTTCTTGCGGTGACGTTAAAAACAGAAGGTATCAAGGCGATTAAAAAGATGGATATCCATGTCGGTATTCCATTACGCCCAGCAGCTGCTGAACGGTTACCAAGTGCTGCTGCCATCATAGAAAAAATTGGCCCTTGTGTGGCTGAACCTAAATTAGATGGATTCCGGTTGCAGGTACATGTTGATAAGACGGGAAAAGTTCCCAAAATTAGATTTTTTTCGCGCAATCTTTTGGATATGTCAGCAATGTTTCCTGAATTTATAAAGGCATGCGGACAGCTACCAGTCAAAAGTCTGATTGTTGACGGTGAAGCCATAGTATATGACCCGAACACAGGAACTTTTGTGCCGTTTCAAGAAACGGTAAAACGGCGACGGAAACATGGCATTGAAGAACTTGTTTCAGAATTACCGCTGCAATTAAATATGTTCGATCTTATGTATTTGGATGGAAAAAGTTTATTGCATACCCAGCAGCGGGAACGTCGGGAGAAATTACAGAAACTTTTTGAAGAATATGTGGTGGCACAACATGCACTTCCTAAGAAAAAGGGTGAGACATTGCCGTTGCAATTGACTGTTTTTGATGTGATGTACCATGACGGAAAAAGTCTTGTTGATACACCGCAAAACGAGCGGCGCAAAGTTCTTGAAGAGGTGTTTGATAAGTATGCCACTCAAACTATTCAGATGATTCAGGAGGTACACATCACCACGGCAAAACAGCTTGAGTCGTACTTTATTCAAGAAATTGCCGCAGGGCTTGAGGGGCTTGTGGTGAAAAAACCTGATTCCTTATATCAAGCGGGTAAGCGTTCTTTTAATTGGATTAAATTGAAATACCAAGCATCTGAAAAACTCCAAGATACCCTTGATGTCGTGATTCTTGGCTATTATGCAGGGCGTGGAAAACGAGCACAATTTGGAATTGGGGCATTCTTAGTTGGTATTTACAATGCTAAAGAGGATCAGTTTGAAACGGTTGCTAAAGTGGGAACGGGTCTGTCTGATGCACAATGGATAGAGTTGAAGAAAAAATGTGATGCGATTGCGGTTGCAAAAAAACCACGAAACGTAGAATGCGCCTCTGACCTTGTTCCTACCATTTGGGTCAATCCCGAACTGGTCTGTGAGGTACTGGCCGATGAAATTACCATATCTCCCGTGCATACGGCAGGAAAAACGAAGGATGTCCTTGGGGTTGCGTTGCGGTTTCCGCGCTTTGTGCAGTATCGACCTGATAAGTCGGCTCAAGAGACAACATCGGTGCATGAGCTTAAAAGTTTGCAGACGCGAACAATGCCGTAAGTTTTGCCCAATTTGGAACGTGCGCGTGTCGCTAAAGTGTTGAGCTTTTGGTCTGCTGGTAGTAAGAAAAATTTATTTACTTTCACTCACTATCCAAGAAAGAAGGGCAGAGATAATGAAGCACAAAACACGTTTTTATGACCATTCTCGCATTTTCCCCTTTCTTTTGGTCTTTGGTTGCTCTGATCTAGCTTTGCAAGCAAGTGTGTTTGGATGGGTGCCACCAACCCCCCATGAACAACAGCAAGCGGCTGCACCCCAGGAATTTGCGTGGGTGCCACCAACTCCAGTAGAGAGAAAACCTGCGGTTACTACGGCTCCGGGACAGTTTTTTGGGTTTGAGGAGGAACGAAAAGTAACGCGGAAACTGTCTCCCTCTGCCCCTGTCGCTTATCCATTTACGGTGATGCAAAAACAGGGAGTACCTGACGATCCTGAAGCGGCTGCTTTTTTCAAAGAACTTTCTGGTCTTGAGATGGATACTTTCAATCTTGCTCCTTTAGTTTCTGCAATCCTCAAGACCTATCAACCAAAGCAGGCTGCCACTCCTGCACTCTTTGGTTTTGCAACAAAGGGACATCAAGCAGTTGCTGTCTCAGCGTTTGGCGGATCTACCACCAATATTTTTGATAAAAAAACATTTACAAAGTTCAAAGAATGTCTGAATGGATCAGGTGCTTCGTATCTTTCGTATCTGACCGGGCTATGGGATTTGTACGGAAAACAGTATGAGCATTTGATAAAACAAGGGAAAGAGGATGAAGCAAAGCGGATCATTCTTAATGCGTTTTCTTCTGGATCATGTGCCGTAGCAATGTACGGGCAGTTGGTTGGGCAGATTATTACATTTATAAAAACAAGGCTTAATTCGTTTTCTCTCTTTACCTTTGGTCAATCCGGTGCAACCTATTTTCTGACGACAGAACTTCCTCAACTGGATACGATTGTGGCTCAAGCGCAGCAACAGTTTGATGCACACTTTGCCGGAGGACCTGATGGATTTCCCGCAGTTGGTAAGTTAGCGGGGGCAAATGCAACGACCTTATCCCAAAATTATAAGATAATTGAGCGAGGGTATCAGGAACAAAAGGGTACGTTGTGTGCAGATTTTGTGATGTCACTTGCAAAGACATTGGCAGATACCTATCAACCTATGCTTGCTTATGAACAATCCATTAAAAAAGTTTTGGATCTTCCGTTTGGTTCAGTCGAACTAACGTCTGCCCTAGCAAATCTCAACACCTTCTATTCCTTGGCAGAAAATGGTCTTGATCTTTTAAATGAAAAAAATCCGATACCTCCGTTTGGCGTGTACAAAAATCCGTACCAGGCACTGCAAGCGATGAGTGGTAACCTTGCCTCCTTTTATTTCTATGCGTCTTTGGTTGGGCAAAATGTCATTACCGCTGCATGTAAAACGCCCGATTCTCTTGCCTATCAAAATCAACTCGTTTCATCGAATGGGCAGTTGCAAAGTTCTTTTTATCAAACGATGAGTTCGTATTTAACGTGCATCCAATCGTACTATCAAAGCGCGTCACAATATTACGCAGCACAATTAAACTCAACAAACTCAGCAATTTATAACCAGGTGAGTGCCTATTTTTCTGCTGGCTCTGCATATTGGACAAAAGCAGAATCGCTTCTTGCAAATAATGATTTTCCTGATGCAATAGCGGCATATCAGTCAGCGGCTCAGGCATTTAAAAAGGCAGGAAACAGTGACCTTTCCTTTGTTCTTACCCATCGTTGTGACGCCGCCGCGCTTGCGTATTACCAAACGACTCTTCAGTCATACACGCAGTTTTATCAGCTTGCCATTCCGGCCTATCTTGCGGGTATGCTGACCCCTCCATCCAGCCCCGTGACCAGTGAGCAGGCAAGTACCTGGCATAGTGCGTACCCTAATGGATTTGTGCAGCTTTTTTATTATGATGCGGCTACCAATCAGTCTGGGTTAACACCATCGTTTCAGGGTATTGCATGGTTGGCAACGCAAGCGGTGCCCGTATATTCCCATATGTTAAATGCCTATCAAACAGATCATTCAGCTACGGGTAAGAGTGTTCGTCAGTATCTTCAGCAGTCGTTGGTGATTCTTGAAAACATTGCTCAAGGCGCGCAGGGCATGTTTTATAACGATCCATTGATGCAGACAAAAAGTTTGCGCAGTGAAAGTGCACTATCTCAGTATCGTGCGGCTGATGCTAATAGTGGATCGGGGACTATTCAAGGGGTTACCGAAGGGGCGTTGCAGTACATAAAGATTTATGAATCTTTTGCTAAAGCGGACACGCTTCTTGCGCAGGGAGCAACTGCAGGCAACCAGGCATTGCAGTTGCCCTATCAGGGGCTCTTTTCTGGGCAATCAGTTTCTGGATTTGCGCAACTCAGTTGTTTGGTGCAACTCTATTGGTCCCTTTTGAATGTGGACCCGTGTCTTGCACGTGCACAACAGTATTCTGACTATGCTGGCATTCTGACAAGTGCGGCGTTGATCCTTTTGTCTCAGGCGCAGGCGCTTTGTTCCGATCCTACTCTTGCTTCCGTGCTTTCTTCATCGTATGCAGCATCTGTGCAGGAAAAAACTAAACAGATTGCGACGCCTTCTTCGCTTTCATCTCTGGTGGCCGAAGGAGATGCGTTAAGAAAAACTGCTACGAATGCAGTGGCATTTGAATCTGCTCTTGCTTGCTACCGCACCGCAGGGTTACTGGGGGATATAACTGCTCAAGCGAACTATCTTGAAACGATAGAGGCGTATGCAGATTGGTACCGAACGTCATCAAACGTTGATTTTGCACATTTTTATGCAGCCTCTGTGTACTATCGTGGGTATCTTGCGCAAAAGAAGGGATGGCAGAGTACTTCGAATGCTTTGGCTGCCATGACAAAAGAACTGCAGACATTTTCCTCTGACTTTGGAACGGCTTTAGATCAGTTGGGGCTTTCGGTGCAAAATGCGACCTATCCTGATGCTATTAAACGTCTTGGCCCCTTAGTTGCCTTGCAGGATGAAATGAACTTTATGGTTGTTCGGCAAAAGCGAGAACAAGCATTTTTTGGTGTGTCTGAAGACTTTTTAACGCTTACAAAAACAGTGATACATGCGGGGGGAAATTTTTCTCAGATACCAACTAGTTCACCCGTTTCGTCTCAGACAAAGATACGTGTACAGTTTCCGCTTGCCTCGACTGTTACGTGCCCTGCATTTGTAAGTACGCTTTCAAATCTTGCTCAGTTGTATCTGACGCAGGGTGCTGTTTTGCTTGCGTCTCTTAAGAAAGATTTTGAAGCGGGCAAGTATGCCTCATCGCCTCAAGAAGCATATGAAGCGATTACCAACAATTTTTCACAGGCGGCAACTTTCTTTGGTAAGAGCGGTGAAGAAGCTATGGTTCTTACGGTACAACAGGCTATTACGCAGGCGGCTGCTTTTGCTTACTATTCTTCGGTTATTCCAGCACCAAAAACGACACAATTATTGCAAGAAACAGTGGCGCAAAAAGCTTCTCTTTCAGCGGAATTTGTTGCGGATCAAATTAGAAAAAGTGGAGCAACAAAAGCCAGCCCACGTACAACAGTTTTTGCGTTTCAGGAGCCTGCAAGTCCATCAAAAAAACAACCTGCGTTAGAGCGGTCTACTTTTTTTGGATTTTCAGCTCCTCGCAAAGGATCATCAGTGCCTGCTCAACAGGTGCAAGAAAACCAGGGAGCACCAGCAGTGACTATTCCAACAGGGCCAGTGACTGTTGGAACATTGTTTTCCGTTGATGATCCGGACTACCTTCTGCGGTATTCTGAACAAGATTTGACCCTTGCAGCACAGGAAGAAAAAGCTTCTGCCGCTCTTGCAAAAATTTCTCAGACAACTCAACGGCAGGCGAAAGCAATGATTGCTAAGGTTCCGGGGGCCCATGTTCCTGTCACTTCTTCCGTTCCTGTCCCTACGTATCAAGGGCTCTTGACTGTTGCACAGACAGCATTGGGTACACAAACAAAAATGCAAACAACTACGACTGATATGGCTTTGATCAAAGATCTTGTAAGTCCGTTGTACCGATTGTTGTTAGTTGAAAATGGGTATACAAGTCAGTTGTGCCCTCTGGATCAGGAGGTGCAAAGGTATACTGCTCAGGTGACAAAGCTTGTTTCACAGGGGATGTCATTTGGATCATTTTCACTGTTTACGTCATATGTTCTTGAAAAGCGGAAGATGGCTGATGGAACAGAGCATGTCATTCTTATTACGATCAACGGTCCGTTGCAGGCAGTGCCACGTTTTCAGGGAGAGTTTCAGACTGCTATTGCTTACTACACACAATATGGAGAGTTTTATGCACTGAGTCAGCAGACTGTTCAGGTGGGAGGAACGCTTTTTTATCAGCTTCCTGACCCTAATTTTTTGCATCAGGCAAAAGCATTCAAGGGAGTTATTGGTGCCTATCTTTCACAAATAATCGATTATCAGGCGGTGATCAAAAATATTATGAAATCAGCTCCCGTGATAACAACGTTGGCTGATAGAAAGAAGTATGTGTTTGAGAATTATTCGTCTGTGTATGGTCTTTTAAATACTGCCTATACGTGGCTTCTTTCTGCCTTGGGTGGTATTCAGAATCTTCAACAGACACAGGGTATTTTCTGGATTTCGTCAGGTTCATTCAATGAACTTAATTTTCAGAATCTTTGTACCTACATGAAGGATAGCTCTCGGTTTCTTGTAGGGTATCCAACGAGTGCACCGTATAAAAAAGTTCTTGAAGATATTGGTGTGCTTGGAACAATGGCCATGAATTATACCAACAATCAGGCTCTTCTTTTGAGTCTTTTAGGAGATTTATATGAGGACGCTGGAGATCTCACCTTATTGTATGAACAATCTGCTCCTACTATTAACGGCTACCCGTCAACAGCTTCGACCAATTTGCCGTTGGGGGCACAGAATCTGACATCTGAATATCCGGGATGTTTTGTTCCTGTTGCTGGAACGGCGCAAGTTCCGAAAAATTTTGGAGTTACATGGGAATCGTATAATGGTAGCTCAAAGTTTTATCTCGTGGCGTTCCAGAAATTTCAGGATGCCTATCTAGCAAGCACTGGTGAAGGAAACATTATGGCAACGGACACTGATTTCAGGCGGGCGTGGGGAAATTACGTCTTAGTCTTACTACGGGCCATGATACAGCGGATTGCTCTTTTTGGAAGAAATTCAACGAGTGCGACATTTAAAACGGTGGGAGTAAACACACAGATTTCGCTTGGCACTAATGCTTATTTTGGTCAGGTAGTTACCCAGGGGCAAACGTATGGTGGTGCAGCGGCACTGCAAGGATTTTCGGCATTGCAAGGGGGGGCGCTTGTCGGTAATGATTCAGCAACTTTGCAAAATCAGTATTCACTGATGCGAGGGTTACTTCTTGATTCGTTTATCTTTTGCTCTGCCGTAGAAAAAGCAACACAATCACTGTATTCCGATCCAACGGGAAATCTTTCTAAGCAAAGTGTTCTTGGACTGGCGCAACTGCTCAAGTGTGCCATTGCGTACTATATGCCAGGCATGCAGGTGTTAGCTGCCCGTGAAGAAAAGGTTGGCTCGGCTTATGAAGCTGGTACCGTAGGTGAAAACCAAACGGAGAAAGTTGAACTTGCTACTCCTGTGCTTGTCTTGCCATTAAGTGAGGTGGGGCTTGATAAGCTTGGTGAGCCAAATTTTGCCCAGCTTACGTATTCAAATGTTTTCCAGCCGTTTATGGAATATTGCCTGTACGGCCTTATGGGTTCTGAAGATGATCCACGTGGACCGTTTCCTAATCTTATTAATCCTGAAAACATTGCTGCTCTTAACAATTTTGCATCCCAACTTTATAGTGCTGTTCAGAGTTTGTATGCGCATGCATTCTTGCCAACCAGTGTGCAAAATAATCCAGTAGAATTAGCAAATGATTTGAAGGCTGCAATTCAGGCACGTGAACAAAACATGATTGTAAATCCAGAAGCGTATGTTGGATAAATGGAGTGTTGTAGATTGCCTGGGCAATATCTGTTTCTTGATTGCATTATCTGCATTAGTTCAGCGTTAATGAGAATAAGGCTGTTTTTACAAAACGTAATAAAAATGTTGCTTTGGCTAATTCAGTTTGAAATACTGTGAAATAAGTCGAAATCTGTCGCGGAAAATCCAAAAGGGGATGATAGATGAAAAGGTTAGTAGCCGGATTGCTTTTAGGATGCTCTTGGTATGGGGCGTATACTGCTCAAACAAGTATGTATCAATATCGTTATTACACGCCCGCATTGTACGGTAATGCACTGTGTGGTTTTTTTGGGGATTGTTTTCCTGTTGGTGGGGCATCAACCCCTCTTTACAGCAGACTGTACGCTCCACCGGTATGGGGATCACAGTACGGTTCTTCCACCTACAACCTCGATCAGGTTTTTGGAGCAAACTCGTGGATTAATTCAGGGCTTTCTCAATTTTATGAAAAGGGTCATCCAGGTACACCAGTTTCTGATAAAAACCTTGTTCCGCAATCCTTCTCCCAATATCCGTATCTGCTTGCTGGTGGTGCCGAATGGGAAGTGAATGCACAAGCGATTGTCCAGTACATTCAGAATAACGAAGGAACTGTTCCCTTTACCTATTACAATGCGGCCCTTATTGAGTACTTTGCGGCCCGTTTGGCAATGGCATCGTCAGCTTTTATGGCAACATCTGCAACAGACAATGCAAATAATGGTTTTTTGAATATGGTCTATCCTTCAAATCTTCCGTACACCTATAGTGAGCAGGCTGTTCTAAATAATTTCGTGACTGCAGCACAAAATCTTTTTGCCTGGGCCCGTTACCTCAGAAATATTACGGTACCAGATAGCATGAATTTGCCGAGTGTTGCTTCTATGGCAAGTCAGAATCCAACAATGATGACGCAGGCAAATGGGTACACGCTTGGGGGATTGGATACGTTTGTTGGGGTGATTGTCATAAATCCTGAAGAAGGACCAACAACAACGCCTCCTTCACCAGGTCAGCAAACACAATCGGTAGCCACTGAAACCTATGGGTTACAGCAAGTTGTGTATCCGATATTTCAAAAACCTTCAGAACCAAGTCAGGTTCCGGCGCCATCGTCATCAAATGGGCAAGGTCTTTTAACAAATATGTCCACACCGATTACGGTAAACCCTCCGACTCAAAATCTTAAAGATCGCTTTCAGTTTCCTGGGTATACCAGTTTTGTAAGAAGAAATGCGGGAAACTATATCTACTTCCTTCCTGTTTCAACGCAGGTTTATAACACGAGTACCAATGGAACGCCTGCCTACTATGCAGTGCAAGAAACTGCGGATAACTGGGCAACCGCTTCTACTTCCACCTGTAATGCAACAACTACCTGTAACCCAGGATCTGTGTACTTCAGACAAGTAGCTTTTAGGCCGACAACCAATGGGGGACTGAGTGCTGGTACGGTGATTGTGGGTGTTGGTGTAACAAATGCGCCAAATAGTACTGCTGCTGTGCCATGTCCTGGTACCATTTCAGTTGGGCAGGTTCCTGCGTACGATCAAAACAGTGCGGCAGCTCCTACGTCAGGGTATCCGATTCAAATTGATACTTCGTCAGCATTTACAACGGCAAATTTCAACTATTCCGATCAGAGTTTTACTAACTTTTTTGCTGATAGGCAGCCGTGGGCTGTGGTGGTTCAGATGGTTCCAACATTTGTATCTCCAACAGGAACAACAAATGGGCAACCAAATCCGGTGATTCCTGGCTATCCTAACGGTTTTTATCAACTCAACCCAACCATTGTTGGGGTAGCAAAACTTAACTCCTTTGATTTTCCTTTGATGTTTGCTCAAGATCCACTTGCACAAGGATATACGGGATATCTTGCGTCTCAGAGTGCGCAACAAGGATCAGGGTTACTGTCAACCTCGAATACTCCTTCACAAAATTCAACGACCTGGGCAGGGGCACAACCTGAGATTTCTAATCCGCTCCTTCCGCCAGCAGGTCAAGGTAACGTAGGTATCGGAAATAGTGTTGGTATTGCATTCTCGCAACGTACACTGTGGGAAGGTGTTGAAGAGCTCTATTCGCTTGCGCTTCAAAAAATTACGTATCCTCCGTACCCAACGTACAACTACTCGTTTGCCTATCTGTTTTTACAGGCGCTTTTCAATGGGCATTTGTATAGTGCTACAGCAAACTCGCTGTACAGTGTGATGAAGCAGAATGGAAAGCTTGTCGGAAGAACTCAGTCTGCAGTTCGTGAAGCGGGGGTTATTGGTAATTTAACTTACGACTATATCAGTGAAACAAATCTTCCTCTGTATCGCATTACCAATGGAATCCCTTTAAGTGCAAATAGTACACCAGCGTATGGTGTGTGGCCGGTTAATGAATATCGTAGGGAGCCGTCTGCTTCAGACTGGTTAACTCCAGGGACTCCGCTTGATTGGATTTTCCTACGTGCTCTGATGGTGGGGCGTGCTCTGGTTGAAAACGTTGGTATTACCATCGATGCGCTTCTGTATCTAGAAACGATTTTGGCAAATCCGGGAGCCTCATTTGATGTTAATCGCCGTGGTTATGTGAAAGCATCGCCAAGAAGTAGAACCGTTCCTGCATATATTGGCCAAAAGAATGGTTACCAAACGGTGCTTGCTGTTACTCCTGTAGCGGCAAGTTAACTAAGGGGAGCTACGGAAAATGAAGATGATACGACTGATCTTAATGAGTATCCTAGCAATAGGGTACTCTCTCCAGGGTTCTTCTCAGGAGGTTCTCTATTCTCTCAATTTACCTGGAAATCCTTTTCAGCAGCCGTACTTTCAGGTGATGAGTAAAGCTGATAACGCGAACTCTACTTTGGGTATAGGGAATATTCACTCTGTCGTTGTGAACGGACAGGGTGAATTAGGGTCAGCAAATGGTGCAACCTGGGTTACGAGTGATTATGTTTCTTACTATTGGAATTCTAGCGACACTTGGCAAGGTAATGGTGCGTATGGTGCAGCTGATTGGTATACGGTCGTGTACGGACTAAGTCCATACGCCGTGCGTGGGTATAGTGAAGGTGCTGCCGTGACTTTGTATCTTCAGCGGCCTGCTCAAGTACAGCTGCCTTTTATTCCTTCAGGGGGTTCTACGGTCTATGCGACCTTGCCTGATTACAGCGATATGTTTCTTGCTCAAACGGCTGCCATTGTTTCTGCGCACACTGGGTGCGGGGATGGTTGCGGGTTTCCCGTTTCAAATGCTCCCATAGGTAGTTGGTATAAATATAATCCGGTAATTTATACGTCTTCTCCTGCAGGAGGGCATTGTCATCACTACTGTAACAATTTTGGAGCGGGAGCTGTGGCGTTTGGAACGCTGCAGCATATAAGTGAATGGACAACACAGAATGTTTTTGGGCTTTTTTATACGAGCGGAACAAATTATTGGCCGCAGACGTGTAGTTGGGGACCTTATATTCCTTATTTTTTTTCTTCTCTCACAGGTGATTACTTATCAAGTTGTACGTTTCCACAGGGACAGCAGGGAACCTATCCTGCTTACAGTCACACGTTGCCGATTGCTCCCATTATCACGCCTGGTATCGTTTCTAATTCGGGGAGTATTTACGACAGTTATATGCAAGCGCTTTGGATGACGGCTCCTGAAGGCGATTTGGGCGGGAATTTTTCTGCAGCAGCAAACATGTATCTTGCAAGCCCTACAGAGTCGTATAGCACTGTTTCAATGTCATCAATGAACTATTACCAACTATTTGCCCAAAATATGCAGTATTTCAATTATGAGAACGGAAATTACAACGTTTTGTATGCTACCCCAGGTGAAGGGATATTCTCTGATTGTATGCAATTAGCAGGCATGCAGGCGGTGTCAACAACACCTCATTCAGCTGTGTTTACTGGTTCCGTAGGTTCTGCAGGGATAACTGGTCTGTTACCTATGAGTGGGACTTTTGAAGGAACAACACCGTTCACTATTCCTCAAGCATTTTTATCAAATGTTACTCAGGCAAATTTTTTATCGGGAACGTATTTTACGAACGCTCAAAGTGGTTGGACTGGTGCACTTGGGCCGCAGGAGTCAGGGCTTGAATATTATCTTGGTAGCGTGCCTCACTTTGCTTCTATGGTTCCGTATCTTCCTTTGTATTTTTCTGATCCAGGAAGAACATTAAAAGAAATTGGAACAAATTATTGTTCAGAAGAAGATTTTTCTGAAGTTCAGATGGAGCAGTCTGTTTCTCCGCAATTGCACGTGAGCAGGGAAAGTAGCCCTATGATGAATTTCATGGAGACGCTTGGTGGAACGAGAAAACGAAGGTTTTAGAGAGGGAAAAAGATGAAAAAACTGAGTAGTGTAAGAATAGTTACTGGACTACTTTGTGTGATGGCGCCCTTGCTGCATGGTTCGACACAGGAATTTCTCTATTCCATCAATTTACCGACAAATCCATTTCAGCAGCCGTACTTTCAAATGATGGTGAAGTCTGATAATCCTAATCAGATAATGAACGTACAAGCTTTGATCGGAATACCTTTTGGGGGAAATGAAGTGACCAATACGGGATCCGTAGCTGCTGGTACAGACTACGTCTCCTATTATACGGATGGCAGCAATGGTTCCATTTTCACCGTAGTATACGGTTTGACTCCCCATGTTTTCCGTGGCTATGTCGAGGGGATTGCGTCAACACTCTATCTGCAACGACCGGCTCAAATTACCTTACCTTTCACTCCCTCCGGCTGTTCCCCTTTGAATGTTACATTTCCTGATTATTCAGATGCTTTTTTAACTCAAACAGTTTCCGCTTTTCGTCAGATTGGTTGGAATAATATGTATGGATTACCTGAGGATCACGCCGTAGGTGCATGGCTTCGCTATTATCCGTGCATTCAAAGCTGGTGTTCTGCCGGTGGACATTGCCATAATTACTGCAACTCGTTTGGCTCGATGGCAATGGGATTTGGGTCACTGAGTTTCCAGGCTGAAAATACGTCGCATATCGTTTTTTCTGTAGCCCAATATTCTGGTACGAACTATTGGCCTCAGACGTGTAGTTGGGGGCCTTATATTCAGAGTGGAATAAGTCTGGTTGGTGGCAATATCTTAACATCGGCAGCGCGGTTTAATGCCTACTCTGGATGTCCTTCTGTTCTTGCTTGTTCTCCTGTCATGTGGGTGACGGGTGATTTTGCAGGTAATTTTTCTGCCTCAGTCAATTTGTACAGTTCTGAACCAGCTACGTATTATGGGGCGGCAGCTGTCCCTTCTACGACAAGCTATGCACAAATGTTTGCTGAAAATATGCAATATTTTGTGGGTATTCCTCCAAGTTCTATTAATCCAGGGCAAGGAGTTTTTTCCGATGCCATACAAATGGCTGCGATGCAGGCAGTCTCTCCAGCTACGCAGGGAAGTGTCTATGTCGGTTCGAACGGAAATTCTGGAATAACTGGTCCTGTGACAGTGAATGGAGCTTCCTTTACTGTTCCTGAAGCATTTCTTTCAAAAATGACGGCGAACAACTTTGTGTCCAGCACGTATTTTTCCAGCGCTCAAACGGGATGGACTGGTGCGTTAGGACCACAAGAATCAGCGTTTGAATACTATACAGGGGTGGTTATTCATACCAGTGATCCTGCACCGTATCTTCCTTTCTATCTTCTTGAACCTGGAGCTGAGCTGGGCAAGCCGGGAACCAACTTTTGTTCGCTTGCAGACTTTCAAGAAATGCAACTGAACCAATCAACAGCACAACAAATGCATGTGAGTGAAGCAAACAACCCGATGGTAAATCTTTTAGACTGTTTGGGTGGGACAAGACAACATCGTGAGTAAGAGTGCTTACTTCTTACACTTATCGTAGAAGAACTGTGCTTCAGCAAGAGGATCAGCGTGTTCGGTAATCGCTTTTCCAACCACAATTCCGTCGGGATTAAGAGCGAGCATTTGATCGATATTATGGCGCCCTACTTTTGAAGAAATAAAAATGGGAACATTCGTGTTCCCTTTGAGCATGTTCCAATCTTCTACAAAGATGAGTGTTTGACTTTCTTTATCATAAGGTTGATGGAACATAAGAGCGTCTACTCCAAAACTTTTTGCATCAAGTGCGGCTTGTCCGGGCGAACTAGCATCAAGAATGTCCAAGATAACACGTTTACCCATATCGTGAGCCTTTGTGCAGACATTTTGAATAACTTCCTTGCTGGTGCCTCCCATGACTGAGATCCAGTCAGCGCCTGCAGACCCAAAAAGCCCCACAATCTCGCGTCCTCTATCGACAATCTTGGTATCTGCAAAGATGAGCTTATGCGGAAACTGTTCGCGAAAAATTTCAACGACCCTAACGCCATGCTTCAGGATCGGAAGGGTTCCTATTTCAAGGCAGTCGGCCAAAGGGGCAACGTGCTGCGCTATTTTAAGGTTCTGGTCCAAATCCAAAGCATCAAAAGAGATTTGAAATTTCATCTATATCCTTTGCTAATAAAACGAGCCTCACCTTCCCTGAGTATAACGAAGAATCGAAAAAAAGAGAGGGGGCTAGAAACCATCTAGGCTAGCGGCTTTTCTAGACACTAGTTCTTGTAAATTTTGACTGAACATCTGCGCCCTCAGTTTTTACTGACTGATTGAGCGATTCAAAAAATTGTCGGTAGGAAAGAATGGAGAGAGCGTTATCAGAGAGGCTGATAGAGTTTTTTACAAAAATGGTTGGAAGCGCAAGCTGGGGATTATTGTTGGTGACGGTAATACCGGTTGGGACATACAGCTCCTCAGGTTTTGCAATGAACGTGATGGCGTCAAGAGGAAGGGTGCGATCGGCAGGAGTTTCTTTTTTTTTAACATCCCAAAAATAGAGGTTTGTTTTGAGGTCTTTTTTACGCTCGATTGAGTAGTAGGCACAGGCAGTTTTTTCAGGTACACGCCAGGTGTTAATCGTATTTTCGAGCATAAAAATAGGTTCTATTTTGTCGGTGATCACGAGCGTAAAAATAGTGTCGCGATGCTTACGGGGGAACACGACCTGACCGACCGAATTTGAGGCAGTTAGATAGCCAAAATATGAGGCATAGATTCCTTCAGTAGCCGCCACTGTTTTTGTTGTCAGGAATTTATTTTCTGAGTTTGAAACGGGTAAAGAAGGATATTTTTTGAGTGTACAGACAACCATATGAGGGCTTTGCGCAGAAAAACATGGCACAAAAACCCCCAAAAAAATCGGTACAAGAAACTTTTTTTTCATAGCAGATTTCGTCCCTTTTTGCGTAATGAGTGAACAATGACAAGTGTACCATGTCTTCGTTTTTTTAAAAAAGAGTTTGCACGTTGCCATTTAATTTCTTTAAAAAATCAATTCAATATTATTATTTGGATTATAAACAAAATAGTAAATTACTTTATCTGCAAACTACGGCACTTTTTAAAGCGAGGTGGGTTGAAGATTGACTCTCGAGTGGCAAACGGGTCAATCTTTTACGATCTTGTAACTTGTTCTTTGGAAGAGAGAAAGGTGCAGGCGATAACTGAATAATCATGTTATGAAAAAGGTATCTCCCATGTTAAAAAGAAAAACTATGTTTTTGGCAATTGCTATGCTTTCTTCCGTGTTTTGTTTGCGTGCTTCATCAATCTATCCCTATCTTGTATCGAGAAATTATTTAGGCAATTTCGCAACCCCTCAAGGGTCGCTGATTACGGCAAGTTCTCCTGCGCTTGGCCAAATTCTTACGCAAAGTGGGGTAAATCCCACACCAAGTGGGCCAACAGGTGTTTGGGGATTGAACCAGCGCAAGGGAAACGGCGGCTATTATTACCAAAACATAAATAATAATTTCTCAACTGGTAGGCTTGCAATGCAATCGAATGGATCATTCGGAGTTCTAGGGGTTACTTATGCAGGTGGATACTCGGTGATTCTTGAATCATTTTCTGTGAACGGTGTTTTGCAATGGACGTGGACCGTTCCTGGTTTTACTCAACCAGATGGCATTGTAAGTGATGGTAGTGGAGGCTATTATATTTGTGGGCAGAATTATTCGCCACAAGGAGGCTGGCTGATGCATGTTACGTCAGAGGGGTTTTCTGATCCTTCATTTAATGGAGGTTCGCCGCTGATATTCCCAAAAACAGGTACTCCAACCTATGCATATTTTTCGGGAGTAGGTGTTCAATCGACAGGAAAAGTGGTAGTAACAGGAAGTACTGGGATCGCTGATTTTACAGTGGGTCGTATTTTGCCGAATGGGACTACTGATGCTGATTTTGCTTCTTCAACAGGCGCTCCTGGGACTCCTTCAGCTCTTGGTATTGATTCTCAAGATAGAATTTTGGTTACGACCTGGGATGGCGGTGCCGTCATGGCTAAGCGTATTTACCGCTTTCTTGCAAATGGAGGACTTGATACATCTTTTGGGGGTGTTACCACGCCTGGATATCTTGATTTACCGAATAACACAGCCCCACTAGGATTGCTTGTGCTTTCAGATAACAGCGCGATAATTGTGGGGTACGATAATGGCTTTACTCCAAAGAAGATGCGGGTTACCAAAGTAACGGCAGCAGGTCTTTTGGACACTACGTTTGGTGGTTTGGATATTACAACAGGGAAAAAACTTGGTTACGTTATAATCGATTATTTAGTTACATCAAGAGGTGATAACTTAGCATATGGCGCTGCGTTAATGCCAAACGGGGACATTGCAGTGGTGGGGCAAGTACTTAATGGGGCGATGTCGGTAGTCTCCTATTATGGTATTGCTATGTTAAAATCAGATGGAACTCTCGATCCAAGTTTTACCATTCCAGGAGGAACTCCTGGAGCGGTAGCTGGAAGCGTAATAGTACAACTAGGTTCTGGGAACTCAGCTGCTTATGGGGTAGGCTATCAGAACGTGGCGGGTTCAACCGGATTAGTAGTAGCAGGGTGGGGTGGAGCTCCTACGAGCTATACCGGTAGCGGATTGGGTGTTGGTCTCGTGTTTTATACAAATAATAATTAGGTGTATGAGAGAGACTACTAAAATGTGAAGGGTGCCTGTAACGGTGCCCTTTTTCTAAAGTAAGGAAAAACGTGATAAAAAGGGTGTGGATCGTTCTTGTAAGTAGTGCGGTGATGGGGTCAGTGCCTCAAACTATGCGCGTGCATGATGAAACGTTTCTTGAGCATGATCGAATGGTGCAGCTCAGTCTCTTGTATGATCGTTACCCGCATCTTATCCCTGCTCCTGATAGTGATCTTGCTCGTGCGACGACATTACCGCTGCTTAATGGTTTTGGTCAGAGCATTGCCTTTTCTCCCAATCTTGCGTCACCGACTTTGACCGTGACTGGGTATGGGTATCAGTACAATCCAGATGCTACGCCGAGCAGTACGAGCTTGACGGCAAACCAAACAGCTTTTGCCATGCTTTGTATTGCTCGTTATAACTATGTCACTGAACAACTTGATCAGACATTTAATCCGCTTGCCCGTGGTATTAATGGGATTCCGGGAAAAGGTGCCCGAGGTCAGGTAATTACCAAATTTGGAAGTAGCACTTTTCCTTTACGCGTGGTTATTCAACCTGATCTTTTACTTCCTCACCAAGTAACTCGACAAAAAATTTTGATCATAGGTTATCGCTATCTTGTGACGGGAAATGCAAATACGAACGTGTACCAGATTTTTGTGGCGCGTTATAACTGGGACGGGAGCTTGGACACAACCTATAATGCAAATGGTCCGACTCCAGGGATTGCGTCAACGCCGGTTTCTGTGATTCCAAGTAACACGAATCTTATCGCTGGCATCAGTGACATTGCTTATGACGCTGCATTACAACCTGATAACAAATTGGTAGTGGTCGGGACAGCAACGGGACAACTTTTTGCACTGCGTTACAAGACGGATGGAACGCTTGATACGACGTTTAACCCTTCCGGTTTCACGTACAATTTTAACACGGTGCCGGTACTTAAAACGCCGGGAGGAACAACGCCCGGGGTGTTTGTCTGCAGTATTTTGAGTAAACGTACGGTGAACAACGCGGGCCTTTCCATTGTGGGATATGATAACGCGTATGGGGTTGCGATTCAGCCTGATGGAAAAATTGTTATTGCAGGAACGGGATCGAGTTTTGTTTCACCATTGAACAGTAGTGCGCTTGATGGAAGTCAACTTGCAGCATCAGTGCTCGATGGATCTGGAACGAACCTCATTGGTGCAACCGGACGCAATCAGGTTATTCTTTTACGTTTGACTGCAACGGGCGTGCCGGATACCACGTTTGGTAAACAACTAAACAATCTTGCATCGTCTGGCGTGCAAGTTACGACTGTTGCAGGGTTTGATGATGCTGGCTATGCGGTAGCATTGCAACCTGATGGAAAAATTTTGGTAGCAGGATCAATGGGTGATGGCTTCGGGAATTACTTTATGACGCTCATTCGTTACACGGCTCAGGGTATTGTTGATACCTCATTCGGACCGACACAGGTGCTTAATACACTCAAAGGGGTGATACGGCTTCAGGGAAAGCAAGTACTTCCTGTTGCAGAAAGTCCTTTTGCTCTTGCAAATATGGTGGTGTTGCAGCCGGATAACAAAATTCTTATCTCCGGGTATAACACGTATAATGCGTCAACACCGCGATTTACAATGACAGTGGCACGGTATCTACCAACAGGAGTGCTTGATAAAACATTTAACCCGTCAGGTATCCCTCAAGGATTTTCTCCTCCCAATGCGTCGATTCCTATAGGATACAATCTTCCAGTGCAGCGTGGTGTGCAAACAATTTCCATTCAGGGAATTTATGACAAGTCCTTTGGTATGGCGCTTCAACCAGGAGTAGGGGGAAGAATTATATTGGTAGGATGTAGTTATGATAAAGATCCTCTCCAGCAGTTATATGCATTTGCCGCGGCAATTCTTTCATCGACGGGAGCTGTGCAAACAATTACGACCGGGTCATTCACCAATTCGTGATGTGTCCTTTTGTTATATGTTTGTGATTTCTTAATGTGCGTTATTTTCGCAGTTGCTCGCTTCCATTATTTTGTCTATCTTTGACTGCACTTATCATGTGCATTTAGATACTGAATGCCGTGTTGTGTTTCAGGGGAGAACGGCGTGAAAAAAAATATCTTCAGTAGTTATCTGACAGGAATAAAAGACCGAAGCCACGGTGAAGGGTTTGCAAAAATTCTACGTTACTTTTTTCCTGAGTTTGTGACGGCTGTTATTCTTTACTCGTTGCCCATGCTGATTGATGCGCGTTGGATTGCACATCTTCAGTCAACATCTGCCTACGCAACACTTGGTATTACCAATACGATTCTTCATTCAATTATTAAAATTGCTGAAGGGCTTTCAGTGGCAACGATTGTGATGACAGGACAACTCAATGGAATGGGAGAACTGAAACGAGTAGGTAAAGCATTAGTGCACGCGTTTTGGACGACAATCATTGTTGGGGGACTCGTTTCAGCGGTCTTATACTTTGGTGCGTACCGTTTGTACATGTGGTATCGACTACCAGAGGCCATGATTGTGTTAGGTGCGCCGTTCTTAAAGGTTCGAGCCATCGGCATTTTCTTTACCTTTGTCTATTTTGGACTGATCGGTTTTATGCGTGGTATTAAAGATACCCGTACGCCGATGATGATTTTTATCGTTGGCTGCGCGCTCTTTTTGTTTTTCGATTACGCGCTCATATTTGGCGCATTTGGTTTTCCGCAGTGGGGCCTTTTAGGATCTGCTGTAGCATCAGTCATTCAGTCGGTGAGTATGTGTCTTTTTGCGCTCTATTATGTGGTGCAAAATAAAACACTTAAGCAGTATGAAATAAAACTTTTTTCTGTGTTTACTTCAACTCGATCCATGTGGGAGCTGTGTAAATTGAGTGTTCCGGTGGTCATTGATAAGGCAGCGCTTTCTTGGTCGTATGTGTGGTTGGGGTACTGTCTAGCTCCAATGGGCACCTGTGTCCTTGCAAGTTTTGCAGTGGTTAAAGATCTTGAACGGTTTGCCTTGCTTCCTGCCATTGCTTTTGCTCAAGTAATTACCTTTTTGGTGAGCAACGATTACGGGCGCCATGATTGGGAAGGGATAAAAACAAACAGCAAAAAAATAATCTTTATGGCATCGATCTCTGTTCTCGGGATTTTATATGTTTGTTCGCTGTGGCCGTCTGACATCATTAAACTGTTTGATTTTAAAGGAGAATTTACCGTTTTTGCCGCAAAAATGTTCCCGGTGGTGAGTATACTTGCCTTCTTTGATGTGCTACAATTAATCCTTGCTGGAGCCCTACGTGGAGCGGCAAATGTACAGGTTGTTATGTGGACAAGGCTTTTGGTGTGTGCTGGTTTCTTTGCCCCCTTGGCGTACATGTTTTCAAGAATTGATACCCCGCATATTTTGATAAAGTGTGTTCTTGTGTATAGCTGTCTGTATATTGGCAATGCGGTGATGGGGCTTGTCTACATAAAAAGGTTCCGAGCTGAAGCTTGGAAAACTAAATCGATTGAGGTGGAAGCATGAGTATCTCTCGGGAAGAAGTTTTAAAGATTGCCCATATTTCGCGTCTTTCTCTTGAAGAACATGAGATTGAGCCGATTGTTAAGCAGCTAAATGAAGTACTTGCGTATGCCCAGTGCGTGCAAGAACTTGCAAGCGAGCTTGAATGGCAGCCTTCCAACAAGAACGTCAATATGCTCCGTCCTGATGAGATTCATCCTTCTCCTTCTGAAGCAGTTCTTGCCTGTGCCCCTGAGAAGGAAGAGCAGTATTTTGTAGTTCCCCGCATTATCGATGCCAAATAAAAAGGCGCTTGTCATATGAACAAATACACGTATGCAACAATTGAAGAACTAAAAAAGGCGCTTGCAAACAAAGAGACAACGCCTGAAAATCTAGTTCAACACGCTTTAGAACGCGCTGAGAAACTCAAAGATTTAAATGCGGTTCTTGAAACGTTTGATAAGAAATCGATTTTAGAAAATTCTTCCTTACAAGGTCGCCTTGCTGGGATTCCTGGTTATATCAAAGACAATATCTGTCAGAAAGATCGTCTGCTTACCTGTGGGTCAAACATTCTCAAGGGGTTTCGTTCTACATACGATGCAACGGCGATTGCTCGTTTAAAAGAAGAAGGAGCGCTTCTTCTTGGGCGAACTAACCTTGATGAATTTGCGATGGGAAGCTCAGGTGAAACATCTGCGTTTGGAAAAACGAAAAATCCGTGGAACCTTGAATGTGTACCTGGCGGTTCAAGTAGTGGATCTGGTGCCGCGGTAGCAGCGGGGCTTGCTTCGTGGGCACTTGGCTCAGAAACAGGTGGTTCGGTGCGACTTCCAGCGGCTATGTGTGGGCTTGTGGGTATGAAGGTTACCTATGGTCTGATATCGCGGTATGGATTGGTTGCCTATGGTTCTTCACTTGACAGTATCGGGGTATTTAGCCGCACTGTGTATGATAACGCCTTGGTTGTTTCAGTGCTTGGTGGTCATGATGAAAAAGATTCATCCTCGTTAAAAACTGAACCAAAAGATTATACTAAGTCACTTACCGGTGAGCTTAAAAAAGGGTTGAGAATTGGGGTTGTCAAAGATGCAATTGATGCGCCGGGCATTCACCCTGAGGTGCGTCAAGCAACACTTGATGCCTTAAAACTTTTGGAAGACCAAGGGGCTGTTCTTCAACCAATTTCTATTAAAGCGTTGCAGTACTGTGCCGCTTCCTACTTTATCATCAGCCGTGCTGAAGCTGCCTCAAACCTCGCTCGGTTTGATGGGGTGAGATACGGTGCACGCGTTCCTGGTAAGAATCTTCTTGAAATGTACGAAAACACTCGTTGTGCCGGATTTGGTCCCGAAGTAAAGAGTCGTATCATCTTGGGCAACTATGTACTTTCTGTGGGACACTCACGCGAATTTTATGAAAGTGCTCAACGAGTACGTAGCTTGATCAGAAAAGAAATGCAGGATGCTTTTAATACAGTTGATCTTTTGGTGATGCCAACTCATTCAGTACCAGCATTTAAAACAGGTGCTTACGATAATAATAAGTTGGAAATGGACTTGCAGGATTACTTTACCGCTCCTGTTAACTTGGCCGGAGTGCCCGCCATTTCTCTACCGGTAGGGTTTACCTCTGATGGTAAACCATTGGGTATGCAACTTATTGGGCCACATCTTTCTGAAGAACTGATTTTCCAAACGGCGCACGCCTACCAACAAAAAACAGATTGGCACACGCGCACTCCGCAACTTTAATGACTAACTGAAAAACCAGATCATTGCTCTTTCTTCAACCAAAGCTTTATGCTGTCTTCCTAGGGACGGACATAAAGCTCAGGGGGAAGGGCAATGAGAAAAGATCTTACGACTCTTGTTATTTTTTTACTGCCGCTGATGGTGGAAGCGCAACGTCAAAGGCTCACTTCTTCAATGCCATCGCCTGTGCAAAATAGTGTGGATATGGAAACTGAGGAAGATCCTGAAGTAGTTGCACAAGAAGAACAAGAACGAGAAGAAGAACGGAAAGAGCTTGTCACAAAAGATCGTTCGCTGGTCGCTCGTTGGCCTGGTTTACATGAGTATTCCCGGTGTTTTTTTGTAGACACTGTTGATATTTGGAAGAGCTTATTTACCAAAAGTTCCATGCATGTTTTAAGTGCGATCATTCCGACATATTTGGCAACACGGCAAGCAAATTATGTGATCCACAAACATTTTTATAAGCCGCTTGATCACCAGAATGTTAAACAACCACCGAAGTTTTTATCAGAAATTGTGATAGCAGATGCGATCGTTGCGATCCCTTTTCTCGTTTTGAACATGTATGGGTGGTGGTTCAGCCGAGATCCTCTTGAATTTAGACGGGTGCAAGTTTTTAACGCAGGGCTTCTTTCAACGTTGGCAGCAAAGCTTATTTTAAAAGAGTTGAAGCACCACGATTCTTATCGACCATGGCATGAGGATTTTTCTTGCGACCAGCAGGCTGATAACGGATGGCCGTCAGGGCACTCGGCTATGATAGCCTTCTTGGCCACCTTCTGGGGCTTAGAAAAGGGCTACAAATGGGGTGTTCCGTTTGGAGCATTTACCTTGTACGCCATGGCAATTAACGTAGTGACCAATCACCATTACCTTTCGCAGGTTTTTGTCGGGGCTGGGCTTGGGGTCTTATTTGGTGTGGCGTCACATAAAGCGATGCAACATTTGACCGAAAATGAAAATTTTTCCCTGGGATTTGGTACCAATTACTACGGAAAACCTGCCTTGCGCATCGCTTATGATTTTTAAAAACGTTGCTCTGTAGGGCTTTCTTATTTTTTTGCGGTTACTTTTATTGAGTTAAAAAAAAATCTTATGCTACGGTGGTTATACAGTTTTTTAAAAATAGTAAAACTGCGGCTTTTAAAAAAAGGAGAGAGCAATGGAAGGATACTGCGTTAAGTGCAAAGCGAAATGCGAAATCAAAAACGGCAAGAACGTGATGATGAAAGCAAAAGGCGGAAAGCAGCGTAATGCATACAAGGGGAACTGTGCAAAATGCGGTACCGTTGTCTTTCGCATCCTGCCAAACAAATAACGGGTTACAAAAAAGGGAGACCTCCTGTGGTGTTTACTCGGCAAGAGGAGGTCACATCCCCATCAGCTACAACGTAAAATCAGCCCCACTCGGGGCATTTTGTGTTTCAAGGGGTTGCTATGTTACGACGTCTTTTGGTCATAGCGTGTACGTGGACCGTTTTGGTATCGGCGGCCACTCAATCGGTTCGCACCTTTCATTTAAAAGGGTGGTACGAAACTGAGCCCACAGCACTTCAAGAACAACTTGCTGCGTGTGAACGTACCGCACAACAACGATACGATGCCAAACTCAAAGACGTCCGTGCTGTGATCATCCCCCATGCAGGCTACCGGTATTCAGGACCACTTTCTGCGGCTGGGTTACGGCTTTTTGAAGCATCAAAGATCAGAAAAATAATTCTTTTAGCGCCCTGCCATTCATGGGTCTCTGCCGAGGCGAAAGCTTTTGTGACTGATGAACAACGCTATCGTCTTCCCCTTGGATCACTTGCACTTGATAAGGCGGCAGCAACACAGCTTGTCGCAAAAAATAAAAAGCTGTTCATGTGGGGTAGCAAGGTGACCGTTATCGAGCATGGGTTAAACAATCCATTTAATACAGAACATTCGATGGAAATAGAGCTTCCGTTGTTGTATCAATATTTGCCGGGTGTGACGGTGCTACCGATTATTGTGGGGCATAATCTGACGCAGAAACAGTGTGAAGAAATTGCAAAAGCTCTTAAACCGTACATTGATGAAGCAACGGGTATTGTTATCAGTTCTGACTTTCTCCATTACGGGCGTTCGTATAACTTTATGCCATTTCAAGGACAAACCTGTTTGCTTGAACGGATTCGGGCATTAACCAACGAAGTGATGCAACCGATTTTTAATCGTTCATTTAGTGAGTTCCAGGCTGTCTTAGCGCGCACTAAAGCAAATGTATGTGGCTATGAACCGATTTCCATTTTACTGTCGCTTCTTGCTGATCAACAGTTTAAGCGCTATGTGCCATATCTCGTTGGATATGCCACTTCTTCTGATGATAAAAAGGACCAAAAGGAAATTTCTGAAGGGACAGTGAGTTACGGAACCATAGCATTTGCTCGTGCAGAATTTGGGGATATCCCATTGCTAACAAGTTATGAAAAACGAACATTAGTTACCTATGTAAAAGATTCAATTCAACAACGGTTTTCAAAAAAATGTGGAGCAGAACTCTTACTGCCTATCCTTTCTCCAGGATTGCAAGAACAGTGTGGAACCTTCGTGACCCTGCGTGATGCGCAAGGAACCTTACGAGGCTGTATTGGTACTGTAATCCCGCGTGGTCGTGAAACGCTGCAACAATCTGTTTTGAACAACGGCTACTCAGCTGCGTTTGCAGATCGTCGTTTTTCTCCCCTTGCATCATCAGAACTTGCTGGGCTTCAGGTGGAAATTTCTCTCCTGTCTCGTTCTACGGAAACAGCTCGTGAAAAAATAAAGCTAGGTGATGGGGTGATCCTTACGTTAGGGGATCGTTCTGCGCTTTTCTTGCCAGAAGTAGCTCAGGAACAAGGCTGGGATTTGCCAACCATGTTTGCTGAACTATCACGCAAGGCAGGGCTACCTTCACAGGCGTGGAAAGACAAAAAAGCAACGTTCAGTGTGTTCAAAACTGAAAAACTAACCCAGTAGGGGTGTGTTTTAGGGGAGGACCCTCTCCCATTGAATGGTTTATTCTGATACACTGATCTTTTCTTCTTTTTACCCTCTGTAAAAATAAAAGGTTTTAAGCTCCATGTCATATTGGAACGAACAGTTTAAGATAGGAAATCTTTCCTTTCCCCGATTCATCGGTGGTCCGCTTGATGGTATTACCGATTCTCCATTTAGAAGGCTTGTCAGGAAGTTTTCCCCTCATGAGCTTTTGTATACAGAAATGCGTCATGTTGCCAGTGTTGCGCATGACCGAGGGAAAGTCCGCGCTCTTGATTTTTCTCAAGGCGAACGCCCACTGAATTACCAAGTTTCTGCAAGTTCCGTTGATTTTGTGCATGAAGCCTGCGATCGCATTCTGGCTGCAGGGGTTGATATGGTCGATCTGAATATCGGATGTCCGGCACGCTTGGTTGTTAATTCTGGTGCAGGTTCAGCATTGATGGGAGACCTACCACGTCTCAAACAAATTCTTCAGACTTTTCGAGCAAAACTTCCCATACCTTTTACCGTGAAAATGCGAGCAGGGTTTAAAATAAAAAATGCGGTTGAAGTTGCAAAATTGATCGAAGAATGCGGTGCTGATGCGTTGGCTATTCATCCACGGCTCCAAACACAGCATTTTGCAGGATCGCCCGATTACACCATTGCCGCCGAGGTAAAACGTGCTGTTTCACTACCTGTTATTTTGTCAGGTGGTGTCGTTAATTGGCCTACTGCAAAAATGGCCTATGAGCAGACGGGTGTTGATGCGTACCTGATTGGTCGAGGTATTTGGTCACGACCATGGAAGCTTCATGAGATGTTTGAACATTCTCAAGGGCGTCAGTACCGTGCAGATGATGCGTTGATGCTTGCATGTGCAATTGAGCATGTAGAAGCTATGGTGGAATATTACGGTGAGCGAGGGCTTCCTGCATTTAGAAAACATCTACCTTTTTATGTCAAAGGTAAGCCATCTGCTTCCGATATTCGGCAAAAGTTAGTGATTTCACAGGATCTTGCGGAAGTTAAAGAAGGATTGAGACAGTTTTTTGGAGCATAGAGGCTAATGAAGAGAAAAAAAGGAACCTCACGCACAGTAGTAGCACTTATTGTAGCTGCAGTTGTCTGTTTTTTTTTAGTACATCGTTCGTATGAATTGGCTCCATCGTGGTGTGATCGTGTGGCATCATGTGTTGTATATCCGTTCTTGTTATTTGATGCATATGTAAGTGTGCCTATTGCGGTACAGCTTCATGAGTGGTACAGAAAAAGTTCTGTGGATACGGCGTATCAGGCAGTTATTCAAGAGCGTGATGATCTGCGTGCACAGCTTTTTGAACTGCAAGCAACACAAAAGTTTTTAGAAGAAACAGAAGAATTACGTTCATTTAAAAGGCAGTATGAATTGTCACGGGCGGTGTTAGTGAGAATTTTATTGCATCAAGAAGGAAAGCTGGGAAACTTTTTCTTGGTAGAAGGGGGTACAAATAAAGGACTTCAAAAGGATACTGCTGTTGTCTACAAGAACTGTTTGGTTGGCAAAGTAGCTGAGGTTTATCCTTATTACAGTAAAGTTATTCTGATTTCAGATCCGACATGCAAAGTAGCTGCTTCATGCGAACAGACGGGTACGCAAGGGATTTACCAAGGAACAGGAAATCCGGAAGAAGGGGCGCTTGCCCACGTCGGACACCTTTCTGAAGTTTGCGAAGGAGACACCGTATTTTCAAGTGGGGAAGGGTTGATCTTTCCCAAGGGGTTTGGCATTGGGACGATCGGTTCCTTTTCAAAGAATGAGGGGGACATGCAGTACACCATAGCAATTAAGCTCCTGCCTGATTTTTCAACCATGCGGTACTGTTACATTTTGGAAAAAGAAGCGGCCTAGTTTGCCAAAGATAAGCACATTTTGAAAAAGGTCCCCTGGCAGCATAAAGTCATCCCGGAAAGAGCTGGTATAAGGCGCTGGGCCGAACAACCGAAAAAGTAATGATGAAAAAAGGCATGTGAGTAGCTTAATTTTTTGACTTTCACTTTTCTTTCATTTACAATTTCTTCCTCAAGTGCGAGGGGCGGTTAGCTCAGTTGGTAGAGCATCAGTCTTACAAACTGGGGGTCACTGGTTCGAATCCAGTATCGCCCACCATATTTTTTAAATATGGTACCCAAAAAAAATAACTGTTCCTTGGTAGCTCAGTTGGTAGAGCAAACGACTGTTAATCGTTAGGTCACTGGTTCGAGTCCAGTCCAAGGAGCCAGGTTTTTGGAGGGAGCTGTAGCTCAGTTTGGTTAGAGCGTTCGCCTGTCACGCGAAAGGTCGCGGGTTCGAGTCCCGTCAGCTCCGCCACTTCATTTGCACAGAAAATAAAGTGCAAGCATTCCTTCCGTGTCCGGCGTAATTTTAATGAAGTCTGGATCAATGATTTTTTTGAAATATGTCTCTTTGGGACAGAATAATTTTGAATTAAAATTAAAAAATTATGTTGTTTAATTTGTAGTGATTTTAAACAACATAGAAAAAAAGATCCACTCATGATACTTCGGTGTCTGGGTGGATTTTTTAATTACAATTACTTTTTAATTTATTTTTTATCGAAAAGTAGTTATTCTTGGCCATAAGTTATTCTATTATTGGATAGGAATTACGATGAATATTCAAAAATTTATT
>CAZRXF010000014.1:0-21280 GCA_964604015.1 uncultured Pseudomonadota bacterium
CCATAACTGAGAAAATTTTGAATTGAGAGTTTCAGGGGAATCATACGAGCATCCTTGGTCTCTTAGACATCTGCGCTTCTACACTATGAGTAGAAAACAAACATTCTAGCAAAAAATAACGGAGTTTTCATGCAAGATCATATCTTTCGTATGTACGATATCCGCGGAATCGTGGGAGAAGAGTTAGTAATTTCTGAGGTGTATGATTGCGCACGTGCGTTTGCGGTGTATGCATTACGTTTGCATCCGCAGTTGACGACGATTGCTGTTGGTATGGATGGTAGAACCCATTCTCCCGCATTGAAAGAAGCGTTAGTACGTGGACTACGTGATAGTGGGTTGTCTGTGATGTTTGTTGGCGTGTGCCCAACTCCCGTCGTTTCTTTTTCTGAATATTGGTTACCAGTACAAGCAGCCTGCATGATTACCGCATCGCATAACCCTAAGGAATACAACGGGCTCAAGTTTTTCCTCAATAAGCGCCCTTTATTTGCCCAAGACTTGCAGGAAGTAAAAAAACTTTTTAATGAACGTGCGCATGTCACCAACGTAGTTCGTGGCGGGTATGAAGAATATGCCCTTATCCCTGAGTACGTTGCGTATCTTAAACGGTTATTTCCTCACCTTGTTGGCTGCAACCTGCCGGTAGTGTTTGATTGTGGTAATGGAGCGGTGGGTGCAACGTTGCCTGCAGTCTGCAAAGCGCTTGAATTTCAAAATGTGACGATTTTGTATGGTGACGTTGATGGGACCTATCCGCATCACGAAGCAGATCCATCGGTAGCTGAAAATATGAAAGATCTTCAAGACGAAGTTTTTAAAAAAAATGCAGCGGTCGGGATTGCGTTTGACGGAGATGGAGATCGTATGGGGGCGGTAACTCCGTTAGGTCGTCTTGTTCCCGGGGATCGATTGTTAGGCACCTTTGCAACATCGGTACTTTCCCAACTTCCGGAAGCTGGGGTGGTGTGTGACGCTAAATGTTCTGGTGGGTTACAAGAACACATTGAAAAACGGGGTGGGCATCTGTTTTTTTCTCCTTCAGGACATGCTTTTTTACGCAAGGGTATGGCTGACCATGGTGCGGTTCTTGCCGGAGAATTAAGCTGCCATTTCTTCTTTAAGGATCGGTATTTTGGGTATGACGATGGTTTGTATGCCGGTTTACGGCTCATGGAGCTTCTGGTATCCTCACAAAGGACGCTTGATGAGCATGTTGGAGAGTTTCCTGCTCGGGTAAGCTCGAAGGAATTCCGCATTCCGTGTACGCAGGGTCAGGGTCCTTTGATAGTAGCGAAAATTACAGAGAAGGTACGCATGCTTGAAGGTGTGCAGCTTTCAACGGTGGATGGTATCCGTGTTACGCTCTCAGAAGGTTGGGGCTTGGTGCGATCATCAAACACACAACCGGTTATCTGCCTCTGTTTTGAATCTGATTCTCAGGAAGGGTTGGCAGTGGTACAGGCTTTTTTTGTACAACTGTTAGAGGAATGGTACTCGGGAGATTTTCTAAGAGCGGCGTTTGCTGCTAAGGAGTGAGTGTGAGGCTCATAGGGTTACATGTACGGTTAGTTACGACACTTTCTGCGTTGCTTGATAAAGCACATGCGGCAGGAAGTCCGCTTATGCAATGTTTTTTTATACCGCAGGGCAGTAACACACATGCAGTATTTTCAGATGAAGAAATTGCCTTGTGTCTACAAAAACGAGACAACTTTAAACAACTCTATGTACATGCTTCCTATTGGGTGAACCTTGCTGGTCGCTATAATAATGGATGGCGTCCCTTTCACCATGAACTTGACCTTGCAAAGCGCTTAGCGTTTACCCACATGGTCATTCATCCTGGGTCTGCTACCGGGTGTGAGAATAAGCAAGAGGGGATTGAATATCTTGCTCGGGCGCTCAATAAAGCGTTGACGACTGAAGAAACGATCACGATTGTTCTTGAAAATACTGCTCATGCAAATAAAACGGTCGGTGGGGATATTCAAGATTTTGCAAAGCTTTTGCAGCTCCTTGATAAGCCGGAAAAAATCGCGTTCTGCATCGATTCTGCGCATGCCTTTTCTTATGGGTATGACGTGGCAACGCCGACAGGGGTGAATGCATTTCTTGAAGAAGTTGATGCGGCAGTTGGTGCTGAGCGGGTCGTTGCGCTTCATCTGAATGATTCAGCAGAGCCATTAGGTTCCCGTATTGATAAACATGAGATTCCAGGCGAAGGACGAATTGGAAAAGAAAGCCTTCAGCTTTTTATGAACCATCCTAAATTTTTGCACACGTCAGTGATTCTTGAAATGCCGGTTGTTTCAGACGAGCGTGAGATTGAAGTTCTTAAAGAAGTCCAAGGATGGGATCGCTCGTCACTCCTTCTTAAAAATGCGCAGACTAGCGAGGGTGTTTAGCGTTTACAGGCTTGTGTAACCTTGCATTAGTCTAAAAAATCTCTACTCTAGACTTGTGCTTCTAGCACACCACAAAGGGTGGGGCCCATAGCTCAGATGGTTAGAGCAATCGGCTCATAACCGAGAGGTCCCAGGTTCAATCCCTGGTGGGCCCACCACCGTGAATCACCAGAACGCAGTAGAGCAAGAAAGGGGTTCTGTCGTATGGAAAAAAGTCCCTTCAGCCGTTTCGTAGCACTCATACAGTTCGATCAATCATTTGGCCCTGTAGAAAAAGAACTTGAAGAAGTTCTAACCGCGCTTGATGCCGTGCAAGATCAAATGATGGAAGTTGAGCGGGAATACGAAAAAGAACGAGCAAACGTGCAGGATTTTCGCAAAGAAGTTGATGCACAGGAACTTGAGATGCGCGTTCTTGATGAAAAAGAAAAAGTTTCTCGTGAGCGTTCTGCTCTTGCAAGTACCACCAAGGAATACCAAAGCTTTAAAAAAGAATGTGACCAACTAAAACAACTGCAGCACGAACATGAAGATGTGTTGGTGCAGGCGTGGAGTGCGTTCGAGCAGGCGCAGAAGCTTTTTGAGGCAAAAGAAAACGCATACAAGGATCAAAAAACAACCCTGCAAGAACAGCTTGACGCTCATGAAAACAGAAAGCAGGAACTTCTTGGGCAGCTGACGCAACGAGAAGAAAAACGCCAAGAACACGTAGTGGGCCTTCCTGAAGAGTGGCTTGAAAAATACAATCGTATGCGCAATAGGGTTGCTAATCCTGTTGTCTCTGTTGTCGATGGGACCTGTGGTGGGTGCTCGTACGTTCTGACGCAGTCGGTTTTGATGGCGCTTGATCTTAACAAAATGGTGCAATGCGCAAGCTGTTATCGTCTGATGTATAAAAATTTTGATGCAGCGCAGGTAGTGTCGTCAGATGTTCAATCGTAAAAGGAAGTTTCGGTATGGCAGCGCCTAAAACGTGGCAACTTTTTGTAGATGGAGCATCGCGTGGAAATCCTGGTCCTGGTGGAGCGGGGATCTATCTTCTTCATCAGAAAGAGGTAGTGGCACGGCGTGCGTATTTTCTTGGAAAGCGTACGAATAATGAGGCTGAATATTTGGCGCTTTTAATTGGTATTTTTTTGGTTAAGAAAGAGGGAAAGCCAGGGGATAGGATTGAAGTTTTTTCTGACTCGCAGCTTCTGATCAAACAGATGACCGGTGAATACCGGGTAAGAAAACCTGAGCTTGCCGTTTTGCATGGTCTCGTGCGTATTCACGCTGAACCATTCCACTGCGCCTTTGAACATGTGTACCGCGAACAGAATGTGCAGGCTGACGAACTTGCCAATGCGGGTATTGATAAAAAAACTCCCCTACCACTTTCTTTTGTTACCTTACTTCGTTCCTATGAAATTGAACTCTAGTATTCTTCTCTTTTTTCTGTGTGTTACCGACATTGCTGCACAGTTTAATGTCCGGGTGTTATTGTGTGACGATCAAGCCGAGGTATGGGACATTACGTCTGCTCGCGGGGTTCAACTGCGCGACGCTCACCATACAGACCGAGTCTTTCCTAAAAATGCAACAGCGCATGGCCTGAAAATTGAAAAGATGGGGGATATGCTTCGCGTTAATGGAAAAAGGATTGGTTCAAAGGAAGTGGTTGTCGAACCGCTTGATAATCATCTGGATTTTGCCGGTAAAACATACGAAGGCACGTTTCTCATCACGTATGAAAAAAACAAGTGGTTTTTGGTTAACGAAGTTGATAGCGAAGAATATCTCTATTCCGTTTTACGAACCGAAAGCTGGCCTGGGTGGCCGCTTGAAGTAAATCGAGCATTTGCCATTGCCTGCCGTAGCTATCTGTTGCACCAGCTGCTTTCTTCCCGTTCAAAAGATGCGCCCTATGATCTTAAAAGTACCAATTATCATCAAACGTATCAGGGTGTTCACAACGATAAGACGTTACGCGAGGCAGTAGAGCAAACGCGAGGCGTTTTCTTGGCACATAACGATCATCCTATTCTTGCAATGTTTGATTGTTGTTGTGGGGGAGTGATTCCTGCAAAAATTACTGACGCAGTCGATTTTTCTAAAGTTCCATATCTTGCCCGAAAGCAACCGTGCACCTTTTGTAAAGGCACAAAATTATATGAATGGAAAACAACCTACACAGTTGAGCAATTTATGAATGTCATGCAAGAGGCTCGTGATCATGTGATTCATCCCATTCACGAGATAAAGGTGGCGCGCAAGGATAAGGCGGGATTGGTCAAAAAAGTGACCATCAAAACAAAACGGGACTTTTTTACCGTGACGGCGCGTCAGATGAATAAACTCTTTAAGGGCGTTAAAAGCTATTGTTTCTCTATCTTCAAAAAAGGCAAGACGATTACCGTTGCAGGAAAAGGGTACGGGCATCACCTAGGTATGTGCCAGTGGGGTGCGCGGGAGATGGTTCGTCAGGGATGGAATTACAAAGAAATTCTCCAATTTTATTATCCAGGTACTTACTTTATGCAAGTGAATGATTCACAAAAATCATGAAGTTCTACCGCTTTCGTTTGTGACCTCTGGTCTGGTGAACAGGGGCCTGTTCTTCGGATTTGTTCCCAAAAAAGAGACGTGCATGGTCTCTAAAAAGTTCGTCTCGAAGAGGATCTGGTCTATCGTTGTAAGTTGTTCTTATTGTTGCTTGGGCAGCTGTTACAAAACTATGTGGGAGGCGGTGCTCAGCATTAGACCTTTCTAAGGTGCTTTTTACCATACTTAAAAAAAGAATATTCTCCATATCAGGAGTTACTGTAGGGCTGATCGTATTTCCCGTGCGGGCTGCGATTTCTTGTTGCACAAAGCTCTTGTATGCGTTTTTCCCATAAATAAGGAGAGTTTTTACATTTTCAGGAAACTCAGGATTTTCAGGATCACGTTGATGTGCAGCTATGACGTGAGGAGCAAGCGCCTGTATAAAACCGAGAATAAGCGGCGCTGTGAGAGTGTCAGGTAGAGCAACAGGAAGTGGTGCTTCTGCTGCAAAGGCGCGGGTAATGAAGAACAAACTGACTACGATGACTATTTTTTTCATACGATTTACCCGAGGTAATGAGTATCCTAATTATTTTATTATCGCGGAGATTACAGTAAAGGCAAAACGTTGCTAGGTCAAGAAATAGTCATGTGATTAAGAGGAATGCCTTAATCTTTGCCCGTGTTGTTTTTTTTCGTGTGTTGCTCGGCCCTTTTGAATGCTTCGTGTGCGATGTCACCGACGATTTTCCAAAAAATGAAAGAAAATAAATTGTTTGTGTAACTATTAACAGGTTCACCTCGAGCAGGATCCTCCTGGAAAGATCTTTTTAGAAGATAGAGGAAAAAAGCGTCCTCATCAGGAAATCCATTTTCTTGTAGAGGAGAATGGTGCACTTCTTTTTCCAGTATTTGAGAGAGGCTTTGCACGTTGTAAGACAGACAGTCAGTTTTTGTCTTGAGTAATGCGCTGATAAGGTCATCGGAAAATAGCGGTTCATCTGGATTGGCGGCATAAGCAGCGGCCACTTGAGGTTGAAGTACTGTGAGCGTGCTATTGATTTTTGTTTTCAAGATAGGAAGAGAATCATCAGGAGCGGCGCCAAAGGCAGTTCCAATGATAAGGAGGCCTTGAACGAATACTACGCTTTTCATAGGGGTCCTTTTGATGGCGGAACTATTTTTTCTTGCGGTAGTATAGAAGAAAAATTTTGGTGGGTCTAAGAAATTTAGATAGTGAGGAGATAGGATGCCGGGATATAAAACACACATTGTGGGGGGGGCTGTTACGTTTGCAGCTCTTGCGTATGCGGTTCAAGGACATGTTGATCTTACTCCTTCACTGACATTCCAATGGCTGGGTGCTGCAATTTTAGGGTCACTTTTTCCCGATGTTGATATCAAGAGCAAAGGCCAGGGCATTTTTTACAAGGGAATGCTCCTGTGCCTTATTCTCTTGCTGTTCAAAAAACAGTTTTATCCTTTTGTGATCCTGAGTTTTTTAGGATTAGTTCCCGTGTTGGTGCGTCACCGAGGACTGTTTCATCGTCCTTGGTTTGTGGTGGTGCTGCCGCTTGCGCTTGCGTTTGTCGTAGGGCAATCGTTTCCCGATGCGAGTATTACGCTTTTACAGACCAGTTGCTTTTTTGCCGCTGGAGCGCTGTCTCATTTGTTGTTGGATCGAATGGTGTGAGCGATACTTACTTTTTCTGAGTCAGCAGAATTACCGCACTATTTGCCAAAAAAGCAGGAAGCATTGAAGGAATAGTTAGACCGAGTTGTGGCCAGACCATGGCAGTTACTCCTCCTACAATCATGCCCCAAAAAATACCGTGTTTTTGAGCGCGGGGTAGATACAGCGCAGCGATAATGACTGGGCCAAAGCTTGCACCAAGACCGTTCCAGGCATACTCAACGAGGTTGTAGACGGTAGTGCTTTTTGAAAGGGCAATGACAAAGCTGATAAGCGGTACCAACACTAAGCCGTAGCGTGAGATACGCAAGATCGTTTTCTGGTTTGCTTGTGGATTAACAAAATGTTTATAGAGGTCGTTTGCCAACGTTGACGAAGCAACGAGCATTTGTGTTGCAATCGTGGTCAATCCTGCGGCGACAATTGAGCACAGTACACACCCAGCAATAAACGGAGGAAAAAGTTCCTCAACAATTTGTACAAACACGAGCATAGGGTTTTCAAGCGGTTTGATAAAAAATGCAACGCCTAAAAATCCGATAAGGACTGATGATCCCAGGGTGAAAATTTGCCAGAGCATGCCAACGCGCATTGCCTTAGGCATTGTTTTTGGATCTTCAATACCCATGAAGTTAATAAGTACATGCGGCTGACCAAAGTAGCCGATGCCCCAACTAACAGCCAGAATAATGCAGCTGATAAGTTCACGAGTCGATGAAGGAAGTAATGAAAATGATAAGCCTTTCAGATGCATAGCCTCGGAGAGAGAAGCTCCTTCAGGAAGAGCAAAAATGACAAGCACTGGTACCAAAATCATCATGGCAACCAAGAAAATTCCTTGGAAAAAATGGCTTTGAGCAATAGCGGAAAATCCACCCAAGAACGTGTATGCGATAGTGATCAGAAGACCTAAAAAAATGCCGGTGTAGTAATCAACTTGAAATGCTGATTCAAAAAGCCAGCCCATTCCAACGAGGCCCGAGGAAATATAGAATGTGAAAAACCAGAGAGAGAAAAATGCGCTGACAAGTTTGAGTGTTCCGGTTGTGTCGGAAAAACGAGCATCAAAGTAGGCTGAAAGGGTGTCGCTTTTTGTTTGTTCGGTGGCGATCCGGAGCGGAGCTGCAATACATTTCCACGTAACGTACATACCAAGCGTAAGACCGAGAGGGATCCAGACACTGGTCATTCCCGTGGTGTAGGCCATAGCGGGCAATCCCATAAAAACCCAGACACTCATGTCGCTGGCGTGTGCTGCAATTGCAGTTGTCCAGTACCCAAGCGATCTACCGCCTAACATAAAATCAGACGCGGTTTTTGATGAACGATGTACTACGGCTCCTAAAATTCCCAGGGCAGCTAAATACCCCAGAAACCCTGCAACAAATCCATTGATCATAGTGTTACTTCTCCCGGTTTTATCCGTGCTTATCTAAGAACGGACTCATACATTATCAGATATATTTAGGATCGAGTATACGAGAAAACGCTCCCCTGGGAAAGAGAGCAGGGCCCTTGCTTGAAAAGATTCTGAGAGCTATGGTAAGGTCAGTCAAACGTTTTAAAACAAGGAAGGAGTCGTATGATCACCGCTTTAAGTACGTGGGGAATTTCAGATTTTTTGGTGCAGGCAGGTGCTGCACTATTGGCATGGGGATTTCTTGCTTTTGTGAGCTATGTATCGGCTGCGTGGTGTTTTTCGTATCAATTTGAGTGGCGCCATGCCGTTCGATTAACCGGCATCATTATTGGTGTACTTGTCGTAAGCCTTGCGCTGTTTTATTTCTTCTCTTCTGTGTGGGCAGAAATTACCACGACGATTATTGTTCCGGCATTAATCTGTGTTTTTGCACTGCATGCCCTATTGCTGATGCTTAAAGAATGCTTGGCTCAGCGAGCGCCTTTGCATATTCATGCCACTCGATTTTATGTGACCCTTGTACTGCTGTACCTCGTGTTTTTAGGAACGTCTGCCTTGGTGATTCACCTTAAAAGCGTATATCTCTGCCAATGCCTTTCCTTGGTCTTGAACTACTTTATCTACGCTGCAGTACTTGGTATTTTTGCCCTTGCGTTATGTAATCACCGGCACAGTGATTCGTACTGAACTCTTTGATCACTGTCTTGAAGATTTTGAAAAGGCGCTCTGAATGCGCCTTTTCTTTTTGACAGATGCTGTGTTGAGAGATAAAATCCTGGTCGGTTGATGGTTTTTATATTCAAACATACAGGGTGGGTTGGTCTATGATGAAAAAGGTGATAGTTGCTTTTCTTTGTTTCTCTGCGGGCGTTGCGTCTGCCTTTATGGATGAAAGAGAAAGAGCTCAAGAAAAAAGGGCCGAACTAGCAGCTGTTGTTGAACGCGCACAGGCTGGGTTGAAGCGTCGGTACGATTGCGACGATATGGCGAGGCGTATACTGTCACTTAAAAAAAGTCAGGATGATGTGCTCGTCGATTTGTGGCTAACTAACCTGTTTGATGTTTCAAATATCGCAGTTTCTGTGACTAAACGAAACGAAGGGGGGCTCGAGCTACGGCGTGAGGGGAGTCAGGTAGATGTTGTGCTTGAGCAGTACACTCGTGGTTCTGATAAAATTCTGTTAGAGATTCATGTCGCGCAGGTTCTTTCAAAAGATCCCAAAAATTCATTGGTCAAGCTCATACTGGAGCATGGCCGTGATTCAATAATTGGGGCATGTGCCGTAATGGTTTTTCAATTGGGGGAGAAGATACATGAGCTATCAGAGCAATTTGAGGCTATGAAGTCAGAGCTTGAATAGCTGTAATGCGTTCCTGCTTGTCTTCTGTGCCACTTCTTCAAACTCTATCCCTTTAAGATTTGCTAGGAAATAAGCAATCGTTTGAATCTGTGCTGGATTATTTGGTTTACCACGCATGAACTGTGGAGGCAGGAATGGGGCATCAGTTTCCAGCACAATGTGGTCAAGAGATGTTTCTCTAAAAATATCACGCAATGATTCATTTTTTGGGTAGGTGAGTGGTCCGCCGATTCCAAGTAAAAATCCTAGTTTGATGGCATGGCGTGCAAATGCTGCATCTTCTGAAAAACAGTGGATGATACCGCGCAGTCCATTCTGGGTGTATTCCTCAATGACACGCAATGTTTCATCACCTGCATCACGGGTATGGATGACGATCGGAAGATCAAAAGCAAGCGCAAGTTCTATCTGTGCTCGGAAGCCGTCGTACTGACGTTGCTTATTAAAATCTGGGTAGTGGTAATCAAGTCCAATTTCTCCGATGCCGACAATTCGTTTTCGGTCATCGCTTTCAAGCATCTGTTTATATGCAGCAACATCTGAGCGCCAGTCAGCGGTCAAATCATTAGGATGGGTACCAAGCGTTGCCCACACATTTTCAAACATTTGTGCAAGAAGTATGCAATTGGTGCTTTCTACTAAGCTTGTGCCAACATTGATGATGCGGGTAACCTGATGGGTTCGTGCTTCATCTAAGATTGGTTGCACGAGAGTTGAAAAGTTTTCTGGCAAAGGTACATCGAACTGACTTTTTACTATCGTATTGAGATGACAGTGTGTATCGATCAACATAAGAATTCCTCCTTTTTAAAATGTAAGATGTAATTTTTTTAGTAAAATGCAGCAGTGTATACATTTTGTTTTTCGCTCTTTATTTTTAAGAATAGTAACTGTTTGTTTTGTATTTGACAAAGGTGCAGAAAAAAATAGTCTGGAAGGCAATTTTATTGTGTACACCATTAAAATGTAAAAAAAAGTTGTAGTAGTGGAGAAGCAGTGTTTCATATCTAACCAAGAGGAGGATCAATGAACAGAAGTGAGTTGATCAATTCGTTGAGTGAAGAGACAGCCTTCAGCAAGAAGGATGTAACTCGAGTTCTTAATTCCCTGATTCGTATTATCGAAAGAACTTTGAGAAAAGGTGACAAAGTTGCAATTACAGGATTTGGTACCTACTGGGTATCTCGCCGTCCTGCCCGCAAAGGTATTAACCCTGCAACCAAGGAACGTATCAGTCTTCCAGAAGTGAACGTTCCTCGCTTTAAGCCAGGTAAACACCTACGCGAACTTATTAGAACTTCATAACGTTAACCTCTGCAAGAGGGGTTTTCTCTCGTAGAAAACTTCGTTTGAAGCTATCGCTCATGCATTAGAAGGCCACTCCGGTGGCCTTTTGTTTTAGGCTGGATTTTGCAAAAATGGCCATTTTGCAGTACCTTGAACCGCATAGTTTCCGTTGAATTTTTTTCCCCTGTAACGCGGGTACCAAGGTATGATTGATATAAGCCGTCTTCGTAGTGACGCTGATGCGGTCGCTGCACTTCTTAAAAAAGACCCCTCATTTCCAGTTGAGCAGTTAGTTGCTTTTGATAAAAAAGTGCGTGAACTAACGGCACAGGTTGAGTTGTTGCGTTCTCAAAAAAATGATCTTGCACAACAAGCAAAGTCGGGAATTACCGAAGCGATTAGACAAGAGTCAGTTTCTGTTGGTAAGGACCTCAATGAAAGAGAAGCGGAACTGAAAGAATATTCTGATCAGTTTATGAACCTTGCGCTTGGTTGTCCTAACCTTGCAGCAGCAGACATTCCTGAAGGAAACAAAGAAGAGAACGTTGTGGTGCGCGAACATGGTAAAAAACCAACGTTTTCGTTTCCTATCAAGCATCATCAAGAACTTGGTGCTCAGAACAAATGGTTCAACTTTGAAACAGGGGCAAACGTCGCTCGTTCACAGTTTGTCTGGTATGACGATGCTGGTGCTCGTGTTCTGTATGCTCTTGCATTCTTCATGCTCAAAAATAACAGAAAGCATGGATTTGAAGTTGCGCTTCCGCCTGCCTTTGCAAACCAAGAAACATTGACTACTGCGAGTAATCTTCCTCGTTTTAAAGATGAGGTATTTGAAATTCCAGCTGATGGGTTATTTGCTATTCCAACGGCTGAAGTCAGTTTGGTCAACAAATATCGCGATACCATTCTTTCTGCAGAACAGTTGCCGATTCGTTTAACTGCGTGGACGAGCTGTTTTCGTCGAGAAGCTGGTAACTACGGAAAGATGGAGCGTGGATTGATTCGTATCCATCAATTTGAAAAAGTAGAGTTGGTTACGTTCTGTGAGCCCGAACAATCAGCAACTGAGCAAGAGCGCATGGTTGCGTGTGCAGAAGATATTTTGCAGCAGCTCGGTCTTCACTACCGTGTCAGTTTGTTAGCTGGTCAAGATTGCTCTTTTGCGTCAGCAAAAACGTATGACATTGAAGTCTGGTTGCCAGGACAAGAAAAATATTATGAAGTTTCTTCTGCAAGTAACTGTACCGATTTCCAGGCACGTCGCGGAAAGATCCGCTACCGCAAAGAAGCAGGGAGCAAAACGGAGCTGGTGCACACGCTAAACGCTTCGTCGCTTGCACTGCCTCGTCTGATGGTAGCGTTGATGGAAACGTATCAACAGCCGGATGGTACTATTAAACTTCCTCAGGTTCTTGAGCCATACTTATTGTAAGTAGCGTTTGTAGAAGGTCTACGCATTCAGTACTTGTGATCTAAAGGAGAAATATGAAGCTCAGTAAAGAAGTCTTACAAAAGGTCAGAAATATTGAGATTCATACAAGGAGGCTTTTGAGCGGCACCCTCATTGGCGACTATAGTTCCGCCAAAAAAGGTTCCGGTCTTGAGTTTGATCAAATCCGTGATTACCAAGAAGGCGATGACGTTCGCTTTATCGATTGGAAAGGAACGGCGCGGCAGGGAAAGTTGCTGGTGCGTGAATATATCGAAGAGCGCAATCGAGCAATTTTGCTGGTGGTTGATGGATCGGCTTCTACATTTTTTACGTCTTCTGCTGAACTAAAAAGTGAACTGTATGCGCAGATTGCCAGCGTGTTAGCGCTTGTTGCTGACTACGGCAAAGACCAAGTGGGGTTGATTCTTTTTGCCGATGGTGTTGAAACAGTACTGCCCCCAAAAAGTGGCAGACAGCACACGCGTCGTGTGATGGAAACGTTATTTGATCATAAGCCTGCTGGTAGTACTTCGTTTGAAAGCGCCTTGCATCGCTTGATTCAGATGAATCGTAAAGATGCGATTGTATTTTTGATTTCTGATTTTATTGTGCCGACCGGGTATGAGCGGCTCCTTCGGATTGTATGCAAAAAATATGACACCATTGCTGTGCGTTGTTTGGATCAACGGGAACGGGATCTTCCTTCTCTTGGATACCTTGCTGTTAAAGATCCTGAAACGGGACAAGAAGGGCTTATAAAAACTGGTTCTGCTGATCTTGATCTGTCCATGAAGGAGCATCACAAAGAAGTCGAATATACGTTAAAACGGTGCGGCGCAGATTTGATTGATCTTGAGGTTCAAAAGCCGTTCATGGGCGAATTGGTACGTTTTTGTCGCCAGCGAATGTTTTCATGAGGGGATTGCTCTTAAAAATGAGAAAACGGTGATCTATTGTGAAGGAAGTAAGCTTATATATTCACCACGTCGTCCCCAGCGATACGAAGTGAGCGTCGGGGATCCAGTTTAAAAAAAGCAAAATCCTCTATATGAAAAATTACATTGAAAAAGGAATATGAAATGCAAAAAGTAGAATGGACTTTCTCATACTTTCTGGATCCCCGACACTCATTCATCCTAACAAAACACATGCTGTATTTTGCTGCGGCTTCATATCGTTGGGGACGACGTTCTGGGGGTAGCGTGATGATGAAAGAAAATAGAGGATTACTGATATGAGCAATCAACAAACTTTAGAACTGATCGACATCTATGACATTTCGTATGCACCGTGGTGGCTGTCTTCCGCTGCAAAATACGGATTGCTGTGTTTTATTTTCGTCTGCGGTGTGTTAGTTGGGTATCTGATCTACAAGAAGACGCGTAAGCCGAAGGCTGTACCGTATTGGCAGCAAGCATTAGATGCTCTCGATGCTCTTGAAAAACAAGGGTTTGATGATGGGCAGGAATTTTATATGCGTCTGACAGAAATAATGAAGCAGTATTTGCAGGAAAAGTATGAGATTTCTTGCGTAGATAAAACGGACAGTGAACTTCTTGCATTGCTCAAAGTTACACCATCCGTTGAACTATCTGTTTTTGAAACCATCAAGGAACTTTTTGATGGTGTTATCTTTATTAAATTTGCTCACCAAACTGCCGCCAAAGAGCGCATGGAGGTGGCACTTACAAAATCACGTGGACTTATTCGCGAACAGGTTCTAGATCAACCCAATCAGTAGCACCAGTTTGTGTTGCTGTGGTTGGGGTTGCAAACGTAACGCGCTCTTTTTGTTTTCTTTGTTGACCTGGTCTAAAGAGAATTGAATTGCGTGGTTTTGACTGTGCTGCTGCAAGACGTGCTAATGCTTCTTCAGAGGTACGGGGTCCCCTTGTTGGAACTTGGTCGGTGGCGAACACGGTGACATTGCGGTTTAAAGGAAGGGGGTGAGTGCCATTCATCCCTACGGTAGTTACTTCAGAGAAAGTAGATGGTAATTTTTGAACACTGAGAGTAGCAAAAGGTGAAGGTAGAACGGTGCGCGGACCTTTGGTTGGGGCTTCTTCTTCGATAGGTGATACGGGAACGGCTGCTCTTGTGTAGGTGACTGTTCTGTGCGTGGCATGACTTGAAGAAGGTAGGCCAGTAGTTGAATCTGCGGCAAACATGAAGCAAGGGTAGGTAAGTAGAGTAAACAATAATTTTTTAAGCATAAGAGTTCCTTGTCTAAGCGTTGAGATCAAATTTAAACCTGTCATTCTTTTGAGTAACCCACATTTTTGGCATTATTTCTATCGGTTTATCATTTTTATCAAGCACTATTTGTTGTTTCATTAAACGTGACAGGGTGCCAAAAAGGGTTGCACTTGCTTCGTCCTCACCGAATTCTACATCAGCCAATTTCTTTACTTGGACGTATTCAGGAAGCGTTCGAGCGGTTTTTGTTTCGACATTCCAAAACTCTAAGGTTCCGTCAGTTTGACGCACTACAAGCCACTTGCCTTGAGGGCTAAAGTGAAGAGGTGCAGCGGGACTTTCAACATCAAAGAGCTTTGTTTTTGTAGTTGTGCTCCATACTTCAGTTTCATTAAGACCATTTGCTACACAGACGAGCCCGCGGTCCTTGTTGGAAATGACAGTTGGCTTGAAAAATGTGGATTTGGGGAATGTCAGAGGAATCGTGAATGAATCTTTCCCGATTTCATCTGTGAACTGCAATCCAGTCTCACTGCGCGCTATTTTCCATTTGGTTCTAGTAGGCATAAGTCCGGTAATAAAGCTTGCAAAGATGATCATAGTTATCTGTTTTATCTTCATAGGGTTTCCTTTTCTCTATGAATATCATGAGTTATTATTGGTCGCCTTTTAGAGGACTGGCCTTTGGGGTTGCAATGTGAGCTTGTTCTGAAAACCCTCCGCGGATTGCTGCATCGGTTGCGTAGAGAATTTGTCTTGGAGTGTTTTCTCCGTGCATAGCGCCATGGGATTGTCTGCTACGTGTGTAGGTAGCAACTTGTGTTTGCTGATTAAATCTTACTGATCTGTTTTGTTTGCGTGGGCTTTTTCGTTGTGCTTCGACGGCAGTAGATAATCCAGCAATAATTGATAGATCAGCGCTTTTGCGTTTTTTTGGAGAAACTGATTGAGCTTGTTGAGGTACTGGAGCTGGGTGAACAATAGGTGCTGCGTGAGCAGCGGCGGCTGCAGCAGCAGGTTGTGCTAGCTCTGTTGGTGGCAGCATCGGAAGTGCCCAGTCAATTAACTTTCTGATTTGTTCGTTTTCTTGTGGTGATCGGTGAGCTGCAGGTTTTATGAGCGCTGCCTGAATAGCAGTGACTTCTTGCCTGTTTGCATTCGTGAGGGCTTGGTTGAGGTCAGCAAGAAGAGCAAATTTTTCTACTGAATCTTCATTATGAAGAAGGCCTCTGAGGGCATTGATAGCTTGGATGTAGCGGACACCAATCCGAGTAAAGTCATCGCTTTGATCTTGCAGTTGTTCAAATGCGCGCGAAACAAAGTAGGCGCCTTTGGCGTCAAGCGTAACGCAATGTGCTGCGGTGATAAGTCGCTTAGCAGTAGTAAACATTCTGTTTAATTGTCGGAGTTCTGCAGGAGACGGTAAGTGGCCAGTTTCTTCATCTCTGTCGCTGGCATAGATAATTCGAAAATCAGTAGAATCGGTGACATAGGGATAGTCGCTTGCTTGTACAGTAGTGATTACCGCGCAGGCGATGGTGAATAAAAGTGATAATTTTTTCATATACTTCTCCTTTTGAATTAATTAAGAAAAGTTAACAAAGTAGTTACAGGTAATGATTTATTTGTATTGATACTACTGTTTGTAACTATTTTTTCAAGGTGTAGCATAAGAGAAAAGGCCTGCAGTTCTTACTATGAGGGATAGAACGACAGACCTTTTCATCAATGCGTATCTTGTAAATGCGTATTACTTGCCGGCTGGTGTTAACTTGGCAATTTGTGCTTCAAGTGCGTTTACAGTCGATTTGTGGTAATACAATGCGCCAGTAGCGACAGCAAGAATACCAGCGTATTTAAGAACGGTGCCTGTGTAATGTGCTGGCCACCAGAAGAGACTTGCCGGGTTTCCCCATTGAGACCAGGTGCTTGAAACAGAACGTTTGTCTTTTGTGGTTTTTGTTAGACCGGCATCGATGTATTCGCTTTTTGAAACTTTTCCTTCTTTAACCGTGATCTTGATACCGCAAACAATTTCATCGTTTTCACGGATGATTACCAATTTGGTACAGCTATCATCTTCATATGAGTTTGTCAGGGTAGGGATACTTGGAAGAAGCCAGCTCGTGTGGCGAGCGGTACATTTTGAGGTGCGGCTATCAGCAGCAAGTTTTTCATTGATGTAGGTTTGTGCCCAAAAAGCATTGGTACATCCACCAAAACAATGGTTAATGACGTCATCTGCGCTAGGGCCATCAGGAAGAATTGTTTTAAGAACTTCTTTAACCTGATCTTTGTTAGCAACTGCGTGTACGGATCCTGAGATAAGTAATGCGCCAAGTAAAGCGCTATATTTGTTCAATTTCATTGATAACCTCCAAGTTTTTATGAAATTTTAGACTTAACAATAATTCTACAATAGAAAATTTATTTTGCAAGGGCGCCTGAAATAAGCCTAAGCATTGTGTGCTTTTGTAAAAAATAAGCCTGCTTTGTGGTTTGTATATTTTCCAATAGATATTTAGCCTATTGGGCTTATGTGAGGATGTGGGGTAAGGCGGTGGCTCGCCTATGTCTTACATGAAAAATTAGAGTCCTCTGAGTTTAAAAGTTGTATGCGATCTACAAAACGTCGTCCCCAGCGATACGCAGTGAGCGTCGGGGATCCAGTGAAAATGAGAAGAATCCTATGTGGGATAAAATAGACGCACTTATCCCGTAGTCTAGAGAATTTCTCAGCTCTGTTCTTGGGAAAGATAAGCTTAACTTATTTTTATCAATTGATGTTTCCAACCGATCTGGATCCCCGACGCTCACTGCGTATCGCTGGGGACGACGTAGGAGGAGGGATTTTAGATGGTAGGGGGTCATTAGGTTCCCCGCTGAGCTTAAGATATAAGGAAAGGTTAAACCCCGAGTTGAAGGGACCTTAAAAAAGGGATATCCTGAACCTTTCCCTCTTTTTTAACGGTCGTAATGAGGTAGATGAGTGCGGTATACCAGTCAGGCTCAGACAGAATCGCTGTATATTCACTGGCCATTTTGTCCTTATAAATGTCATTTTTGTCCCTTTGTGGCGTTGGCTGGGCAAGATGCGCATATGGAGCGGTATGCTCGAGCGCTTAAAAAAGAGCTTATTCGGTTTGCCGAGCAGCAAGAAAACCCCGTCCCTTTAAAAACTATCTACATTGGCGGAGGTACACCCAGTACCTGGCCGGACCATCTCCTACTTGACACGTTTGATACACTGAGACGTACGTTTGATATGCGGTCGATCTCTGAAATTACCATAGAGGCAAACCCTGGTACGGTTCGCACTGAGCAGATCGAGCTCTGGCAGCAGATAGGCATTACGCGGATTAGCGTGGGAGTACAAAGTTTGAACGATCAAGTTCTTCAAAACCTTAACCGGCAACAAAGTGCAGCTCAGGTGCGTCAGCTTATACAGAACCTTGCGGGGAACTTTCCTTCTGTGTCTGTCGATATCATTATTGGCTTGCCGGGAGTAAGTGAGCAAGAATGGAAGGCATTTATCGAAGAGCTTATCTCGTGGCCAATTCAGCATGTCTCCATGTACTTTTTGTCGGTGCATGAAGGAACGCCGCTTTATTTTAGGGTCGCACGCAATCAAATTACTCTTCCGCCCGATGATGCCACAGTTGATCTCTATTATTGGTCGGTAAAAAGACTTTCAGAAGGCGGGTTTGAGCAGTATGAGGTTTCCAGTTTTGCTCGATCAGGATGGGCGTCACAGCATAATCAGGTGTATTGGGAACGAAAACCATTTAAAGGGTTTGGCATTGGTGCATGGTCATTTGATGGGATTGCCCGGTTGCAAAATGAAAAAAACATTAAAAACTATATGGAGGCACAAGAGGCGGGAAATGATCTTCTGTGTTCTGCTGAACTGGTAACAGAAGAAGCGGCTCGTCTTGAAACACTGATGTTGGGGCTCAGGAGAGCTAAAGGGGTGGATATGATGGAGGTACTGCAGGGGTTATCTGAAGCGAAGCAGGAACTTTTTTTAAGTCGCGTGGAGGCGCTCGAAGAGAAAAAATTGATACAGAAAGAGGGACAACGAATTAAGCTAACGCCGACTTCATTGGCGTTAGAAAATGAGATTTCTGCGCACCTTTCGGTGTGAAAACGTTAAAAATAAGTAAACGATCCATAGATCAAGAGGTACAGGGAATTATGGCAAAGCATGTTGGGGTTAAATTACCAGAAGATTTGGTAGCAGTTTTAAAGACTGGGCAAACGGTGGCAGTGTTGGCGACATTTTCTGAAAAAGGTCTTCCACATACCACTCCGCTTCAATGCATCTATCCAAAAGGGCTTGAAAGTATTTTGATAGCAATTCATAAAGATCATACGGGCTATCACAATATGGTGTGGCAGAAAAAAGTGATGATGTGCTTCATGGATGAAGGCAACGTTGCGTACAGTGTCTTAGGCCGTGCGGGTGTGGTACGCGCTCCTTCACAAGTGCATCCTTTAATTAACATTGTCCGCATCGACATTATCGACATTAAGAGCGATCGTTCCATTTTGACGCGTGTTGACGCTGGGATCAAATGGAGCTATACCTCATGGGAAGCGGAAGAATTATCAAAAAGCCTGTTCAATGAGCTGAAAGAATTAGCAAAAACGTTATAAGAACAGGAGTAAGGGAGAGTCGGAACGTGAAGAGAAAACTGGTAACGGTGCTAACTATTTTTGGATATATCGGAGGTTCGCTTTCAGAAGAACCTCCTTCTCCATTTGATACGAGTCCTTTTGGTGCCCCTGCTTCGTTTGACGTTGAACATCATGGTGAGGTGAGCCCTTTTGCAGAGCCACCTACAGGGCCAAGTCCCTTTGATCGGCCTGAAGATTCACGCGAAATGCAGGAACCGTTTCGTGAGCCAGAAACGAGTCCGTTTCATCCGCCGGTTGAACAGTCTCCCTTTGGTGCTCCTCAAGAAGGGAGAGAAGAGCACATGATGCGTCCGCCTTCATTTAATCGTCCCGAATTTGGTCGACAAGAAGCGCCTCAATTTCAAGAAAGACCTGTCTCTGAAGTTTCTCCAGAAGAGCGCAGTGCTGTACCAAGTGTTGGTTCTTCTGATCATACTGAGGCACCAGTACAGGATCAAAGAATGTGGGAACCTGCTCCAGATCAATCAGAAAAGGCTGAAAAAGTGTCACCGGAAGACCAAGCAGTTGAAGGTGAGATTGATACGCTTGAACGGGAAGGAAGCGGTAATTGGCTTCTTAAACGTGTCTGGTGGGAAAAGACTGAGCCGGTGTACGAACAGATTAAGCAGGTCTTTAACGACATCATGAATGCGCGTATGGACTTCATTTCTCAACGTAATCGCTTGGATCGTGAACTTGATGTTGCGTATGGTCAGATTGGGCTGGAAGAAGGGGAACTGCAGGACATGCTCGATTACTGTCTAAACCTTGCCAAGCAAGAAAAGAAAGAGCAGGGCTTTTTAACAAAAGAAGAAGAAACGCTTTACAATACCTTGCAACACAAACAACATGATCTTGAACAGATCAAACTTGATGTCAAAGCGCTGCAGGAGGTTGATCAGAAGATAGATGAGGCGCTTGAAGCGTTGTTCAAGCAGATTGATATTGCTAATCAGTACGAACAAAAAGCGTGGGAAAATTTCAAAGAGATTGCTCGCGAACTGAATGATAAAGTTGCCCGTAAGAGCTATTACGAGACAGAAGGGCTCTTGAAAGATATTCAAAATGTACAGACCTACATCACTGGAGAGTTTGCTACGTATTTTAATCAGACATTACAATCTGCACGGTCTCATTCACAAAGTATCTCATCACAGGTTAATACGTTAAAACAGGCCGGTGTTGATCTTAAGCAGCAATTAGATGCTCTTGAACGGACACAAGAAGCCGAACGAGTGAAAAAAGAGATTGCAGAACACGATAAGGATTTTGAGGCTGCTGAAAAAAAGAAGCAGGAGCAAAAAACAAAATCTGCTCAGGCACAAGACATGATGAACCAGGTACTGTTTCATGTAAAAGATGCATGGCTGCATTTTGTTGATCGTGTGTTGCATGGTTTTTCAGGCTTTATTTCTCGTGTTAAGGGATGGTTCATTAAAGAAGAAACAGATCTTCAAAATCGTGAAAAGGCGTTAGAGCTCAAGATTTCAAAGGAACTTTCTCATGAACAACAGGACATTAAAAAAGAAGAAGAGAAGGTAGAAAAGGAAGAACAAGGACTGCCTGTTCAGGAAGAGCATAGTGAAAATACGACTATGCATGAGCCAGAAGGACGGCAGTATGGAGAGGAAAAGGCAGAACCTGAAAAAACCATGAAGAAAGATGTGAATGAAAAACGTGCGGCGCAACCTGAAAATCCTTTTAAGGTGCACGCTCCTGCTCAAACACGACCTTCTGTGATGCCAGAGCAAGAAAATCCATTTGCAGCACGTACACCAGAAGCTCGCCCTGTATCGGTCATGCCACATGAACCACATAACCCGGTTGCAGTATTTGGGCCTCCTCCAGTAGAACATCGTGAACCTGAAAATCCCTTTGTTCAAAGACCTGGAGCACCCGTTCTTCCCCCGCCAACGCTTCCTGAATCGACGGGCCATGCAGTATCACCATTTGTGGGATAAATCGGCGGTGACGACTTCTTCTAAAGGCAGCTATTTTTAAGGCACGTAGCGTGGTAGTTTTGAAAAAACGAGTGGCTCGCCTTTTTGAGGATTACATTCTTGTTGTTTGAGTTTGATTAGCTTGAAAAAATCTGGTACATTCAAGCGCATCATATTTATAAGTGCCGAAGTGGTGAAATTGGTAGACACGCAGCCTTGAGGTGGCTGTGGGAGAAATCCCTTGGGGGTTCGAGTCCCTTCTTCGGCACCAAGTTTTTAAAGAGAGTAGTACGTAGTGGATTAGAGATTCGGGAGGATCTATGGCAAGTTTAGCAAG
>CAZRXF010000015.1:0-13276 GCA_964604015.1 uncultured Pseudomonadota bacterium
AGTTATATGAGAAATTAATGAAGCTATTCCCTTGTATGAAAAATATTTGAATGCAATTTGACATATACACTCTTTAGTAAACAACAGAACATTTAACTATAAAGAAAAGCAATAAATTAAAGAATTCGACAAGAAAAAGACTATCATACATCATTGTGAATATGGTAATGAAATTTAAGATTGAAAAAAAAATAATGAAGTACGGTCGTTATAGTTTGTTAGTGATAACCCTGCTTCTTGGTACCGCGCATGCTGCTGATTTTCAGGATGGCATGATGCATGACGGACAGATGTATGGAGAGGTCTTTGATGATCTTTTTGACATGGAAGGAGAAGATCTCTTTCTGGCAGAAGCAGCGGCAGGAGAAAACCTCGACATTACACGCGCCATCATCTCCCCTGATGATGCAGTGCGAAACCTCACCGCGCCCGATCTGGTAAACGCACAGGTAATCTTGCAAAATCCGCTCTATTATCGAAGCAATCCCCCCATCCGCCGCAACGTCATCGATTTTCCTATTTTCCAACAATTTGTGCAGAGAGGGGAACACCGCCAAGAATTTGCCTTCAAACCATTCTTTGTTCAAACATTCAAAGAGTATTTCTACGACACCAGATCAAATATCAATTACTACATTGACATGCTCCAAAATGAACTGAATGCCCAAATAGACCTTCTCACACAAATTGAAGACATTGATTTTAAAGGATTCAATCTTTCAAACGTTTTAGGACTTTTTGAAACGATCTATTTAGAACAACGACGCGCTGGGTTCATGTTTGAGTACGTACGAGCAACAGAACGCTGGACACTCTCTCTTCGTCTTCCTTTCCTCTACGATGAACATAACCTCAACATGCCCGAAGAAGATCAGGCAGCAGTTCAAAGCAACCCATTTTTTAGTGACTCAAGCTTTGACGAAATGACCTTTGCTCGTGAACACCTTATTGCTGATCGGTTAGGGTTTGGTGATACCAGAATCAACCTTGAATACTTGATCGTCGAATCAAAAAAGCAAATTTTTAGCGCTGGTGTTCGTGTAACCCTTCCTACCGCATTCGCTGTCAAAAAAGGTTTGTATGGCACCACATTCGATGCCTACGCTCCCGCACCAGCATTTAACCTGTACAACGATCTTCTATTGCCAGGTTTAAGCACACCACCTGATCAAAACATCCCACTTGTGCAACAAAACATTCAAACCCTTGGCAACGCTGTGATGGACCGACTCTCAACCATGGTACTTGAATCGCCAAGCGGGAATAATCACCATCTTGGACTAGGTATCTTTTCCCATAACACCATGATCTTCACCAACCGCCTTTCTCTTTCAGGTCTAGCCTCCGCTGAAATCTTGCTTCCTGCAACAGAACGTCGATTTTTCATTACGTATACCCCCCAAGCTGCATACAACGTATTTGATTGGGAAGATACCAGTGCTCAAAGCGGACAACTTCAACAGAAATTAACCTTCTTAAATGAACAGTTTATTAATAAATTCTTCCCAACAGGCTATGACGTTACAGTGTTTCCTGGACTGATTATTCAAAGTACATCGGCACTGACCTATGAAGGAAAGCATGTTGATTTCACTGCAGGAACAGACTTATGGTGGACTACTCGTGAAAAATTCTTATCTATTGAGGCTCCAGAAAACATTAAAACAACTGTTCTTGATCCAAACACGGCAAAAAAAGGGTACGGTTATCAATCAATGTTCTGGTTCTCGCTTGAAAAGAAAGTCAGACCTGGGTCGTCCTGGAGACTCGGTTTGCGCGCCCAAGCAACTGCAAATAGTTTTGGTGTGGGGCAAGATTGGGGCGCTTGCATACTCATCCAAAAACAATTTTAAAAAAGGAAACTCCGCATGAATCACGTAAAAAAAGTTGTTCCATTACTCATTCTCGCTCTTCAATCAACAGGTCTTATTGCTGACACATCCACTACTGCCGTTCAGCCAGATGCGGTTGTCGGCGCTGCTTTACATCACAAGGCAAAACATCGCAAACATACCAACTTTAAAGAACTTGAAATCATTAAAATGGTCGACGGAAAATTCGGTCTTTTTGATGGAAAATCAGTCCTTGAATCATACCAAGCACTCTCAAAAATACACGCTATCCAATACGGAGAAGTCGACAAGGCTACCGGAAAACGGGTTGGCCTGTACACCATTGATGGCAAAAAAGTTACGCTTCAGGAACTTGTCATCGAAGAACAGAAGCTCACGAGAGAAAAAGTAGCTAAGGATGATATGCGCTGGAAGACACTTCACGCTGCAACAACAGCTGCAAAAGATGATTTTAATGCTAAAATAAAACAGATGCGCAAAGAACGAGATGAAAGCGATATGGCAAAAAACATGAAACATAAGCTCATCTCCTTCTTCTTAAAAGATCAGGGTCGAGAAACATCTCTCATGGCTAATGCAGATCATCCAGATGAAAAGAAACGCCTGTATGAAGCTTCTGCGACTGAATTCTTCGCATTTTTGAACGATCTTAAACACTTTATTGAGGACATGGTCGAATCGTGCACTGAGGCGCATAGACAGTACAAAGAGCTGCTGCAAAAGCCTCACTGATGCCATCGACCAGAAAATAACGTTATCGACATGGAAACACTAAGCGGAACCGTTGAACGATTTTTATTTCAGGACAGCGAAAAAAGCTTTTGTGTTTTCCTTCTTAAAGTCGAACGTGAAACCTCAGTTGTTGTTCGAGCCCATGCAGTTTCCTTCCATCCAGGACAAGACGTGGAAGCAGAAGGTGCATGGGTCACCCATCCTAAATTTGGTAAACAGTTTGAAGCACAGTCGTGCAAAGCAACCCTTCCTACCACCGTACTTGGCCTACGTCGCTACTTAAGTTCAGGCATGATCAAAGGCATAGGAAAAACCTATGCTGATAAGCTGGTCAATGCCTTCGGGGTCACTGTTCTAGAAGTTATCGATAAACAACCAGAACGACTTGCAACCGTACCAGGCATTGGTCCTAAACGAATTGAACTGATTGCAACCGCTTGGAAAGAACAGAAAGATATTGCAAAGGTCATGGTCTTTCTCCAAGAAAAGGGAGCTTCCCCTGCGTATGCCACAAAGATTTATAAAAAATATGGGAACAGCTCGATAGCCGTCGTTACTGAAAATCCCTACCGCCTTGCAGAAGAAGTGTGGGGCATTGGATTTCGGATGGCCGATACCTTGGCACAAAACTTAGGATTTGAAAAAAAGTCTGCAAAGCGCATCAAGGCTGGCATCATTTTTGCTATCACGAACGCAACTAGCTTTGGACATCTCTATGTGGAACTTGATGATCTTAAAAAACAGATCTTTACCCTTCTTGAACTTGAAGAAGATCCAGAGATCCAAGCAACACTCAAACGCGCTTTTCATGAGCTTCATGACATTCAAAAAATAAAACTGATAACACACCAGGAAAAGCATTACGTGACGCTCGCGCAGTACTACCACATTGAAAAAAATAGCGCTGAAAAACTCAAAGAGATCATCAAGCACTACACACTCCGTTCTTTTGATCTTGACACCATCTATCAAACGCTACGGGCGCCCAAAGAAGGCGAAATAGAGCTTAATGAAGCGCAACAAAAGGGAATCATCGACTGTTTGCAGGCAAAGGTTTCTGTGATCACTGGCGGTCCAGGAACAGGTAAGACAACACTCATCAAGAAATTGCTCGGCATCCTTGATGGCCACAAAATTAATTACAAACTAGCAGCCCCTACTGGACGCGCAGCCAAACGAATGATGGAAAGTACTGGCCGTTTTGCTGTCACTATCCATCGTCTTCTGGAATTTAGTCCTCAGGCAATGAACTTTACGTACAACGAACAAAATTCGCTCAAGGTTGATTATTTGATTATTGATGAAGCATCAATGATCGATTCATTTCTTGCCTACGCACTCATTAAGGCAGTTCCTTTTACCGCACATCTCATTTTTATTGGTGATATTGACCAATTACCACCTGTAGGTGCGGGGAATTTTTTACGCGATTTAATTGCTAGTGCCACGGTTCCTGTTGCCAAACTGAGCTATATTTTTCGTCAAGCGCAAAACAGCCTCATCACCTATAACGCCCACCGAGTCAACAAGGGAGAAATGCCCGTATCTAAGGCAGAGTGCACTTTTCAGGACTACTTTTTCATTGCAGAAGATGACCCTGGCAACCTTCCTACTCATCTAAAGAAAATTACTCATGGCTATCTTCCTCGCTTTGGTATCAAGCCGCAGGATGCCATTATTCTTGCTCCGATGAACCGCGGCGTTGCAGGAACACAAAAACTTAATCAAGACATGCAGCTGTTGTTAAATCCTGAAAAGAAAACAGCCGTACAACGCATGTTCAGCACATTCAAGGTCGATGATCCAGTCATACAACTCCGGAACAACTATGACAAAAATGTGTTTAACGGGGACATCGGAACCATCAAGTCAATTGATGAAGAAGACAAATTGGTGTCCGTTACCTTTCCTGAAAAAGATGTTGAGTACGATTTTTCCGAGCTTGATGAACTCATGCTTGCTTACGCCATCTCGATTCATAAGAGCCAAGGATCTGAATTTTCTGCCGTGATCATACCACTTTTTATGCAGCACTTTACCTTGCTCCAACGCAACCTTGTCTACACTGCTCTGACGCGAGCAAAGCGAGTGTGTTTCATAATTGGGCAATACAAAGCACTTGCTATGGCGCTCAAAAATACCAAGGGAACTGAGCGGCTCACTTTTTTCACCCAATTTTTAACGAGTGATCTTGCATGTCGATGAAAAGAACTACGCTCACATTCATTCTCTCTTCATTGTGGTTTTCTATCCACACAACTTTCCACCCATTCACGGTCGTTTTAGATCCAGGAACAGGATATGAACCAGCCATTTTACAAGCATCAACCGAGTATCTTGAGGCGGTACGTGAAACAGTAGAGAACGCCTTTCCCCAAGCACGCATCGTCCTTGCTCGAACAGGACAAGAACGTGTAGACCATACTCAGAGTGCTTCATTTTCAAACCGTCTTCAGACTGACTTGCATGTAAGCTTTAACTTTGCTGCACACAAGAACAATTCTTCTGATGTGCATGTGTATACCTGTACTGATACATCACACCAAACTATTGCCCCCAAGCCTTCTCAGGACCTTTCTTTTATTCCTGTTTCTACCGCCTACCTTGGTAAGCAAAAAGAGTCCCAAAAATGCGCCTCTCTTTTTGTCACAACCGTTAAAACTATCGGTACGGTACCGATAGTTTCTCCTGCAAAACTTCCTTTGAAAGCATTGCAAGGAGTGCTTGCTCCTTCGTTTTTGATAGAACTTTCTCTGACACCTTCCCGTGACAGAAAAACCTCTCTAGATGCTATTTGTGAAGGCCTTACGAAACTCATAAATCAGCTCCTTATCAAGCAGACGGAGTAATGAGCATGAAACGAAGCACTCAACTATTTTTCGGTGCCCTGATTACAAGTTTTATCGCTGGTACTCTCTTCTTTTGCATCTACCAAGAATGGTTGGTCATTTACTGGAACAAACCCTATACCATTACACGCTCAGAACGTGGTTCTCAGAAAAAAATGATCACCCTCTACCGATCACACCACGATGAGTGGACAACTGAAACGGTTGAGCTTTTAATACCACCCCATGAACAAGATGGTATGAAAGTACTTATAAACGCCTGGCTTTCCTGGTTAACAGAAGAACAGGTATTTTCAAAAAAGGTACAAGCAGAGAGTGTGCTGTACTCACCATCGGGGTACGAGATGTACCTTTCATTTGATCAAACCCCTTTTGCATCTCACTGGTCCATCCGTCAGCGTGAACAGTTCTTAAATGCCCTCCTTAAAACACTCAAAGAAAATGGCTGCACTGCATCGCTGGTGTATTTTTTAGTACACCACAAACCTCTTCACGACACTCATCTTGATTTTTCACAGGCATGGAGCCTGCAACAGCACAACCATTGAAAAAGTACGTAAAATAAAGGATAATTTCCTCTTTAATAACAGTAGTAAGTATTGAAAGGCCTCCATGTTTCGCCACACATTTGTACTCTCTTGTTTTATTCTCTTCTCACCCCAGTTTCTGCATACAGCAGCTCGTCCACTGCTGCCTTCTCTGAATGCAACAGGAGAACCTTATCGCGCACCAGCTGAACTCAGACACGCAACATTCGACTTGGCTGGAGTGCCCCTTAATGAAGCACTAGCACTATCGTTTAGAGCTATCTCACATAATCTTGGTGTAGCTGAAAGAATTGAAGGTTATTTACCATTCACAAACAACCGTTTCTGCCCTATTCATGGCCTCTTGGAAAACCCCAAAGAAAAGGATCACGTATTTACACCAGGAGCTAAAATCAAAATGAGCCTCAAAAAGGTGACGGCCGCAAATGCACAGGCGTGGATTACAGCAGGCCACTCTGCTGAAGCAAGAAAGACGAGGGTAATCATCATCACATTACTGGCAAGATTTAACTATGAAAAAGAAGTTAAGGAGCTGGTTGAAAAAGTCTTCTCTCATACCTGGAGCTGTCTAGAAGAAGCAGAGTAATAAGGAATTGTATCAATCTTAGTAAAGTATTACGTCTTGGAAGGTTTCCATGTTTCGCCACACATTTGCGCTGTCTTGTTTCATTCTCTTCTCGCCCCAGTTTCTGCATACAGCGGCTCGTCCACTGCTGCCATCCATAGATAGAACAGGGGAGCCTCATCGCAGACCAGTCGAAATCAACCATGCAACATTCGAAATAGGAAGTGTACCTCTCAAAGAAGGGCTAACACTATCACTTAAGATGATTTCACAGAATCTGGACGTATGTGCAAAAATGAAAGCCTTTCTGCCGGCCACAAACAACCGCTTTTGCCCTGTTCACGGCCTTTTTGAAAAACCTAGAAGAAAGGATCACGAATTTACACCAACGGCTCGAATCAAAATGAGCCTCAAAAAGGTAACGAGCGCAAACGCACAGGCATGGATTGCAGAAGGTCACTCTGCTGAGGCAAGAAAGACCCGGACGGTCGTCATCACAGTACTGGGGATACTTGGTTATCATGAAGAGACTAAGGTATTGGTTCAAAAAGTCTTCTCCCACATATGGAGCTGTACAGAAGAAGCAGAGTAATAAGGAATCGTTTCAGTTTTACTGGATCCCCGACATTTTCGCCGACGCGATTACATCGCTAAGGGGTAATCACGTCGAAGCTTTATGCGACTGTGATGCAAAAAAGAGTAGATGGGTAGCGATACGCCTTAATAGTTGCGAGTCTCCCCATCCTTCTTCAAATGAATAATCTGAATAGGGAATGAAAGATCTATACCGTGTTCGCGCAGCGTTTTGACAATGGCAAAGCGCACATTACTTGCAATTTCCCATTGCTCAAGCGTCTTTTCAGAACTAATGAATGCACGGATCAGGAATACAAACCCATTCACTCCAAAGTCTTCCAAGCGAATGATTGGCACCGGAGTACTTAAAATATTGTTCGTGTTTTGAATTGCTTGCAACAGCAAATCACGTACTTTAGCCGGGTCTTCAAAATAACGAACAGATACCATGATATCAGGAAACGCAATATAACTTCTGCTGTAATCCCAATTATTGACCACATCACGCAGCACTCGCGAGTTAGGTATAATGATGCTGTAACTGTTTTGACGACGGAGTACTACGGCACGGGGAGTAATACGCCTGACCACCCCCATGACCTCTTGATCAAGCCTGATATAATCCCCCACTTTGAGCGGACGTTGTACAAGAATAATAAAGTACGCAACAAAATCGTTGAACACATCACGTAATGCCCATGCCATACCAAAAAGAAGTGGCCCGAGATAGTACACCACTAAAAATCCAAAACCTTCGTACCAGAGACCAAGCGTGATCACCATGATGGCAGAAACGTAGTAGGTAATTGTTGAAACGGTGTTATGAACGCCTGGATCAACCAACAACATGCCAAAAATTCTGTAGAGCACGAATTTGTCGATAAACGACGCTACCATAAAGCTAAGCGGAATAAATGAGAGCGTCCGGAGAATATCAAGAATGCTTATTTTTTGGTGCTGCCCATTTTCAATAATACTGACCGTTATCTTCTTTTGCGTGAAAAATTCAGCAAGCGCACCAAGGGGTATTGTTTTTCCCCAGAACCACGCAATGAGCCAAATCCCAAGCAAAATGAAAAAGATGAGAAGACCGATGGCAAGCACACTGTACCAGGTCTTTGCAAGGTAAAACCGCTCACGTAAGGCTTCTCGTTCTGATGAAAAGAAGACAAGCACTGACGTCCTTCTAAAAAAGCCATACATCATGAAAAGCATCTTGATCACAAGCGCTGTTCCCAAGACTCCCCAGAAAATGTACGTCATCAGGTTGTCGTACCCTCCAATATATGGATCACTGATGACCATAGCCGCAATGAATGCGGTCAAAAGAATGTAGTAATAATCATTCACCACATTCCACACGCCGGCCCACAATGGTGTTTTTGAAGGAATAATGCTTAAAAGATCTTCTCTGCGGATAAAAGTCAATAACAAACCCCGCAACATGATCGAGTAGGCTGCCAATAAAATATTGGGAAGTTCCGACTTTGAATAACCACCTAATAAAAATGCTTCTCGAAAGCAGAGAATGATCGCTGTAGTATAAAAAAAGATATAGCAGATGAGAGCAAACCGAGGTTGGAATGATTCATTGATAATGTCGTAATTGTTCTCTTCGTTAAATCGTACAAAATCACGCACCAAAGCTCGTGAAAGATAAATAAGATACGGAATGGAAAACAGATAGAACAGCATACTTGGATACAATTCGGGTGAACCATGGTACCCAAAGTAATACAGCCCCCACATCCACACAAAAATCGATCCTAAATGTTTGTAAGAAAACAAACATAGAAATCCGAGCATGCGCCCTAAAAGGTAGACACCACTAAAATCGCGCTGTACTGCAAGCAGCTTTTGAGAAAATCGAGGAAGGCAGTAGTACAACGCCCAGAAAAGACCAACGAGAGCAACAAACTGAATAAACAGAAGGAATAGTTCAAGCGGGTTATCAAGGAGTGCGTTCACCCAATGCGCAGCGTCATCTACTGAAGGAAGCGAATGGCTTGCAAGCGTATGTAAATCACTCAAAAACATCCTGGTATCAGAAAAAACGTTCTTGATTCCATCCCACGAAATAGCACCACGCGAGCGATGCCATAAACTCACTCGTTGCAGTTCTGCAACCATCGCATCGATATGCTTAAGGGAACTATTAAGAAAGACCAATGTCTTTGAATAGACCTCGATAAGGTTTCCTGTAATTTCGATCTGACGCGTAATAAGAAGCTGCGCTCCTTCAAAATCAGTGATAATCTTGCGATATTTTTCATCTTCATGGCTGAACATGCCACGATCTTTGCTGCGCAGTTGCTCACGATGCGTTTTAAGATTTGAAAGAGCACGGTTCTGCATATTCAGACGATTCGTCGCCAAAGTACGTTTATCTTCCTGCGCAGAGCGATCACGCATGAGTTCAAGAGAAAGATCTTGGTATCTTTTTACTTCAGCATGAAGCTCGTCACTCGTTTTAAACCGTTGATGTTTAATTTTGTACCATGAACTGATCATGTCAGTTGTTAACTCTTGCCCCTTGAACCGTTCTTTTTCACATTCAGTCTGCGCCTGAAGCAGCTCTACTTCTCGTTCAAGAACTAACAGTTCATCATTCTTAAGGCCCATTTCCCCCAGAACGAGGTACTCTTCAGCTGAATGAACCGTGGCTGACCATTCTGCAAGATTCTGGATACTATTAGTCACCTCTCCATAACTTTTTTCCAGAAATAGAAGTTCTTTTTTAAGTTTTTCTTCTTGCGTAGCCAGTTTTTCAATTGCCTGAATGTACGCATCAGTAACCGTAAGATATTGTTGCTTTTCTCGTTTCAATTTTTCTTCTGCAACCCTGACATCATCAGCATCAACACGCAGTGAAATACGAACAATAAAGTCGAGTTTTTTCTTCAGCAATTGCAATGTTCGTTCTTGAATAAAAATGGTGTCATCAACAAGGGCAAGCTTTGTCTGTTTCTCTTGGACTTTCAGTACCGCAAGATCTCGTTCATACAATGAGAGTGCAACTTCTGCATCCAGAAATTCCCCCTTCACTCTCAAATTGCGCTCCGTTGCCACAACCCCTTTTCCAAACTCGCCCTGTTCCTTGAGTTTCTTTTTATAGGCTTCTTCAGCGGCAAGAACCTTTTTCTCATTATTTTCAATATCAAGGATTATTTCTTTTTTGCGCGCTTGTTCATGTTCAATAACTTCTTCCTGGCTTGCAATTTGATTGCCCAAATCTTGAATATCATCAAACGTGTAAACCGTTTTACGCTCAGAAAGAATGCTGTCAAAAAAGCGATCTTTGGAATAATCATCCAATAACGCCTTATGCTGCTTGATAGTTGAAATAACCTCTTTGCGTAAAGATCGTAGGGTAGCAAGAGCCTGACTCGTTGATTTAAGCACTAAAAGAAGCTTGCTTGCGTGCTGAGCATCAGGTTGCTTTGTTGATTCAAGGGTAGCAATCTGACTTTTTACTTTGTCAGCTTGCAGAACAAGTTCTTCACTAGCTGAACGTTCTTCCTTTTGCAAAAGATCAAGTTGACGCCCCAGTTGAGCAAGATCTTCTGCAATTTTGTCCGTACCAATAGCAACGTTAAATTTTTCTAATTTTGGAATATTGAGTGAATCAAGAAAATCTGCCTGCAGCGGAATCGTCATCAGCGCGAACAGAAAAGATAGTATTTTTTTCATCGCAACGTCACTTTTCTAGTAAAAGAGGCATAGCCTTAAAAAATTTTCCTTTAGGATGCATTTCAATGCACCAGGAGAGCCAGATGCCCATCAACTCTTCTGAATCCAACTCTAGGGGTGCTTCAAGCAACTTGTCAATAGGCATTTCCCTGAGATGATTCGCCATAGCATGGATCATCTCGTGCTCTGGATAAATACCAAGCAATGCAAATAGTTTACACAATACTCGTTTTTTTTGAGCGCATGTCGGAAATGATTGAAAGTGATGAAAAAGTTCGACCAGAAAATAAAAAAGGTGCTGTGCTTCACTGCCAATTGGGATGAAATTGTGACACGCTTCAAGAATGTAATGCAGAAGATAAATATCTTTAAAACCCAACTCGGTTGCACACAATTCAAGATCTAACTGCTCAAGGGTCTCAATGTGCCCCTGCCTTTTGTCACTGAAATACGAAACTAGTGAACCACGATGAAGCGGTGCGCGATGGCGAGGAGTAAACCACCGTTTTTCTACGCGTCCTTCTTGCAAACTTAAAAGCGAAAGCCCCGCACCCCCATAGCGCAAGACCAAAGCTACACATTCCTCTCTTGCCTGCATCGCTCCCCCCTTGTTTGTTCATCATCACCCTGCAAAGTATATCACGGAGGCCAAGATACTTTTATAAAAATGCACCAACAGACTCGTATTAACCCCCTTTTCTAATCTTCAGAAAAACGTGACCGCTTTGCCTCGCTTTCAGTAGCCCCTTCACTTCCTGCAGATGGCACATACTGCAACAACACCCTTATGACCCCAAGAGCACCGCAAGCAGACGCTGTGTGCAAAGGGGTAGCCCGTTCTTCATTTTCTGCATCATTAACGTCAAACCTACCGGTATCAATCAAAAATTGGGCTACTGCGGCACTGCGCGTGTTATGCAACATCGTCAACCCATTTAGTCTTCGTGCAAAGATATCACCACCCCGACGTTGCAAAAATCTCACCATCTCAAGCGACCGCGCATCATCAAGCGTTGAGCGTCCATCTGCTGCGGTAAAAACTACCGGAAGTCCAAGCGCTACAACCCCGCGCAATTCATCAATTCTTCCTGCACGCACCAAGTAATGAATCGGACTTTCGTGAGAATCTTCAGGTACCTTAACACCCAAGGGAAGACGTCCTTGTGCGTCTCTCACATCCAGCGGTACTCCCGCTCGTTGCACTTTTGCAATTGCCGCTAGGATCTTTTGATAACGAGGAAATCTTCTTGAAAAATCAAGACTTCCACACGCAAAAAAGCGCTCTGTCAGACAATGCAATGGCGTTCTTCTTTGGCGATCTTGTCTATCAAAGGGAGCACCTGCCGCCAACACAAGATCAAGTAATTGCCCCTGAGGCTCACAGACAGCATGGTGAGCAACGGACATTCCTTCTTCATCACGTTCACCAAGCCAACCCGCCTCTTTTGCCCTTGAAAGTTTCCATGCAAACAGATCCAGTCTACCTCCGCCGGAGTTAAAGGCACGCGCCTCTTGAAGAAGCGAAAATCGCTTATCTACTGCGACCGCCGCTGGTGAGGGGACAAGTACGTCATCCTCTGGCTCGGTCGGCTGCGAACCAACTGACCACACGGAAGAACTCACTGCAAACAACAGATACACAGCACCCCACAACATACCCAAATCCCCCCCTCGTTAGTTTTAAAAACCTAACTTTTTGTAAAACGCATCAAATTGCGGTTCACGTCCTAAATAATCATGAACCATAACATTTGCATCTTTGCTCCCACCGCACCCAAGAATCGCTTGCACATAGCGTTTACCGGCAGCAGGATTCAGCAAGCCCTCTTTTTTAATCTGCTCAAATACGTCCATTGCTATCGCTTGAGACCACAAATAGCAGTAGTACTTTGCTCCATAGTTTCCTAAGTGACCGAATGAACAGTACCCATGCGCCTCAGTGTCATACCACGAATACGGGGTATTTTCTGCTGCAATTTCTTGCCACAATGTCGCAAAAGAGGGAACATCCTTACCTCCAAAAACCTCAAGACTAAACATCCCTAAGGTCAACTGCCGTGCAACTCCTAACGCCTCTCCAAACTTCAAAAGCTCTAACCGTTTTTGAATGAGATCATCAGGAAGTGGTTCACCCGTTTGATAATGAGAGCTGACCATTTTTAAAACAGCTGCATCTTCCATCCAATTTTCAAGCATCTGGGAAGGTAGTTCGACAAAATCAGTTTCAACCGCAGTTCCCCCGTGTGAATAGTACTTGGTAGCGGCAAATACGGTATGCAAGGCATGCCCAAATTCATGGAAAAAGGTCACTACTTCGCCATACTGCAACAATGACGGTTTTTCAGCCGTTGGTTTAGTGAAATTGCAAACCACTCCCACAACACCGGCTGTACGAGTTCCATCACTTTTTTGTAATGCTCGAATCAGACTCCAGGCTGCTGCATGACCATATTTTTTTTCACG
>CAZRXF010000016.1:0-23658 GCA_964604015.1 uncultured Pseudomonadota bacterium
GCTTCTTCCTTGCCTAAACCAAACTAGCTTTCTAAAACTTCCACGCCCATGCTACGAGCAGTTCCTGCAACAACCTTTTTGGCTGCTTCAAGATCGACAGCATTCAGATCAACAAGCTTGACCTTGGCAATATCTTCCACATCCTTCTGCGTAAGCTTTCCAACTTTTGCAGAATTTGGACGGGCAGAACCTTTCTTGAGATTTATCTTCTTTTTGATGAGCTCAGAGGTAGGAGACGTTTTAAGAATAAACTCAAACTTACGGTCCTTAAAAATCGTTATAACCACTGGGATGGTCTCGCCCTTGCGTTGGCCCGTCTGAGCGTTAAACGCCTTGCAAAAATCCATGATGTTTACACCGTGGGGCCCGAGGGCAGTACCGACAGGTGGAGCTGGAGTCGCTGAACCACCAAGAATCTGAATTTTAACTTTTGCTTTTACTTCGGCCATACTGTGTACCCTATTTTTTCACCTGATCAAAAGTAAGTTCGACAGGCGTTAATCTACCGAAAATACTCACCATGACGGTAAGTCGTTCATTCTCTTCATCAATTTTATCAACAATTCCCACGAATCCAGAGAATGGACCCCCGGAAATATCAACTTCTCCACCTACCACAAACTCACTCTTTACAGCAGCAGGAACTACAACCCCACCCTTAACCTGGGCGATGATTCGTTCAACTTCGCGGGCTGTAAGCGGTGCGGGTTTTTCTCCCCCTAGAAACTTTAAAACTTTTGGTGTTGAGGTAACCATGTTAAGAGTAGCCTGATCGAGCTCCATCTCAATTAAAATGTAGCCCGGAAAAAGACGTTCATCCTCGCCCTCTTCTTCAGCCGCAAAAAAACTCTTGAGGCGAACAGACGGAACAAGAACTTGACCAAATCTTTGATCATCTGTCTCATTGATGCGTCTGAGAAGGTCCTTTTGGACCACTTCCTCATAACCAGCATATACTTGGGCTACATACCATCGTTTCATCTATTTTCCCGCCTCGTTAAAAAATCCGCGCTGCAAGCTGTGCAAGGATAAAATCTACAAAACCCAGGTACAGAGAAAAGAACACAACCAACACTAAAACCACCATCGTTGAACCAATGAGCTCAGACTTCGTCGGCCAGACAACTCTGGAAAACTCGCGATTTACCCCATTCAAAAATTCGAGAAGACTTTTTAATTTTTCAACCATTTTCGTTCACCGCTCTTTTGAGTTCTGATTGGCAGGCCAGGAGGGACTTGAACCCCCATCCATCAGATTTGGAGTCTGCTGCTCTACCATTCGAGCTACTGGCCTTACACTCACTTATTTCGTTTCTTTATGTGGGTTATGCTTCCTACACCAAGCACAGTACTTCCTCAAACGAAGTGAACCAACAGTCCTCTTCTTAGAAACTAACTGAGTATAATTGCGATGCTTACAATCTTCACAAGAAAGGCTTGTTATTACTTTGTTTTTTGCCATTGTACCGTACCTTATCGCCCTGACATCGATTTTCCTGGAGCCCGCGACCGGATTTGAACCGGTGACCTTTCCCTTACCATGGGAATGCTCTACCAACTGAGCTACGTGGGCCATTTTCTACACTAAAATTTATAGGCATTCTCTAAAAGTAGAGCAAAAAAACTAAAAAGACAAATCTTTCTAGCCCTTCCCTATCGACTTTTAGAAGCTGGAGCTGGCGACTGGATTTGAACCAGCGACCTGCTGATTACAAATCAGCTGCTCTACCAACTGAGCTACGCCAGCACATATAAGCCTAAAAAATTTGGAGCGGGAAACGGGACTCGAACCCGCAACCTACAGCTTGGAAGGCTGTCGCTCTAGCCAATTGAGCTATTCCCGCAAAAATTTTTTATGGTGGCGAGAGTAGGATTCGAACCTACGAAGGCTGAGCCAACGGATTTACAGTCCGCCCCCTTTGACCGCTCGGGAATCTCGCCGCAATGTCTATTTATGTCAAAAACAACACTCGTCTACAAACTTCAAGTGCAGTCAAGGATAATGACTTTCTTATCCAATTTCAAATTTAATTTCGAATCTTTTTACTCAGCAACCGGTCGTCTCTTTCAGGATCTCCTTAACCTCATCTACACAACTCGAGCACCCGGTGCCCACACCAAGCTTGTCTGAAAGCTCCTGGTACGTGGTAGCGCCCTCTTTGATGGCCTTCACAATTTGACTGTACATCACCTCCATACAAGTACACACCAAATAGTCCGGCCGCTCCAACAAAGGACTCTTATTTTCAGCCATCATTCAACCCTTTCAAACACATCATACAGAAATCGTCAATCCAGATAACAATTTTCATTGACAAGACAATCCAATACCCTAATCTAAAGCTATTATCAACACTATCATCGCTTTAAGGAACAGTGTATGAAAACCTCAACCGTCACAGTAAAGACGCTCCTACTGTGTGCGACCATTTTTGCAATCACCACACAACACCATCTCCATGCAGCATATCAGTTTTCTGATATCCAGGAACTGCACCTCGCAACGCTGCCTGTCCCCATCCAACACCAACAAAAACACGATCCAACCCCAAAGAAAAAATCATTATTCGAACAACGTACCGGCGCAGCACGCCCAGACTATGAACTTGGCACATTGTCTGATTATGAACGCCATGTCACCGTGTATGAGCTTTTTTCAAAATTAGCTCCAACGCATCAAATCACCCCCATCATCAATAAAAATGTACGAACCGACCTTGAATTACTCGGTGGCGGGAATCTTTTTAAACGTCTTGATCGCACCCACACCACACTCGGAAGCGTCTATCTTGCCTCACTCCTCACTCACCCTATTAATGATGTAGCAATCCTTAAACAACGTCAGAAGTTTATCGACATCTTTGTTACAGACGAGAAATTAAACCAAAAACTCTCTTCACTTCTTGCTGAACTCAAACAGTCTGAAAGCGTTTTATTGAGCTTTTGGCGAGAAGAAAACAGTGCAGAAAAAATATTCGTTGATCAACTCTATACCACCAATCCTCACCCGCTTCTTAAGGGCTTACGGATTGCAACCACATCACCTGCATGGCAGGAATTCTTCACGCTTTCTCGCCATTTTTTCTTTACACACGGAATGGTACTTCTTAATGCAGGTTATTTTTTGATGGGGTATTCACAGTATCAGTTTGGGGCACTGTATGGGCCTCAACCACGCGAAGTTAACATGGCTATCTGCTCATTTTTTGCCGCTGCTGCGCTCATTCAAACATATCAAGAAGCACTCGTTCATATAAATTACTGCGACACACTCAATTATCTTCATAAAAAAACAAATGTCCTTGCCTCGTTTGTGCGGATACTCGATACGACAGTAGCTACTTTTGAAAAACATCCAGAACTCTGGAATATGGAAACTGCCCAGCTGCTGCGTTCATACCAAAAGAAAGAAGCTTCTCTTTCGCCAAAACTACAAAAACTCATCAGCCTTTTGCAGACAAAAACGTTCAAGGGGAACGTCTCTATACTTTCTCGTAAAGGCCGTGTACGAGCCGCCTACGCCCTTATGAGAGAGGTAAAAGACGAACTTGCGCCCTACCTCCTTGTTCTTGGAGAACTTGATGCCTATAATTCCTGCGCAACGCTTTACAAAGAATATGCAACGCAGGCCAACATGTTCACCTTCGCCACGTATCTTGAAAATCAACTGCTTCCCTCACTGAACGCGCAAGACATGTGGAATCCGTTTCTCGACCCTCAAAAGGCAGTCGTAAACTCGCTTCAGCTTGGAACTGCACTTCCTACAAACATCATTCTCACCGGGCCAAACGCAGGTGGTAAGTCGACCTTCATTAAGGGCATCACGCTGAATGTTCTTCTAGGACAAACGATTGGGCTTGTTCCAGCGCGCTCCTGCAGCTTTACCCCCTTTGCTAAAATCAACACGTACATGAACATTGCTGACGATATTGCAGCCGGAAAGTCACTGTTTAAATCGGAAGTTATTCGAGCCCAAGAGTTGGTTGATTCGATACAAACCGCTCCTCACAACACCTTCGTTTTCTCCGTCATGGATGAAATGTTCAGCGGTACCTCTCCAAAAGAAGGGGAAGCTGCCAGTTATGCAGTAGCGGAAAATCTGGGGAACCATCCTCACTCAATCCTCCTTTTGGCAACCCATTTTCCTAAGCTCAAGCGCCTTGAACACACCACAAGAAAATTCAAAAATTACCAAGTTCGCGTTGTCCACCAGGTAGATGGTTCGTTCACGTATCCGTTCAAGGTAGAGGTTGGCGCTGCTGATCAAAACGTTGCAATCGATATTCTCAAACAACAAGGATTCTCAAGCTCCGTTCTTGATAGGGCACAGGAAATCTTGAAAGAACCAAACGCGTAACTTATTCAACACAGTGCAATTTTTAGGGGACTCTTCCTCGGGTCCCCTTTTCATTTACACATCCTACTCATTCTTTACACGACATCACTACCATGATTTCATTGCTTTTTAATGCACTTTATCTAGAATAGAAGCGTTGATCCGTCATTTCATTTTTTCTAACCAAGGTAAATTCATGATGAAAAAACTCACACTGGTGCTCTTGTCCATGGTATCGTTCTGCGCAGCAGCAGGCTCTACCCAGGCAACTCCTGCACACCCTTTTATTGATACGATGCAGGCACATCTTTCGAGCTTGCCAGTTCCCGTATCTGCAACACCAACACCAAAGCCTGATAACGAAAAAACCTGGTGGGAAAAGTTAACCGGACTAGAAGAACCGACGTTCAAGTCAGCAAAACTTGATCGTTACCAAGAGCTCGCCCTCACCTACAATCTGGTGGGACCTCACTTTCCGGCATCAACGCAGGATCTTGTAAATAAAAACGTGTGGAAAGATCTTGAATACTTCTGCGGCACCGCTACCAAATCAATCAACCTCGTACAACTTCTTAATCGGACAATTTTGCCAGAAGGTGAATTTGTACTTGGGTATTTCCTGACCACTCCAACAACAAACATCACCACACTGACTAACCGCCAAGCAGTAATTTCGACACTTAGGGAAAACGAGCATCTTTCTCGTTCGCTGCATAAAGCACTTCTGGAAGTTAAACATCATCATGATGCTATTTACAGCTTTTGGTCACAAGAATCACAATCAAACAAACTATTTGTTGATGCACAATATTGGCAATCAAAATCGTTTAAGAAGCTCAATACGGATCTTTCCTATCAGTACGCTATAAGGCCATTTAACAAATTGACGGGCGCTGCTGTTCCGGTTATGACCGTTGCATTACCATACCTAATCTACCTTGGCTGGAACACGATGGATGCAGAAAATCGCGCCTATGCATTCTTAGGTGAGGCATATTTTGGCCTTCTGACCTATTTTTCTTATGAAGGATACAAACGGGAGTTCCAAACCTTGCGCTATCTTCATGAACGTGCCAATGGTATCGCTGCTTTAATGCGAGCAATGGAAGCGATTGAAAAAGGACTCGATAATAATCCTGTATTTGACACGCTTCGACACCGATCTACCATCAAAGCTTTTGCAAAGAACAAAAAGACGCTTTCTCGTAAACTTCGTTACCTTCACAGCGTTCTACGCAAAGACACCTTCAAAGGAGAGCCGTCATACTTCGTTTTACGAGCTCGTGTAAAAGTTGCATTTGCACTTATCGAACAAATCAAACAGCAACTCACTCCAGCCCTTGCTGCAGTTGGTGAAATTGACGCGTACCTTTCCTGCGCAACGCTTTACAAAGAGCATGAAGGGAAAGAAAACGGTTTTGTTTTCGCTCAATACCTACAACAGGACACTCCTGCCATTGCGATGGAAGCTATGTGGAATCCTTTTGTTGGATCGGAAAAATCAGTCGTCAATTCAGTTGAAATTGGTACCCATGCTCCTCGTAATATCATTCTGACCGGGCCTAACGCAGGTGGTAAGTCAACGTTTGCAAAAGGGCTTACGCTCAACATCCTCCTTGCTCAAACGCTTGGTATAGTTCCCGCTCGTTCTTTCAGCTTGACTCCCTTTTCCGTTATCAATACCTACATGAACATCAGCGATGACACGGCTGGCGGCAACTCATTATTCAAATCAGAAGTTCTTCGTGCACAGGCCCTTCTTGAATCAGTAGAAGCACTTCCTGCTGGCAAGTTTGCCTTCTCGGTCATGGATGAGATGTTCAGCGGTACTTCACCAAAAGAAGGTGAAGCAGCGAGCTACGCCGTTGCTGAAAACCTCGGCCATAAACCGCAATCAGTACTTCTTCTTGCAACCCACTTTCCGGAATTGAAGAAACTTGAGTCAGTCACAGGTCTTTTCAAGAACTATCAGGTCCGTGTGGTCCGCCATGCAGATGGAACATTCAGCTATCCATTCAAGTTAGAACTGGGAGCAGCTGACCAAAATGTCGCCTTCGATATCTTGCAACAACAAGGGTTTTCAAGCTCAATTCTTGATAAAGCTCAAGAAATTTTAGCAAGAAAGAAGTAAGCATAGTACTCGATTTTGGTAATAAAAATGCTAAGAGGCAGTCGTAATGATTGCCTCTTTCTTTTTACAAAAACCGTCATCCGGCTATCACTTTGATTGACACCATTACCCCAAATCATATACTGGAGCAATTATTCGAATTTCATTGTCCGGTAAGGAATATTCTATGGTTCTCTCTCGTTACCTGATGACGTGTCTTCTCGGTCTTGGGATCGTATCTACAGGTGAAGCGCATGCTTCTTCAGCAAAAACATCTTTCAAAAAGAAAAAGTTCGTCTCTCCTGATGTAGTCAAAGAATCTTTATGAAAAATCTTGTCTTTTCTCTTTTCATCACATGCGGCTTCTTCATGCCCTTAGTTACACACACATCTACCTCTGAGTATCAGAAAGCCCTAGAAATCCTTCAGTTACAAGCACTGGTACAACATGGAGGTGGAACCATCCCTTTGTCCGCTCTGCCGCCGGAAATTCAAAAAACGATTGCTGTAACGCTTTCCGAGTTCTTCAAACCTGTTTTCAAATTAGAAAGCTTTTCTGAACCGGACCGTTATGAACAAACAAGAGATCTTCTGCGCCCTTACCTTGCTGAATATTCATCTGAATTTTATGACCAACAGACACATGCCGTACGTTACATGACTAGCGTCCCTCTTGTTTCTACAAGCTTTGGCCGCGTTTGCTTGCATCACATCCTACAATATCCTGGCCTAACGCTTTTTTCAGCTACTCAAAAAGAACGGAATCTCACCCGATGTCTGATCTCTTTAAAAAAACTTGCACAACAAGAAAGCTTGCTTCTCAGCCTGTGGAAAGAAGAAAAGAGTGCAGAACGCCAAGCAATTGCGCGGCTCTATACCCCTTCTCAGAAAATCAATCGCTCTCCATATCGGCAGCAGATCGCTACCCTCACAACACTTGCAAGACCGGGCGTGCTACTTGCTTGCTCTACTGTAGGAGCAATGGGAGCTTTCTACCTTGGAATGTATGCATGCAATACGCCTGTTATGGACTCTGACCTTCAGTGGGTATCAACTTTGACAGCTGTTGGTATCACACCAGCTCTCATGAAAGAATTTGAAAATCAGGAAGTTTTTTTTAAAACGATTCGCTACCTACACCTAAAAATGAATGCCCTTGCAACTGCGATACGAGCGGTTGATGCTTGTACTCAGCTCATTACTGAATACCCAAAACTCAAGCAACTCCCTCATGCTCAACTTCTTACGGCACACAAACGCCACGCGTCACCAGCACTCAAAAAACTTTTTGCTTTACTCAAAACGCCAACCTTCAAGGGAAAACCAAGCTTTTTTTCCCACTTAGGACGTGTACGCGCTGCCTATTTCCTATTCCATCAGGCAAAGTCTGAGTTGGTTCCTCTTCTTACCGCAGTTGGTGAAGTTGATGCCTATCTTGCCGCTAGTGCAGTATTCCAACAGAGTAGCTAAGCACATAGTTCCTCCTCTCTTCTCATAACCTACTGATACTGGTTATCTGATACGAAATGCAGTAGGATTCCTTCCTCTATTTTTTTACGTGTCTGGTAAGGAGAAAGAAGGAATGAAAAAGGGGATGCTATGGTTCGTGGTAATTACACTTTTCAACGGTATTAACAACAGATGTCGCGCAGAATCCGTTTCTCTGGAGGAGTATGACAGACTTATCACTCCGACTGTTCCCACATTGCTTTCATTCGAGTCGCCCTACAAAAATCAGCACCTTTTTTATGCTGGGATCTGTCATGACAACTCACCTGACCACTACCAGTACAAAACCGTCGACGAAGAGTGGGATATTTTTAGGAAAAAAACTAACTTAAAAAATACCGTCATCATCGGCGAGTTGCTTCCTGATGCCATCTGCTCTTCCTATGAAACGAAGGACGAAGCGATACGTGTTCAAAGTGATTGTGGGTATGTTCTCTGGCTTGCACAACAACATAATCTTACCCTTATCGGCGCAGAACTTCCGTACAAGACAGTTATCCAACAACTGTTACAAGAATTTAAAAAAGAACATGTCCATTACTTCTGCTTTGCATTTGCCGCCGACTTCTGGACTCGCTATGAAGAAAAGCCCGATCTTGAAAACTTTATTCTAGAGCGGGTACACACATGGACCGATGATCCTTCCATTACCTTTGATTATCTTATCGCACTCCATCGCGCATACACTGGCAAAACACTCTCAGTCCCTGAAAGATCTTTCTTTGTAAGGCTTATGACCCTTACCCACCACACTAACCTCATCAGTCGTCTTTTTTCGTACTTTTCCATTCCTAAAAAAACACTTCGTATTATCTACCCCATCCTTCGCCGTTGTCATCAATTACGAGACAACCATACCTTCAACGTGATTCGTGCTCAGTGGGATGCTGGAAATAATATTTTCATTATATACGGAGCACTCCACGCAGCAGCATTAAAGGAGTCTCTGAGAAAACTCACTCAACAGTCATGAGCCTTTTTTCTTCGGATAAATAGTCCAATGTAATGGAGACAGTTTCTTGTGGGAGAACATGCGCAATAATGTCAGGCCATTCGATAAAACACAGCGACCGTTCATCGTACAGATACTCATCAAACCCAGCTTGAACAAACTCTTGATGAGACGATAAACGGTACAAATCAAAATGATACACCACTCTGCCATCAGGAAGTGGATAGACTGAAACATAGGTATACGTTGGACTTTGAATAGGGCCATGTACTCCAAGAAGCATTAACATTTCTTGTACCAAGGTCGTTTTACCCGCTCCTAACGTCCCCCTCAATACCCATACCCGAACGGGGAGATCGAGAAGTCCCTGAGCACAGCGTGCCATATCCTGACGGGTTACCTCATACTGTTTCTTCATGTGTTCTTATCCATTTTTAAAGTTTATCGATGTAACGGCGATAAGCGCGTTCTTTTTTAGAACTTTGATCAGCTGCTCTTCCTGTTTTTCGAGATACTTCACCCTGCTCCTCTTTAAGCGGTACGCGCATTCCTGCTGCTTCGTACATCAAAAGATCAACCTCTTCATCGTGCTCTTCGGTCAATTTTTCAATAGCGCCACTTTCAGATGCAGGACCTCTTTTTTCAGGATCACACACTGATCGAACACGTTCATAAAAAAAGACAGGATCGACCGTTTCTACGCGAGATTCTCCTACTTTGGCACACAACTGACCATCAAGCGTTACCACCAACAGCTCCTTGGTGCGATGTTCTTGCGCATACGTAATAATAAGATCATCGGCTGACTGATTTTGCCCACTGTACCATACGGTCACCCCCTTTTGTTTTTCCATGCTGGGGTAATAAAAAGGCCCCCCATCAAAAACGACCAGGACTTTATGCTGCCGCTTTTTAAGGTACCTGCCTAATAAATTTACAAAGGCACTCCGTTGAGTTTCAGAAATCTCCGGCCCATGAATCTTTTTTAATACGTTATACCCATCAACCACTACAATCATCGCTTCCATCCTCCTCGCAGTTCAAAGAATACCATATCCTGACGACCGGTCTAAAAAAAACGGCATAACCTCTATTCGGCCTATTGAAAAGAGCGGTAACAATCGTTATTCTGGTGATCTGTTAGTCCAAGAAGAGGGAATGGCATGCCACAGTTAATTCAGATTCGTCAGCGCATAAAAGCAGTGAGCACTATCAAAAAGATTACCAGTGCTATGCGGCTTATTTCACGCTCCTTCCATGCACGAATGTACCGCGAACAAGCTCATTATAAGGAATACCAAGCGGCTCTGAGCAATCTTATGGGAACCGTGCTTTCTCATGTCCCAAGCGAAGTAAAGTCACACTTTTCTAAGCCAGCTTCAACAACAGAGAAACAGCTTTTCATTATTATCGGCTCTCAAAAGGGCTTATGCGGATCGTTTAATGCCCCGCTCATCTATTGGATCGACAGCCACAAAGAACAGCTAACCACAAAGAACACCCACGTTGTCTCAATTGGTAAGCGAGTTACCGAATATTTACACAAAGTTGGCACACGTAACCTCGTTACACTGCCTGAGTTAAAACTAACTTCCATAGAATCGCTTACTCAGAAACTCCTGGCTTTTGTTGATTCAGATGAGCGTTACTCGCAGGTAACGGTCCTTTCTTGTTCGCCACGATCACTGTTTAGCCAAGAATTCAAGGAACACCAACTTTTCCCTCTCGCGTTCCCTGATACCTGTGCCGTTGCACAAGCACGCTATGACTACTCCTGGAACCATGACCCTGAAGCAATACTCAAAGTTCTTGTAAGAATACATCTGACTGAACGACTACGCTCATCACTCTTTATGTCACTTCTAGCAGAACACAACGCCCGTTTTGCCGCTATGGACAACGCTACACGCAATGCAGAAAACTTCCTTGACACTATGAAAGTTCAATTTAATAAGATGCGCCAGGCAAAGATTACCAAGGAACTGACAGAGCTGGCAGGAGCGTTCGAGATTCAATCGCTTATTTAGTACTAGTGATTACTCATACAAAGTAATCGATGCACCAAGAGCACGAAGCTTTGCTTCCAATGATTGGTATCCACGTTTCCAATGGTAGACACCTGAAATTGTCGTGTATCCCTTTGCAGCAAGACCTGCTAACGCCAAACAGCACGAGGCGCGAATATCGCTTGCGATGACATGCGTACCATACAACTCCTCGACACCACGAATGGTGGCCGTATCGTAATGGGTTTCAACTTGTGCACCCATTTTATCAAGTTCACGCGCATGCATCAGACGATTTTCATAGACCGTCTCTTTAACAATGGACACCCCTTGAGCGAGAGTCAACGCAGCCATCAACGGTGCCTGCATATCGGTAGGAAATCCTGGATAGGGTGCAGTTTTGATAGAAACAGCTCGTGGCGTCTTGGTTCCTCGAACTTTAACCCCGATACCATCTTTACCTATCAGCACGGTGTGGCCCATTTCTTGTAGTTTCATCAAAAAGAGACCCATATCGTGAGCAGGAGCTTCAGGCACATGGACAAAGCCTCCCGTGATTGCTCCAGCAAGAAGCAATGCGCTTGCTTCCATCCGATCAAACATAACGGTGTACTGTGCCGGTTTGAGGGTAGCAACCCCTTCAACCACAATCATCGCCGGTGTGCCTATCGTAATCTGGGCACCCCGTTCATTAAGACAGGCAATGAGATCAAATACTTCAGGCTCAAGTGCTGCATTGATAATGCGCGTAGTACCAGGAGTAAGAACAGCAAGCATCATCAAGTTCTCGGTTGCACCAACACTTGGATACTCGAGCAGGAGATTGCGGTGCTGCAAATGCTGTACATAAGCAGTCAAAAGATCACCGTGTTGTTCAACGACTACACCCATCTTTTCAAAATTCTTAACGTGATAATCAACAGGACGTTCACCAATCACATCACCACCAGGAAATGCTAGTTCTACCTTTCCAAACCGAGCAAGCAGTGGCCCCATCACAAGCACTGAGGCACGCATTTTTTTCATGATTTCTGGTTTGACTCGGTATCCTTCAAGGTGTGTGGTATCAACTTCAAGCGTATTGGCCTCTTTATCAAACACCACCGTTGCACCCAATGATTCCAGAAGCGTAATCATCTGCAACACGTCATCTGACACGGGAACATTTTTTAAAACAGAAAGCCCCCGAGAAAGAATAAGCGATGTCATCATCACAAGCACCGCATTTTTTGCCCCTGATAATGACGCCTGACCCTCTAACCCTAACGACTGATGTATCTCTAAATAAGGAGCTTCTATAAGATTCTTTTGAGCAAACGAACCTTCCTTAATGCGTGTTACATCCTGCGTAAAAATAGATTGATCTGGCATGCTTTTTCACCTTTGTATAATGACGGGTATACGATAGTGGTTGCTAGTGTATACTAGTGATTTGTCGTTTACAAATCGTACTATTTTTCACACTGTTTCGAGGTGAAACATGCAAGTGCCATCCATCAAAAAAGGAACGTTAGAAGTTATCTGCGGACCTATGTTCTCGGGAAAATCAGAAGAACTTATCCGAAGACTTCGCCGTGCACGCATTGCACAGCAACCAGTTATCTCGTTCAATCCTCACGTTGATACACGAACGACATTGCATACCATTGCTTCACACAACGGCACTTCGCTTGAGGCAATTACCATTGCTGATCCGTTTGATATCCCTCTGCACATCACAGACGCTATAGAAGTAGTAGGAATTGATGAAGTTCAATTTTTTTCTCCTGAAATTGTTTCTGTAGTCATCGACCTTGTTGAAAAAGGAAAACGCGTCATCGTCACCGGACTTAACCTTGATTTTAAGGGAGTTCCTTTTAGTACCATGCCTCTTTTCATGGCAATTGCAGATACCGTTACCAAATTAAGCGCTATCTGCATCGTGTGCGGTTCCGATGCGTACTTCAGTCAACGTATTGTCAACGGGGTCCCAGCTCGTTTTGATGACCCGATTGTTCAACCGGGTGCTCAAGAAGCATACCAAGCACGCTGCCGCTCATGTCACGTCATTGATAAAAAACCAGTATGGCAAAAAATTCTGTAACGTTTCTTTGCTCCAATTGTAATCACACTTCCCTTAAATGGTTGGGATGTTGCCCATCATGCAGAGAGTGGAACAGCTTTGTTGAAGAAAAACTAACTCCTTCGTTAACAGGAACTAAAAAGGGATTTTCACGTTCTGTTACCGCCGATACCTTATCGCTTCGCCCTCTTTCTGACATTGAATGTTCAGAACAAAAACGGATGATTGCTGGTATCGCTGAATGGGACACCGTCCTTGGGGGCGGCATCATGCCTGGATCGCTGCTCGTACTAACCGGGGATCCTGGAATTGGAAAATCAACATTGTTGCTGCACGTGGCCCACAAATTGGCTGAACGCTACACTACCTTTTATTTTTCATCTGAAGAATCTCTCGAACAAGTAAAACTACGGGCAATGCGCATCAATAGTATGGATTCACGTCTTCTTTTTTCTGACCGAGCCAACATTGAAGGCATTATCCAGACCGCGCAAGAAAAAAAACCGGACATTATTATTATCGACTCAATTCAAAACTGCTTCTTTTCAGAAACACAAAGCTTTCCCGGCACAGTTGGACAATTGCGAGAAACATCATTTGCTCTCATGCGCCTTGCAAAAGAACACAACATCGCAGTCATCATCACCTGCCACATCACTAAGGAAGGCCACATGGCAGGACCAAAGACTCTGGAACACATGGTAGATGGAGTCTTTTATCTGCAAGGAGAAGACCGTTGGCATACCCGTATTTTACGAAGTGTTAAAAATCGCTTTGGCGCACTTAACGAACTTGGTTTTTTTTCGATGACCGACGCAGGACTTGAGCAAGTACCCCATATCAACCAGTACCTTCTTAATGAAAGCTCAACAGCTCCTGGTGCGGTGATTACGAGCTGCTTAGAAGGCTCACGTCCGCTGCTGCTTGAAATTCAAGCGCTCACTATCCTTTCAAAATTTGGAATGCCGCAACGGGTCGTCACCGGCCTTGACCAAAAACGAATTGTTCTTATTGCCGCCATTCTTGAAAAATATTTGCATATCAAATTCAGCGCTCATGACATCTTTGTAAAAGTATCGGGTGGGCTAAAATTAACCGAAAGTTCATCAGACCTTGCCATTGCACTCGCGCTACTTTCCAGTTACTTCCAACAAGCATTACCTGAAAAATCGATGGCTCTTGCTGAAATAAGTTTGACCGGCAGCCTTAAGCCGATTAACGCATTGGAAGCACAATTAAAGGAAGCGCAAAAGTTCGGCATCAAAACGATTTTTGTTGCCCAAGGCCAAAAAACCACAACACCAGGCACCATTAAATTTTCCTCGGTTTACCAACTTCTGGGCCTTTTTACCGACACACCAGGGACCACTACCTAAGGTTTTGCGAGCTTGTGCTCCCCCATTTTTATGAGTGGGCTGTTTCTTTTAAAAAAAAGATTTGGTACTTTAAAGAAAGAAGGGTAGCAATGAGCTACCAGTAAACACAAAGTAAGGAATAGATCATGGTTGCGAACATATCTGCCACCGCCATTCCCGTAAAATTCGTCCCGGCACCAGTCTGTGTGTCCGGTCGTTTTGTGTTTTCTTTCTTTGCATGGCCTTGCGCCTAATCATATTTTTTCTTAATTGACCCGTCGTCACAGCAGTATCTGTTGTGCGCACTACACGTGAACCGAGTACCTACTCGTCGTTACTCACGCGTCTGAATTACTATTAAAAGTATTTTTATTATGCAAAGGATTTTCTATGTCATTCTCTTTCCGTCAAGCTCTTGTTATTGCAGGAGCACTACTCAGTATCGCTGTCGTGTTATTTTCTCTTACCAAAGAACAAGCCAACACTGGACCTCGAGTGGCACTCCTTGTTCCGGCTGTGCACCCTTCAATGCATCAAATTGAAGAAGGATTTATCACTACGTTAAAAAAAGAACTGCCTCACGTCACTGTTGATACCTACAACGCCAATGGAGACAAAGTCCTCATGAAAGGTCAGGCTGAAAAAATAACGGCCGACAACTATGATCTAATCATGACTATTGGAACAAATGCTTCCCAACTTACCAAAACCGCTCTTACTAAAAAGGGTAAACGTACTCCACTTCTTTTTGCCGCTGTCTCTGACCCAGTACAACGGGGAATTGTAAACCCTCAAGATCCTGAAGATCAGGTGAGTGGAGTCATTGATCAGTATGATCTAGAAGATCAGATCAACATGCTTTTACTTGCAAAACCAACTACCAAGAATGTGCTTTTGGTGTATGACCCTGCATCAAACCCCGCTTTTGAAGCTGAAAGAGAGAAGCTCAAAAAGGCATTTGCCAAACGAGGCATCATTCTTTCTGCCGTTGCAGTATTTGCACTCAAAGATATCCAACAAAAAGTGCCAGCCCTTTTACATAACGTTGATGTTGTGATGACACTGACGGATCACACGGTATGCAGCGCGATGGATAGTTTGATCAAACAGTGTAACCAAGAAGGAGTCACCCTGTTTACTTCAGAACTTGATTCAAACGATAAAGGCGCCGCTCTTTCGTATGGAGTTCACGAATCAGAATACGGCGTAGAAAATGCACGCAAAGCTAGCGAGATTCTTGGTAAGAACGTACCAGTAAGTGCCCTTGCCATCACACCACTCAATAATTTCTTCATCAAAGTAAATACTGCAACCGCACCACAGCAAAAGGTGACCATTTCTTCTGACCTCACCTCTCATCCACGCGTTCTTTTGAATAAGAAGGAGACCGTATGACTCTCATCGGCGCACTTTTAGAACAAACCGTTTTGTACGTCCCCCTCGTTGTGGGGGCGTACATTGATATCGGGCTTATGAAGGTCCCTGATCTTGCATTAAGCAGTGCTTTTACCTTTGGTGCAATAATAGCTGCAAAAGTACTCCCCTTCTGCGGTCATCTTCCTCAACCATGCACTTTTGTTATCGTACTTTTTGCAGCACTTCTTGGCGGTATGTTGGTCGGACTTATTTCAAGCACCCTTACGCAACGCGCAGGATTTTCACACCTGCTTTCTGCCATCATCACCGAAGGGCTTTTTCACGGTATCAACCAGATGGTGTTAGGGGGTTCAAATGCCTCGTTAAGTAGCTACACAAATCCTTTGGCAACTTCTTTTTTTACTAGCTATCCCGAGCTTCCTCTGCTTTTTGTGGTAGCAACCATTGTCCTGCTTATTATTTTTGCGCTGCTTAAAACGCCACTGGGGTATTCGTTTGGCATCTACGGAACTAACCCTCGGTTCTTTGGGCATCATCGTATCTCGCTTCCGTTTGTCTTTACCTCAGGAATCATGATCAGTAATGGCCTTGCAGGCATCGCTGGCTACTGTTTTGCTCAATCGAATGGGTTTGTTGATAGCAACATGGGAGTAGGCATTCCGCTTTTTGCCATCACCGCACTTTTACTTGGTAAAACACTCAAACCAATCCCTGCCCTTTTTGCGGCAGCTGGAGGTCTTGGTGTGTACTTCCTGCTTCAACAACTTCTTTTACGTGTAGGATTTACTTTGCAGTATTTCACCCTGGTACAATCATGCATTATTTTACTCGTTCTTCTTTTACATCAGCGGGGAAAAAAATCAGTCTTTAACGGCGAATTAGGGGTATAGCATGGTTACCATCACAAATCTTTGCCTTACGTTTTCAAACGGTAAAAAAACGATTTTTAACAATGCTCACTTTAGTTTTCCCGAAAGGAAACTCACCTTTGTTGAAGGGAAAAATGGTGCAGGAAAATCAACCCTTTTTCATATTCTGATGGCCCAATCTGATAGTGCTTCACACGTTACAGGAACGTTGCAGTATCAGGGAACTAACTACGATCTTACAAGTTCAGCCTACGCACAGTTTGCGCAACACCACATCGCTCGCGTTCCACAACGATTTGATGAGGCTCTTGCACCGCATCTTACCTTCCAGGAAAACCTTGCTTGTGCACACTTTGCCACATTTCCATCTTGTACTTCTCGCATTGTTTTACCTGCTGTCCCTGAGCTTGCCCAGTCATTTCATATTCCGCTCGATATTCCAGTAGAACTGCTTTCTGGAGGGCAACGTCAGGTACTTGCTATTCTTACCATGCTTCAACGAACATCGTCTCTTTTGCTTCTTGATGAACCAACAGCTACCCTTGATGAAGAAAACAGCCATCTGGTCATGCGTTGCATCACGGCACTTGTCGAAACTCACGGAATCACCGTCCTCATGATTACACATGATCGTTCTTTGTTGACCTATAGCGACACTTCACCTCTTGTTGTTTCAAAACAATAGTTTTCTTATGGGAATAATAAATTCGCCCGAATAAAACAAAAAACGGTTGATTTGCAAACAGAAACTCTTTAACATAAATGATTATTCAGTTCGTTCTTCCGTTGGAAAAAGGTTCTTATGAAGATGTATATTTTTTATCTTCTTACTCTTTCAACAGGCCAGTATGTTCGGGCGGGAGAAATTCGAAAACAGATAGCCTCTGTACTTCACGGCCTTAGAAATGTTCACGGACACCTTAAGAGTCAGGATAAGAACGGGTCACTGCAAAAGGTTGCTCAGCTACGAAGAAGCATCAAGTTCATGGAATCGTGCATTGCAGAGCTGAAGAAAATGGAGACAAGGGTTCAACAAATAACTATAGGCGAGAAACAGGCACTTGCATCATACGAGCAATGGAAGACGCGACAGATCGATCAGATGTCTGCATCGTAATCTCGCAACTGAATTTGGCGTTATTTTATTAGTATTTTTTTATTTTTAGAGGGGATATTCCTATGAAACAACTTTTTTTTCTTTTTTTGTCTTGCACTTCAACTATACACGCTATGGAAGTCTCACAACGAACAGTTGATCCTCAACGTTCTGCACTAGAACAGGTGCATGCTGAAATAGCAAGACTCACCGCTCTTACTAGTCAAAAACAAAGAGGCAAAGAAACATCAAATCCCACCGCATTACATATTTTAAAAACTCGCCTATCTCTCTTACAAACAATCGTGACAACGCATCTGGAACAGGAAGAAGAAAAGACCAGAACGGGACTAAGCACATATTTTTCAAGATCTGATCGTTTTTTTAGTGGAATTTGCGGTGCTAAAGAAGCTCAACTACTTGGAGGAATCGAGGAAGAAGTTGAATCTCAGGCGTAAATCAAGAACGAGACACATTCCTTGCAAATACGGGGATCTTTCTTAGACTACTTTGAGTAGTCTACTGTAAAGGAGTCCCCGTATGTTTACCTCTGCCTTTTCATCGAATAAATCACTATTTTGGACAATTATCACATGCATTGCCTTAGCAGGTGCCGGTGTTACCTATCGTTACTTTAATGAGAGTTTTCCGATCATTTCACTTACCATTCAGATGGACAGGGAACAGGCATTGGCAGCAGCTGACCAGTTGAGTAGTAAGCACGGATGGCTTCCAGCAGAACATCGTTCCGCCGTTGAATTTAAAAGTGATTCATTTTTACAGTTTTTCATAGAACTTGAATGTGGTGGAAAAAAGGCTTTTAGCGCACTGCTTCACTCTAAAGAATATGAACCATACCAGTGGCATGTGCGTCACTTTCAGGAAAAAGTAACTCATGAAATCTCTCTCTTTTTTACTCCTGAAGGGGACGCTTACGGTTTTGAACTAAAACTTCCCGAAACTGAAATGCGTCCAACGCTCACCACTCAAGAAGCTCGTGAGCAGGCCGAACAACTGGCAAGAGATGAGTGGGATGTTGATTTTACAACCTATAAAGAAATTGAAGCTTCCAAAGAACAAAAACCGTGCGGACGCCTTGATCACACCTTTGTCTATGAACGAACAGATGCTCAATTGGGTACAGAAGGAAAATATCGATTAAAACTTGTCATAAGCGGAGATCTGCTTACCAAGGTTGAACGATTTGTTTTTATTCCTGAAACATTTGCCCGGCGATTTGAAGAAATGCGTAGCTCAAATACTACTGTCTCTACGTTTGGCGGACTTGGGTTCCAACTCTTGTACCGCTTTCTGGGGTGTTTGATTGCAGGATTTTTTTTCTTGCAACGGCGCTACCTTCGGCTTACTCCAGCACTTTATTGGGGACTGTTTTTTGGGGCACTTACCACTGCGACTATCTTAAACAGCTTTCCTCTTGCCTGGATGTCCTATGACACCGCTACTTCAGCATCCTCGTTTTTAACGCGAACCATACTTGAGGCCGTTCTTCAAGGGTGCGTTGTTGGCATAGTTCTCACTGCTCTCATCAGCATTTGCCTTACGTGGGACCGTCTTGGATTCCCTTTACATCTTGCTTTTTCAAAACTGTGGTCTTCTACGATAGGTGCTTCTACCGCTGTATGGGGAAGAACTATTGGAGGGTATCTGTTTGTACCGGCATGGATTGGCTTTATGACAGCCATCTATCTTCTTTTTACCAAAGTTTTTCATTGGTGGATCCCCGCAGATACACTCGTCAATCCAAACATTCTTGCAACCTATGTTCCCTGGCTTACTCCCTTTGCTCTTTCTGCTCAAGCAGGATTTGCTGAAGAGTTACTCTTTCGCGCTCTTCCTCTTGCTGCCTGTGCATTGGGAGGACGAATGCTTGGACGAGAAAAAACAGGTATTTTTGTAGGCCTCATTGTTCAAGCTCTGATCTTTGGCGCATGTCATGCAAACTATCCTCAAACCCCTGGCTATTTCCGTCTTGTTGAAATGTTCATCCCTTCTCTTGCCTTTGGATTTTTGTACCTTGTGTACGGGCTTCTGCCAGGAATTATCGCTCATTTTGTCTACGATTTCTGGTTTATGTCCCTTCCTATTTTTGCGACCACCAAAAACTCCCATGCTCTTTTAGATAAACTCGTCGTTATCGCACTTTTACTTGCTCCGTTTTGCATTATCCTCTATCACCGATACAAACGCAGAGCGTGGTATGACATTACAGACGATGACCGTAACGCGGCCACAGTCGCCCCACTTCCCTCAAAACCTGAAACCCTTGCACCTGATAGAGAGCTTTTGACAAAAACACAGCTTCCCTCTTTTAATAAAAAACTTCTTGCCGCCTCTGGTCTGCTAGGACTGATTCTGTGGCTCTGGGCAACACCATTTACAGCGGATACTCCTTCGATCCACGTTTCTAAAAAACGGGCATTGGTTACTGCTCAGCAAGATTTTGTTGCTCGAGACATACCAACTCCTCAAGGATTTGTGTGGGAACGTTACCCATACCTTGCTACTGTCTTTTCTAATATGGACGCATTTGTATGGCGTGAAGAGGGAGCACGCAAATACCATGAACTTCTTGGTTCGTATCTTACCCCTCCTTCATGGGCAGTGCGCTTTGTCTCGTTTTCCGGACCTGTGGTAGAACGCGCTCAAGAATTTACTTCGGTGATTGCACCCGATGGCTCCGTTTTACGAAGTAACCTTGTGTTACCTGAATCAACACCAGGAGCAAGTCTTTCAGAAGGGCAAGCACGTGGACTTGCACTCGAGGCAATCCAAAAAGAACTCGGACTTTTACCAGAAACACTCAAGGAAATTTCTGCCGTAGTACAAGACCGCCCACAACGGAAAGATTGGACATTCACGTTTCAAGATAAAACCGTCTCTTTTACCGCAGGTGGCGAAGCACGGATCTCCGTCACTATTTTGGGCGACAAAGTAACCAATGTGTATCGCCATGTCTTCGTTCCTGAAACCTGGTTACGCAATCAGCAACAGACCGATTTGTATCGCCATCTTTTAGATTTCTTTATCCAATTTGTGATGATGGCAGCTTTTGTTCTTTCATTTTTTATGGTGCAAAAACGCCTTTTTGCTCATTTTCCAGCACACTCGATCTTTTTGTGGGCTCTCCCTCTTTTTTCACTTGCACTTCTTGCTTTCTTAAATGGTTCACCACAAGTCCTTGCCACTGCCCTCCATTCATCCCAACCATATGCGGTACAAATGTTCTCACTTCTGACCTTTTCTACACTCAAGCTGTTAGCGTACTGGTCCTTGGTAGCAGTATGTATCGCAGGAACAGCGCGACTTATCACGTCACGCACCAACTCAACAAGACTGATTGTTCTTTTTGCCTGTGGATCCGAACTTCTTCGGCGCGGTGCATCGCAGGCGGCACTCCTTCTTACGCATGACCGCTTTTTACCTCTAACTCCTGACTATCTTCCTTACAACAGCTACGTACCAGTGTATTCAGTGGTTTGTGCAACATTGTTTTCTTTTGTGCAAACAATGTTACTCGAACTGATATGTATTGCGGGATTTATGCGTCTTACACGACACAGCCGCCATCAAACAGCCTGGGGCGTATGTTTTTTTATCGTAAGTTCTATCATTAGTTGTGGCACCATGGGTGCTACCCTGTTTATTCACCCCACATCCCTCATTCTTTTTGGTCTTGTTCGAGGAGGCCTTCTAACTGCCTTTTACTATCTTCTGATTCGCTATGATGAGCGCGCTATCATCATGATGGTGGGAGCACGAACAGCACTGATAGCACTTGAAAATGGTGTGTTACAAGCGTATCCGGGAGCATTCTTGTATGCTGGATGTGCAGCAATGGTTGTAGTAGTTGGAAGTTATTATTGGCTCACTCAGTTAGGAAAGGAGTAACATGGAAACTTCTCTTTTTGGAGCGTTTTTTACCCCCGAGCGTATCTTTTTTATCATGGTAGGTTTTCTTGCATTAGCCATTTCTTGGATTATCGGAAAAGCCCTGCAAAACGATATCCTCAAAAAATTTCAGCACAATGGTATGAATCATTTTGCCCTGCCTCTCATCGGAAAAATCGTTAAAGGGATTTTTTTAGCGATCGGCTTTCTTGCATTTACGAGTGCTCTTGGGGTTAACGTATCTTCCATCATTCAGCTCATTGGTCTTCTGGGAGTTGGTGCCGGTTTTATCTTCAAAGATCTTCTTACTGACGTGATGGCAGGATTTTATATCCTCACTTCAAAGCCATTCAATCCAGGACATGAGATCAGCATTTACTTTGAAAAGGGCATTGTCTACCAAGGCAAGGTAGTTGCAATTGATATCCGTTACACAACACTTGAAAACAACAAAGAAAAGATTCTTATTCCCAATTCGGTGATTTTCAAACAGCCGATCAACCTAACAAAGTAAGAAACTACGAAGACACAAAAAAAGCCGAGAGTTTTCTCGGCTTTTTTATTTTTCTTTGAAGCTAGGTTTAGAATTCTGCAACGATTCCAAAGGCCATTTCTTGTGCACGTACTTTGAACTTTGGTTCGCTTGGAAGGTTCACAACACTTCCACTTTGGGTCAACGAGAATCCGTTTTGATAGGTCTGACTTGCGTTAATGCCCGGCTGTGTTTGGTAAATTCTTGTTTGGTATGAGACTGAGTTAAATACACAGCGATAGCTGAAATCAAGGCGAAGACGATCAGTATGTTTGAAACGGTAACACAGTGTTGCACCGACAAATCCACCAAAGCTTGCTTTTTGAGCCTTGAGAGTCTGTCCAGTAAAGTACGATGAAAGAATAACATCAGAACCTGATGTTGGTTGCTGATAGAGATTGAAATCTTTCAGCGCTCCACCTACCACACCAAATCCGCCTTCTAGCGAAAACAGATCGCGAATAAGATCATAGGCAAACAAAGTCATCAACTCACCACGCGTCACATCTTGTGTGCCGTTAAGCAGTGGCGTTGTTGAAGCAGTACCGGTATACAAGGTTTCAATTGCATGACCATTTTTCTTCCCAAACGTGACCTGCAACCCTAACCGCGCACGTGTTGTATTTTCATCATCCGTAAGACAACGAAGACCAATGAACTCAACCCCCATACCACCACGGATCATAGGAATGAGTGGCGCATGAGTCAATGACACAGTGTCAGCGCCTCCCCCAGCATTTATCACCGTGGTCTTAGGCATTGTATATTTGATCATACCAACCGCAAGATCGAAGTAGAGCTTTTTTGCCTCATCTTCCATAGCTGGGCACGGATAACAGAAGGGGAAATGTCGACGATCACCTGATTGTTTTGTCTTTTGTTTTTCAGATCGTTCTTCACGTTTTTCTTCTTGATGCTCTTGATACCTTTCTTCAGAGTAAGGAGCTGCAAAAACGCGTCCTCTTCTATCGTCAGACATTCTCTGATCAGCGTCATCCGCATCGGTCTGCCTTGCCTGGGATACTGCTACCATGCCAAGAACAAGAAGAACGAGACCTAGACCTTTTTTTATTTCCATTACTCTCCTTTCATCAAAGTTTTAGAGTCAATAACTAAAGATCTTTATACAAGCTACCCCTCTTAGTCAACGATTTTAAGCTTTAAACTAAAAAGCTCACCGTTCACAAAGCTTCAGAAAGAACATCTAAAAAATAAGGCTCACATCATCCATAAAAGACGACGCGTCACGTACATTGATGGGTGACATCAAGCCGTATCAGTATCATTGATTAAAAGCATTTTGGTAGGCGATTGCCCGCTTGGTAACCGGGTGTTATACACATCTTGTAACCAGTTTTGAATTGTCACTGGGACGAAGGAGCTCATAGAGAAAAAATGGGCAAAAAAAAAGGCCCTCATAAAGAGAGCCTTTTTAAACTGGCAGCACCTGCCTTCCCGGTCCGTTTCCAGACAAGTATTATCGGCGGTACAAACTTAACTTCCGTATTCGGAATGGTAACGGGTGTATCCTTGCACCTATAGCCA
>CAZRXF010000017.1:0-2693 GCA_964604015.1 uncultured Pseudomonadota bacterium
ACTAATTGCTGTGTTTCAAGGGCAAGGTGTTCGCTGATTTTGGTAAGCTTTTCTTTTTCTTGAGTGAGGGTACGTATTTTTTCATGCGCCAGTTTTTTTGCTTTTTCGTAGCGATTAAGACCGAGAATGTTGGCAAGCACATCTTTGCGTTCTTTGGGAAGCTTTTTTGAAAATTCGTTTGCCTGGCCTTGGCGCAAAAATGATGAATTGATGAATGCTTCGTAATCGAGCCCGATGATCTGTTCAATCTTTTCCTGGGTTTTACGAATTGTCTTTTCAGTCAGTGCAACATATGAGTCGGTTTCAACGTTGTAGGTTCCAAAATCAATGTGCGTGGCAGGCTTTCCGTACTTGGTAGAGAACATGCGTCTGACACGGTAGCCCTGACCATTGAAAATGAAATCGAGACAGACGACCATATCCGTTTGGCCAAGACGTAAGAGACCTTGATCTGGTTTTGCTTGCGCCGTTACTTTGCGCGCTTGTCCCCACAAGGCCCAGGTAATGGCATCAAGGAGTGCTGATTTTCCGTGACCGTTTTTACCAGAAAGACAAATGAGACGATACCGAGTAAAATCGATGACCTGTGGTGGGTAACCATAACTGAGAAAATTTTGAATTGAGAGTTTCAGGGGAATCATACGAGCATCCTTGGTCTCTTAGACATCTGCGCTTCTACACCATGCGTAGAAAAGAAACATTCTAGCAAAAAATAACGGAGTTTTCATGCAAGATCATATCTTTCGTATGTACGATATCCGCGGAATCGTGGGAGAAGAGTTAGTAGTTTCTGAGGTCTATGATTGTGCACGTGCGTTTGCGGTGTATGCATTACGCTTACATCCTGAACTGACGACGATTGCTGTTGGCATGGATGGCAGAACGCATTCTCCGGCTTTGAAAGAAGCATTAGTGCAAGGGCTGCGTGATAGTGGGTTGTCTGTGATGTTTGTTGGTATCTGTCCAACGCCCGTTGTTTCTTTTTCTGAATACTGGTTACCGGTACAAGCAGCATGCATGATTACCGCGTCACATAATCCCAAGGAGTACAACGGGCTCAAATTTTTCCTCAATAAGCGCCCTTTGTTTGCGCAAGACTTGCAGGAAGTAAAAAAACTTTTTAATGAACGTGCGCATGTTACCAATGCTGTCCGAGGTGGGTACGAAGAATATCCCCTTATTCCTGAATACGTTGCGTATCTTAAACGGTTATTCCCTCATCTTGTTGGCTGTGATTTACCGGTGGTATTTGATTGTGGCAATGGAGCGGTAGGAGCAACGTTGCCTGCTGTTTGTAAAGCGCTTGAGTTTCAAAAGGTCACGATTTTGTATGGTGACGTTGATGGAACCTATCCCCATCATGAGGCAGATCCTTCGGTAGCTGAAAATATGAAAGATCTTCAAGACGAAGTTTTTAAAAGAAATGCAGCGGTCGGGATTGCGTTTGATGGAGATGGAGATCGCATGGGGGCAGTGACTCCGTTAGGTCGTCTTGTTCCCGGGGATCGATTGTTAGGAACTTTTGCAACGTCAGTGCTCTCTCAGCTTCCAGGAGCTGGAGTGGTGTGTGATGCTAAATGTTCAAGTGGGTTACAAGAGCACATTGAAAAACGGGGGGGACAGCTGTTTTTTTCTCCTTCAGGACATGCTTTTTTACGCAAAGGTATGGCTGATCACGATGCGGTTCTTGCGGGAGAATTAAGCTGCCATTTCTTCTTTAAGGATCGGTACTTTGGGTATGACGATGGCCTCTATGCCGGTTTACGGCTTATGGAGCTTTTGGTATCCTCACAAAGGACGCTTGATGAGCACGTTGAGGAGTTTCCTGCTCGGGTAAGCTCGAAGGAATTTCGCATTCCGTGTGCACAAGGTCAAGGTCCCTTGATAGTAGCGAAAATTACAGAGAAAGTACACACGCTTGAAGGTGTGCGGCTTTCAACGGTGGATGGTATTCGTGTTACGCTTTCAGAAGGTTGGGGGTTGGCGCGGTCATCAAACACACAACCGGTTATCTGTCTCTGTTTTGAATCTGATTCGCAGGAAGGATTGGCGGTGGTGCAGTCTTTTTTTGTACAACTGTTAGAGGAATGGTACACGGGAGATTTTCTAAGAGCAGCGTTTGTTGCTAAGGAGTGAGAGTGAGGCTTATAGGGTTACATGTACGGTTGGTTACGACACTTTCTTCATTGCTTGATAAAGCACATGCGGCAGGAAGTCCGCTTATCCAATGTTTTTTTATACCGCAGGGCAGTAACACGCATGCAGTATTTTCAGATGAAGAAATTGCTTTGTGTCTGCAAAAACGAGACAACTTTAAACAACTCTATGTACATGCCTCCTATTGGGTGAACCTTGCCGGCCGCTACAACAATGGGTGGCGTCCTTTTCATCATGAACTTGATCTTGCAAAGCGTTTAGCGTTTACCCACATGGTCATTCATCCAGGGTCTGCTACCGGGTGTGAAAATAAGCAAGAAGGGATTGAATACCTTGCTCGGGCACTCAATAAAGCGTTGACCACTGAAGAAACGATTACGATTGTTCTTGAAAATACCGCTCATGCAAATAAAACGGTCGGTGGAGACATTCAAGATTTTGCAAAACTTTTGCAGTTGCTTGATAAGCCGGAAAAAATCGCGTTCTGCATCGATTCTGCTCATGCCTTTTCCTACGGATATGACGTGGCAACGCCA